>JBMCWS010000028.1:0-26627 GCA_048621375.1 Pseudomonadota bacterium | reverse complement strand
CTGGTGGACGTGCTGCAGGCCGATCCGCTGGGTCTCAACGGCGTCGTGCTCGCCGGAATCACCTACGTGGCCTGGCGCTTCTACGAGCGTCTGCAGATGTATTCGGTGGCTCAGCAGGGCGCGGTGGCGTTCCTGCTGGTGCTGGGTGCCGAAGTATTCCGGTCCCTGGTGTTGAACGGGGTGGCGGGGCGCCCCTGGAACTGGGCGGCGATGGTGCCCGCTTTCACCAGCTTTCTCGTCTGGCCGTTTCTGGCCGTGCTGCTCACGCGGCTGCGCGTGCGCTACCGGGTGTTGTGACCATGGTGCGGCTCGTTCTCGCGTCGCGATCGCCACGGCGCGCCGAGCTGTTGCGGCGAATGGGTCTGTCTTTCGAGGTCCGGGCCATGGACGTGGACGAGTCCGTTCGCCCGGGCGAGGGGCCTGAGGCATACGTCGTCCGACTGGCGCGGCGCAAGGCATGGGCGGCGGCCGGCGCGGGCGGGGTCGTGGCCCTGGGCGCCGATACCGCAGTGATCCTGGACGACCGGGTGCTGGGCAAGCCGGTGGATGCCGAGGACGCGATCACCACGCTGTGCGCGCTGTCCGGTCGCAGTCACCGAGTGATGACCGGAATCGCGGCCAGCGACGGTGTGCGCACCGTCAGCCGGAGCGTGGTCACCGAGGTGCGTTTCCGCCGCATCGAGCGCTGGGAGGCAGAGGCCTACTGGCGCACCGGCGAACCCGTGGACAAAGCCGGCGGTTATGGCATTCAGGGAATTGGCGGTATATTTGCCGAAAGCATACGGGGGAGCTACAGCGCCGTGGTGGGGCTGCCGCTGGCAGAGACCGAAGAGCTCCTGCGCGAGCTCGGCGTGAACACGTGGCGCGAGCGTACGCATGACTGAAGAGCTCCTGATCAACGTCAACGATTTCGAGACCCGAGTCGCCCTGCTCGCGGGCGGCACCGTCCAGGAAGTGCACTTGGCGCGGGCGGAGGGCTACAGCCTCACCGGCAACATCTATCTCGGCAGGGTGAACCGCATCGTTCCGGGGATGCAGGCGGCGTTCGTCGACATCGGCCTCGACCGGCCCGGCTTTCTCCATGCACGCGACATCGAGGGGCCGCGGCTCATGCTCGGCGAAGGGCCGGCTCGCAGTGCCGACATTCGCGCGCTGCTGCACGACGGCCAGCAGCTCATGGTGCAGGTGGCGAAGGATCCCATCGCCGGTAAAGGCGCGCGTCTCACCACCCAGCTCGCCGTCGCCTCGCGCTACATCGTGCTGATGCCGTTCAACGGCCACATCGGGATCTCGCAGCGAATCGAGGAGGAAGCGGAGCGGGTCCGGCTCAGGGAGCTGATCGACGCGCGCCGCCGGGCGCAGGGCGTCGACATGGGTTTCATCGCCCGCACCGCCGCCGACGGCGCGAGCGCCGAGGTGATCGACACCGAGGTGCGGGTGCTCTCGCGCATGTGGGATCGCATCGTCGAGAAGAAGCGGCAGGTGGGCTGCCCGGGCCTGGTGTACCAGGAGATCCCGCTGCACATCCGGGTCGTGCGCGACCTCGCCGGGCCGCGCCTGTCGCGGATCCTCATCGACCACCGGGAAACCTTCGAGCGGGTGCGGGATTTCGTCCACGACTTCCTGCCGGAAACCACGGAGCGGGTGCAGCTCTACGACGAGCCGAGGCCTCTGTTCGAGCGGTTCGGTGTCGAGGAGGAGCTCACCCGCGCCCTGGCCAAGCGGGTGCCGCTCAAATCGGGCGGGCACCTGATCGTCGAGCAGACCGAGGCGATGATCACCATCGACGTGAACACCGGCGGCTTTCTCGGGGCGAGCAACCTCGAGGATACGGTATTCCGCACGAACCTCGAGGCGGCCCAGGTGATTCCGCGCCAGCTCCGCCTGCGCAACCTCGGCGGCATCATCGTCGTGGATTTCATCGACATGGAGGACGACGAGCATCGCCGGCAGGTTCTCCGGGTTCTGGAGAAGGCGTGCGAGGCGGACCCGGCGCGGATCCGGGTGGAGGGGTTCTCATCGCTCGGGCTCGTGCAGATGAGCCGCAAGCGCACGCGCGAGTCGCTGGTGCAGCAGGTGTGCGAGCCGTGCGCCGAGTGTCGCGGCCTCGGCGTGGTGAAGACGCCGCAGACCACCTGCATCGAGGTCTTTCGTGCCATCCTGCAGGATGCCCGTGCCCGTTGCGCTCGCCCCGAGGCGGACGGCGAGGGCGCCGTCGAGTACCTGATCCGGGCCACCGAGGCCGTGGTGGACCGGCTCCTGGACGAGGATGCGGAGCAACTCGCGACGTTGTCGAGAGAGATCGGACGCGACGTGCGCATCCAGGTGGAGCCCAGCTACGGGCCTGGTGAGTTCGACGTGGTGCTCGTCCAGAGTACGCCCCGGGCGTCGTGACGGCCGGGGAGCGGGTGGGGAATCCGCGCCGCCGCCAGGGGTCTATATAGCGTTCACGCGTAAGGTATGGGCTTTTTGTATCGTCGGCTGCTAAGACCTCTGCTGGTGTTGCTCACCCTGGGGGCGCTCGTGGTGGCGTCCTTCGAGGTCGTGGGGCGGGTGACCTTCGTCCTGCTCGAGCAGTTCGAGCCGGCGATCAACCGCTACCTCGCCGCGCGGGACGTCCGGCTCCACGGGCTGTCCGGTGACTGGCGACGGCTCAACCCCGTGGTACACGTCGATCGTGTCGAGCTGCCCGCGGGCCATCTGGTGGGGTTCACCGTGGAGCTCGATATGATCGAGAGCGTTCTGCGCGGCTCCTGGCTGGCGCGCCGGCTGGAAGTCGACGACGCCCGCCTGCGCCTGGAGAAATCGGCGGGCGAGCCATGGCGGCTGGCCGGCGGGGCGCTGCCTTCGGGAGAGCTCGACCCGCGCCGGTTCGTCGCCCACAGCGATCAGCTCGACGTGGCGGGGGTGGCGACGCTTGCGCGAGACGGGGTGGAGCCGGCGGAGATCGCCTTCGACTATCTGGGGCTCAACCGCGATGGCCGCCACCGGCACAGGCTCGGGCTCCGGAACCGGGGGGGGGCCTGCGAGGCGGGGTGCGAGCTGGGGGTGGATCTGCAGGTGGAGCCTGCCCTGTGGCCGTTTCGTCAGCCCGAGCGGCACGTGCGGGTCAAAGGCACGGGGTTTGTGCTGCCGGAGGCGCTGCTCGGCCCCTCCGCTCTGCGGCTCGCGGATCTGCGGTTGCGCTGGGACCAGGCGCGCGGCGAGTCCGCCGGGACCTTGCAGCTCGCCGCCGAGCAGTTCGCGCTTCCGGGAGACGCGCCCCTGGCGACCCGGCTCGAGGGGGCGGTGCGCGGCGACGGGGATCGGCACCGGGGTGCGGTGCGGGAATGGCACATGCGCAGTGGCGAGGCGAGGTGGAGGCTGCCGGATATGGCGGTGTCCGCGGATCCGGAGGGCGTGTCGCTGTGGATGCCGAGCCTCGATCTGACCCGGGCGGCAGAGTTCCTGCAGCGCGCCCTCGCCGGGGTCGGGCCGGCGCGGCGCTGGCTCGCCCATCTGGACGTGCGCGGGCGGGCGCACAACCTGCGGGCGTTCCACCGCTTCGGCGGCGGTACCGGCTACGCGCTGACGCTGGATGGCCTGGCCCTCGACGGCTACAAGGGCGTGCCCACGGTGCACAACGCCGGGGGAGAGTTGTTCGGTTACGGGCAGGGTTTGCAGCTCAACCTCAACAGCCAGGACATGCAGGTCGCCTTTCCGAACGTGTTCGATGGCCGCTGGGAGGTGCCGTACGCCCAGGGCATCGTCCAGCTCTGGTTCGAGCGCGGCTACTTCGGGGTGCGCGGTCTCAACGTGCGGGCCGATGCTCTGGGTAGCCGGATGGCGGCCAATTTCGCCGTGTCGCGCCCGCTGGAGCGCACCGGTCAGCGGCTGGCGCTGCTGCTCGACGCGGACCGGGTGCCGGTGGCTCGGGCCCGGGACTTCCTGCCCCGGAAGATGCCAGCCCGGTTGCGGAACTGGCTCGAGTCCGGCCCCAGGGACGGTACCCTGCTTGCGCCGCGCATGGCCTATCAGGGGCAGTTTCGCGAGCGCCCGGGCGAGCTCGGGCGCCGGCTCGAGCTCGCCGCCGAAGTGCGCGACGCCCGGGTGCGCTACCATCCGGAGTGGCCCGAGGTGGCGGGGCTGGCGGGCTCCCTGGCGATCGCCGGGTCGGTGGTGGACGTGGCGCTCACAGGCGGTCGGAGCGGCGGCGTCGACCTCGGCGGCTCTCGGGTTCACGTGCGCAATGGCGTGGCCGAGGTGGCGCTCGATGCGGCGGGGGACGCCGGCGACGCGCTGGCGTTCCTGCGCGCCAGCCCGCTCGCCGATACCCTCGCTTTCGTTCGCCCGGATTGGCAGGCGCGGGGCCCCCTGCGGGTATCCGGCGAGCTGCGCGTTCCGTTCGGCAGCGCCGAGCGGCGGCCGGAGGTGCGCCTGCGCTCGGAGTTCGAGGGGGTGGATCTCGATTTGCCCGGCTATCGGCTGGCGCTGGCCGACCTGGACGGCCGCTTCCGCTATCGCTATCCCCATGAGTTGAACGCGAGCGGCATCTCCGGACGGCTGTTCGGCGAGCCGGTGACCATCGGCGCCCACTCCGCCGAGGATCGGGTGCATCTGTATCTCGACGGACGGGCCCGGCCGGAGGACGTCTGGGCCATGCTGGACCTGCCGGATTCGAAGCTGGCGCAAGGGTCTTTCGCCTATGAAGCGGACCTCGGTATTGCCGTGGGCGATACCGCCAGCACCGAGCTGCTGGTGTCGTCGCGGCTCGACGGCGTCGCCCTGGAGTTGCCCGGTGGCTACGGCAAGCCCGCCAGCCGGGACGAGCCGCTGACGGCGCGGGTGCGCTTCCTGCCGGACCACAGGGAACTGCGCATGGCGTTCCGGGACATCCGGGCCTGGCTGCATGTCGACGAGGAACTGCAAAAGGGGGCCGTAGGCTTCGGCGCCGATCCGGCCGGCGAGGCCGAGGTGGGCGAGGAACTGGTGCTGACCGGCCGGGTGGGCGACGTCGCCCTGGGCGACGTGCTTCCAGCGGGGGATGCCGCCGACGGCGGCGCCGGCGCACCGCCGCTGCCGCTGCGTCTCGATGCCGTGGAGGCGGAGTCCATCGCGCTGGGTGAGCACGTTCTCAACGCCGCCGTGGTGGATGGTGAAGTCACGGCCGACGGCTTCGACGTCGGGTTCACGAGCGCCGAGGCGTCGGGGCTGGTGCGCCGGCAGGGCGGTGCGCCGCTGCAGGTGTCGCTGGAAACGCTGAACGTGCCTCCGGGGCGGATGAACGACGGCGCGGATGCCGCGCTCGCTCCGGACGTGATCGCGCCCCTCCCCGTGGCCGATGTCCGCATCGAACGGTTCACCGTGGGTGCGGAGGACTACGGCAGCTGGCAGTTCCGCATGCGTCCGGATGGCACCGATCTGCACCTGCGCGAGCTCAAGGCCGACGTCCGCGGGGTCGCGATCGACGCGCCGGAGGGCCTGACGTGGCGGGGAGGGGAGAACCTCACCCGGTTCCAGGGTGAGTTGTCGGTGGCGGATCTCGCGGACGTGCTGCCCCGCTGGGGCTATGCGCCGAACGTCGAGACGGAGTCGGCGTCGCTGCAGGGGGAGTTCGAGTGGTCCGGGTCTCCCGCCGCCGTCGACCTGCTGGCTCTGCGTGGCCGCGGGCGGATTCGCTCCGAGAACGGCCGTTTTCTGGATGTGGAGTCGGGGAGCGGCGCCTTGCGCATCGTCAGCCTGCTGAACTTCACGGCCATCGCCAAGCGCATGAGTCTGAACTTCTCCGACGTGTTCGGGCGCGGCGTGAGCTTCGAGGAGATCGACGGAGTCGTCGCGCTGGACGAGGGGGATCTGCAACTGGTGGAGCCGGTCCGGGTCAGCGGAACCGGCAGCAGCTTTCGCCTCACCGGCTCGGTCGACCTGCGCAATCAACGTCTGCGCAACGAAATGCTGGTCACCCTGCCGGTGAGCCGCGGTGTTCCCTGGTATGCTGCGTACGTCGCGCTGGCCAATCCGCTGGCGGGGCTCTCGGTGCTCGTGGGCGAGCGCGTCCTGCGCAAGCCCCTGGAGCAATTCAGCAGCGCCAATTATCGCATCGGTGGTACCTTGGACGACCCCGACGTGGAACTGATCAGCGTTTTCGACCTGGGCTCGCCGGATTCGCCGGCGGCCCTCGACGTGGACGCGTCGGCACCGCAGGACCAGGAGCGGACCGAGCAGCAATCGCTCCCGAACGCGGAGCAGCAAGGCGAGGAACGAGATGAGTGACGTGTTGACGCAGGCCCAGGCCCAGCTCTGGGCCCCGGCCGGTATCGAGCAGAACGACGTGGAGCAGATGATGCACCGGCTTGCCGGGCGTGCCATCGACGTGGGCGAGCTGTTCTTCCAGCACCAGCGCTCCGAGGCCTGGGCGCTCGAGGACGGCATCGTCAAGGACGGCAGCTACAACGTCGACCGCGGCGTCGGGGTCCGGGCGGTCAGCGGCGAGAAAACCGGGTTCGCCTATGTGGAGGACATCCTGCTGCCGGCCCTCACCAGCGCCACCGAGGCCGCGCGATCCATCGCCCGCAGCGGCCAGGAACTGCGCACCCGCGCGTGGCAGCCGGTGGCGGCGGCGCCGCGTTACGGCGACGTGGATCCCATCGCCAGCGTGCCCGAGGCGGACAAGGTGGCGCTGCTGCGCGCGGTCGACGCCGAGGCCCGGCGCCGTGATTCGCGGGTCAGGGAAGTGAACGTGCGCCTCGCCGCCAGTCACGAATCCGTGTTGGTCATGGCGTCGGACGGCACCCTGGCGGCGGACGTGCGGCCGCTGGTGCGCATGGACGTGTCGGTGATCGTCGAGGAGAACGGCCGCCGCGAGCGGGGCTCCGCCGGCGCCGGCGGGCGCGTGGGGCTCGATAACCTGCTCGACTCCGGGCCCGATTCCGGCCTCGACCTGGCGCGGGAAGCCGTGCGCATGGCGCTGGTGAACCTCGAGGCCGAGGACGCCCCCGCGGGGGCCATGCCGGTGGTGCTCGGGCCGGGTTGGCCGGGCGTCTTGCTGCACGAGGCGGTGGGCCACGGCCTCGAAGGGGACTTCAACCGCAAGGGCAGCTCGGCCTTCGCCGGCCGGATCGGCGAGCAGGTGGCGTCGGAGCTGTGCACTGTGGTGGACGACGGCAGCCTGGCCGACCGGCGCGGCTCGCTCACCGTGGACGACGAAGGGACGCCGACCGGCGAGAGCGTCCTCATCGAGAACGGCATTCTCAAAGGCTACATGCAGGACAAGCAGAACGCCCGGCTGATGGGCGCCCGCGCCACCGGCAACGGCCGCCGGCAGAGCTACGCGCACCTGCCCATGCCGCGGATGACCAACACGTTCATGCGTCCCGGCCCCCACGATCCCGCGGAAATCATCGCCAGCGTCGACCGCGGCGTGTACGCGGTCAACTTCGGCGGCGGGCAGGTGGACATCACCTCGGGACGCTTCGTGTTCTCCGCTACCGAGGCGTATCTGATCGAGGGTGGCAAGGTCACCCGCCCCATCCGCGGCGCCACCCTCATCGGCAATGGCCCGGAAGTGATGACGCGGGTTTCCATGGTCGGCAACGACCTCGCTCTCGACCATGGGATCGGCGTGTGCGGCAAAGACGGCCAGAGCGTGCCGGTGGGCGTGGGGCAGCCGACGCTCAGGATCGACGAAGTGACGGTGGGAGGCACTCAGACCGCGTGAAGGGTCTCCCTGAGGAACCTGAACAGGGCGCGGTAGGCGGTTCGGTGCTGTTCCGCGGTTCGCGCCTTGTGGACCTGCTGAATGCGGTGGCGGAGCTGCTGCGTATCGGTGCCCGGATGCTCCGCGAGAAACGCGGTGAGGGCGTCGGGTTCTTCGAGCAGCCGGTCGCGCCAGCGCTCGAGCAGGTGAAACTCGTAACGCGCCCGCGCCGACCGGCCGCGCAGCGCCTCCAGGGCGTCCTGCAGCGCCGCGGTGTCCTCCTCGCGCATGAGCCGGCCGATGAACTGAAGCTGACGCCGGCGCGCCTCTTTGGACGGAAACCGCCGATGATCCGCCACGGCGGCGCGCAGCGCATCGGACAGCGGCAGCGCCTCGAGCTCGGCGGGCTCGAGCTCCGTGAGCTCGCGGCCGAGCGCCTGGAGACGGTGCGCCTGGCGTTTGCGCTCCGATTTGCTGACGTGCTCGTCGGTCTCGCGCTTGAACTTGCTCATTGGCGGCAGCGTAACGGAAGGCGGGGAAAAATTCAGAGCTCTACGGTGGAGGCCCATGGCTAAGAACATCGACACACGACCCCAGGGCGCGGTTGCCCCGGCCGCAGTGGATCTGCGCGAGACCGAGTCGGAGCTGCGCGAGCTGGTCCGCGACATCCTCGACGAGGCGAGCCGCCAGGGCGCCAGCGCGGCGGAAGTCTCAGTGAGCGCGGATACCGGGCTTTCGGTGACCGTCCGCAAGGGCGAGCTGGAAACCCTGGAGTTCAACCAGGACCGCGGCTTCGGCATCACCGTGTACTTCGGTGCCCGCAAGGGATCCGCGAGCACCTCGGACAGCAGCCGTGATGCGATCCGCGAAACCGTGCGCGCCGCGGCCAACGTCGCGCGCTTCACGCAGGAGGACCCCTGCAACGGTCTGGCGGACGCCGAGCTCATGGCCTGGTCGTACCCCGAGCTCGATCTGTTTCATCCGTGGCAGCTCGACGCGGCGGAAGCCGAGGGCCTGGCGCTCGAGTGCGAGCAGAGCGCCTTCGAGCACGATCCCCGGGTGGTGAACTCGGAAGGCGCTCACGTGAGCACCCAGCAGGCGTGCCGGGTGTATGGCAACAGCCACGGTTTCCTGGGTTCCCACCTCGGCACCCGCCACGGCTTGAGCTGCATGGTGATCGCCGAGGACGGCGCGGGCATGCAGCGGGATCATTGGTACACCGTGGCGCGCGACCGCACCGGTCTCGAGAGCGCCAAGGCCGTGGGCGAGCGCGCGGCGCAGCGTGCCGTGGGGCGGCTGTCGCCGCGTCGGGTTCAGACCGGCCGCTTTCCGGTGCTGTTCGCACCAGAGGTGGCCACGGGACTGATAGGGCACTTGCTGGGGGCCCTATCCGGTGGGGCGCAGTACCGCAAAGCCAGCTTCCTTCTGGATGCCCTGAACCAGCCGGTGGCCGCCGATCACCTCAACCTCGTCGAAGAGCCCCACCTTCCGGGACGCGTGGGCAGCGCGGCTTTCGACAGCGATGGGGTCGCGACCCGTCCCAAGGCCTTCGTCGCCGACGGTGTGGCCGCGCACTATCTGCTTTCGGCGTACACCGCGCGGCGCCTCGGCATGCAGTCCACGGGCAACGCCGGCGGCGTGTTCAACCTGACCGTCAGCGGCGAGACCCGCCCGGTGCCGGAGATCCTCCGCACCATGAACCGCGGGCTGCTGGTCACCGAACTCATGGGCCAGGGCGTGAACGCCGTCACCGGCGACTATTCCCGCGGCGCGTCCGGCTACTGGATCGAGAACGGCGAAATCGCGTACCCGGTAGAGGAGATCACCATCGCCGGCAATCTCAAGGACATGTACCGCGGCCTGGAGCTGGTCGGGGACGACCTGGACCAGCGCGGCAACATCCGTACGCCGAGTCTGCTGATCGGAGCCATGACGGTGGCGGGGGAATAGTCGTCAGCGCTCAGCCAATCAGCCTTCAGCCGTCAGCTGTCGGCATTCAGCCGGAAGGCTTTCCCGGCTTCGGGGCGTGAAACGGTAGGCGAGCGTGCGGCGTGGGCAGTTGAGTCCGCGACAGACGTGCGTGGGAGCATCCGGCTGATCGCTGACAGCTACGTCATGCGTACGCGATGGTCGCCAGCCCCAGGAACACGAAGAATCCAGCCACGTCGGTGATCGTAGTCAGCACCACGCCGCCCGCCAGTGCCGGGTCGATCCGCAGCGAGCGCAGCAGTGTGGGCAGCAGGGCGCCGGCGACGCCGGCGATGATGAGATTGATCACCATGGCTACGGCGATGACGGCGCCGAGCACCACGTCCTGAAAGGCGAACGCGGCCGCGGCGGCGACGACCCCGGCCAGCAGCAGGCCGTTCATGGCCGCCACCAGGAACTCGCGATTCAGCAGATAGCCGAGATTGGCGCGGCCGATGTGGCCGAGGGCGATGCCGCGGATGACCAGGGTCAGGGTCTGGGTGCCGGCGATGCCGCCCATGCTGGCGACGATGGGCATCAGCACGGCCAGGGCCACCACCTTGGCGATGGTTTCCTCGAACAGGTTGATGACGGCCGAGGCGAGAAAGGCGGTGAGGAGGTTGATGCCGAGCCAGATGGCACGGCGGCGCACCGTGGTGAAAATGGGCGCGAACGGATCCTCCTCGAGGTCGAGGCCGGCCGGGGCGCGCAGCGCCTCTTCGGCGTCGGCGCGAATGACGTCCACCACGTCGTCGATGGTGATGCGCCCGAGCAGGCGTCCCTCGTCATCCACCACCGGGGCGGAGACCAGGTCGTGGTCGGTGAAGATGCGGGCGACTTCGGAGTCGCCCATGGCCACGTGCACGGCGGCGGCATCGCTGTCCATGATTTCCCGGACGGTCACCGAAGGGTCCGCGGTGAGCAGTCGGGAGACCGGCAGCACGCCCAGGTACTCATCCTGGCGGTTCACCACGATGAGGGAATCCATGGGATCCGGCAGGTCCTTGCGCAGCCGCAGATAGCGCAGCACCAGCTCCACTGCGTGGCGGGGCTGCACGGTGATCGCGTCGGTGTTCATCAACCCGCCGGCGCTGTCCACGGGATAGGAGAGCACCGCTTCCACCCGCGCCCGATCCTTGGCATCCATGGCGGCGAGCACTTCCCGCGACAGCGTGTCCGGAAGCTGCTGGAGAATGTCGGCGAAGTCGTCGGTTTCCAGCTCGTCGGCGGCGGCCACGAGCTGGGAGGTGTCCATGGATTCCAGGAAGCCGGCGCGCACGTCCTCGCCGAGGTACTGCAGGACCTGATTCTCCTCGTCCTCGTCGAGGAGCTCCCAGATCACCCAGCGCATTCGCGGCGGGCTCGAGGCCAGCAGGTTCGCCACTTCCTGGGGGCGCAGGGATTCGAGGAGGTAGCGGGTCTCCTCTATGGTGCCCGCACCGAAGGAGTCGATGACCTCGTTGACCCGGTCCTGGACGGATTTCGCTTCCATGGGTCGCTCAGTCGAGCTCGCCGAAGCCGTCCGTGATCATGCCTTTGAGGGCGGCGAACGCCTCCGCCTCGTCGGCGCCGGAGACGGTGAGCTCGACCTCGCTCCCCATCGGTGCGGCGAGCAGCATCACGCTCATGATGCTCTTGCCGTCCGCCTCGGTGCCGTCCTTCGCGAGACGCACGTCGGCTTCGAACCCCTTGGCCAGGTTCACGAACTTGCTGGCGGCCCGCGCGTGCAGACCCAGCGGGTTGACGATGGTGAGCTTTTCCTGGGGCACTCGGGTGTCCTTCGTCTTCTGTCGCGGTTGATGCGGCGGGCCCGCCGCCGCGTCCTCGCGGATGGCGCGGGAGCCGCGCGTGTCGCGAACGGAGGCGCTCCTACGCGGAGCGGATCGCGATCAGGAGACCGCGCCTGCGGCGGCGACGGGATGGGCCGCCGTCCCATCGAGCTCACGGTGGCGCACCAGCACGCTGGCGAAGCGCCCCGCGAAGCGCAGGCCGAGCTTCTCGGCCATGTAGACGCTGCGATGCTGCCCGCCCGTGCAGCCGATGGCAACCGTCATGTAGGTTCGATGGTCGTCCTCGAAGCGCGGCAGCCAGCGCTCCAGGAACGCGCAGAGATCCTCGTACATCTGCTGAGCCAGCGTGTCCGAGTCGAGGAACGAGGCGACGGCGTCGTCGAGCCCCGTCAGTGGGCGCAGGTCGTTCACCCAGTACGGGTTCGGCAGGCAGCGAATGTCGAACACCAGGTCGGCGTCCACGGGTACCCCGAACTTGTAGCCGAACGAACGGAACAGCAGCGACAGTCCGGAGCGGGCGCTGCCGATGACGCGGGTGGCGATCAGGTCCGTGAGCTGATGCCCGCGCAGGGTGGTGGTGTCGATATTGAGGTCGGCGAGGTCGGAGATGCTCTCGAGCACCTCGCGCTCGGCGTCGATGGCCTGAAGCAGGTCCGTCTGCTCGTCGGTGAGCGGGTGACGCCGGCGGGTTTCGCTGAAACGCTTCACCAGCGTGGGGGAGAGCGCGTCGAGGTAGATGACCTGACAGTCCACGTCCATGCGGTCGAGGGAGAGCAGGATCTCGGGAAAGCGCTCGAGATCGCGGCTTCTGGCGTCGATGCACACGGCGATGTGTACGTCCTGCTGCATCGGGTCGCGGAGCGCGTTGTGAACCAGGGACTGAAGCAGATTGACCGGAAAATTGTCGATGCAGTTGTATCCGGCATCCTCCAGGGCACGGAGCGCCGTGGTCTTGCCCGACCCGGAGCGTCCGCTGATGATGATCAGCTTCATGCCGCTTGGCTGCTGACCAGCCCCACCAGTGCTTCGTAGAGGTCGTGGTCGGAGCTCTGGTTGCGCAGATGCCGCCGGTTCTCCGGGCTCTGGAAGATGCGGGCCAGGGTGGCCAGCACTTCCAGGTGCGCGCTCGGCTCGTCCGGTGGTACCACGAGCACGAAGAGCAGGTCGACGCCCTGGCCGTCCGGGGCGTCGAAGTCCACCGGCTCGTCCAGCGCCAGGAAGGCGCCGAGGATCCGGTCACACTCGGTCCGGCAATGGGGAATGGCCACGCCGTCGCCGAGCGCCGTGCTGCCCAGGCGCTCGCGGCCCATGAGCTCGTCGAACAGGGCGCGGGCGGAAAGCTCCGGATAGGTGGCGGCGAGGAGGTCGCTGGCGACCTCCAGGGCACGTTTGCGGGATTGGGCCTGCGCGCCGACACGGGTGCTGGCCGGGGTCAGAATGTCGGTGATGTCTACCATGTAACGTGAAAAGTCGCCGGTGAATTTATCGTCCGTGATGACGACTGACGAGCTTCTCCTTGTGCTTGAGTAGCTGGCGATCCAGCTTGTCGGACAGTTGATCGATGGCGGCGTACATGTCGTCGCTGTCCGCATCCGCGAAAAGCTCGGCGCCGGATACGTGAACGGTGGCTTCAGCGCGTTGTTTCACCTTCTCGACCGACAGGACCACGTGGACGTTGGTGATCTGGTCGAAATGGCGCTCGAGCTTGGCGAGCTTGTCCGCCGTGTATGCCTTGAGCGCATCGGTGACCTCCACGTGATGGCCTGTGATGTTGAGCTGCATTCGCCTCCTCCGTCGTCGTGATTCACACCAGCCGCTTGCGTTCGTTGGACGGCGGAATCGCCATGGATTCCCGGTACTTCGCAACGGTGCGCCGGGCCACGTTGATGTTCTGTTGGGCAAGTATTGCCGCGATTTTGTTGTCGCTCAATGGCTTGCGGGGATTTTCCTCGGCGGTGAGCTTTTTGATGAGCGCGCGAATCGCGGTGCTCGAGACCTCGCCGCCGGAGCTGGTGGAGACGTGGCTGGAGAAAAAGTACTTGAGCTCGAAAATGCCCCGGGGCGTGTGCATGTACTTGCGGTTGGTCACCCGGGAGATGGTGGACTCGTGCATCTCCACCGCTTCGGCGATGTCGTGCAGAACCAGCGGTTTCATGGCCTCCTCGCCGTACTCGAGAAAGCCTCGCTGGTGCTCGACGATCTTGGTGGCCACCTTCAGCAGGGTCTCGTTGCGGCTCTGCAGGCTCTTCAGGAACCACCGCGCCTCCTGCAGGTGGTCCCGCAGATACGTGTTGTCGGAGCTGTTGTCCGCGCGCTTCACCAGGCTCGCGTAGGTGTCGTTGATCCGCAGCCGTGGGGTGGCTTCCGTGTTCAGCTCCACGCTCCAGCGCCCGTTCCTCCGGGTGACGAGCACATCGGGGACGACGTACTCCGGCGATTCCGAGGCGATGCTCGATCCCGGGCGCGGGTTCAGGGACTGAATCAGACCGATGACTTCGGCGAGGTCGTTCTCGCTGATCCTGAGCCTGCGTTTGAGCGCGGCGAAATCCCGGTTGGCTAGCAACTCGAGATGGTTCCGCACCAGCTCCCGTGCCTGGCCGATGCGCGGCGTGTCCTCGGGAAACTGCTGGAGCTGCAGCAGCAGGCACTCCGCCAGGCTGCGGGCGCCGACGCCGGTGGGATCGAATTGCTGGATGCATTTCAGGACCGCGACCACCTCGTCGGCTTCCACGGGGGGGCTGTCGTCATCGAACGGCCCGAGACTCTCGGCGATTTCCTCGACGTCGGCCATGAGCATGCCGTCCGAGTCGATGGCGTCGATGATGCACAAGGCGATGGTGCGGTCGAGGTCCGACATGGGCGTGAGATTGAGCTGCCAGCGCAGGTGGTCCTGCAGGCTCTCGGCAGTACTGTTGCGGGAATCGAGATCCCAGTCGTCCTCGGCCGCCGGGCCGCTCACCGTGGAGCCGCCCTGGTATATGTCGTCCCACTGGGTATCCACGGGCAGGTCATCGGGGATCGGATCGTCCCATTCGGCCAGGTCGCGCTCACTGGCGTCGTCACCGGCGTCGTCACCGGCGTCGGCGGCGGTCTCCGGTACCTCGTCGTTCTCTTTGCCGCTCTGCTCCCGTTCGCTGGCGGCGATCTCCTCTTCCGTATACTCCTCGACCTCTTCGTCGATCTCGAGCATCGGGTTGGATTCCAGGGCGGTTTGGATTTCCTGCTGAAGATCCAGGCTGGAGAGCTGCAGTAGCCGTATGGCCTGCTGCAGCTGAGGCGTCATGGTCAGCTGCTGGCCGAGCTTGAGAGACAGTGTCTGTTTCATACTGCGCAAAGGCGGGCGCGCGGCGACCGCGCCCCCGGGCTATAGCCTGAATCCTTCTCCCAGATACACGCTTCTAACAGTCTCGTTGGCAAGTATGGTGCCAGGATCGCCATCTGCAATGATACGACCGGAATTCACGATGTATGCGCGGTCGCAAATATCCAGCGTGTCGCGCACGTTGTGGTCGGTGATGAGCACGCCGATGCCGCGTGCGGCCAGCGCCCGGGTTTGTTTCTTGATGTCGGCTATGGAGAGCGGGTCGACCCCGGCGAACGGCTCGTCGAGCAGCATGAACCCCGGCTCCGTGGCCAGTGCCCGCGCGATCTCCACCCGGCGGCGCTCACCGCCGGACAGGCGCTCGCCGAGATTCGAGCGCACGCCCTGGAGATTGAACTCGTCGAGCAGCGCTTCGAGGAGCTCCCGCTGCTCGCTGCGGTCGAGGTCGCGGCGCAGCTCGAGAATGGCTCGCACGTTGTCCTCGGCAGATAGCTTGCGGAAAACGCTGGCCTCCTGAGGCAGGTAGCCGATTCCGGCCCGGGCGCGGACATGCATGGGCGCGTCGGTGACGTCTTGCTCGCCCAAGTAGATCTTGCCGTCGTCGGCGCGAATCAACCCGACGATCATGTAGAACGTGGTGGTCTTGCCCGCGCCGTTGGGGCCGAGAAGCCCGACGATTTCGCCGCCGGAGAGCTGCAGGCTCACATCTTCCACGGCCACCTTGGTGCGGTACGCCTTGCGGAGAGCCTGTGCCGAGAGACGGGTCACGGCTGCTCTTCGGACTCGCCGTCGGGCTGCACCGTGACCCGCACCGGCCCCTGCTCGCCGGATTGTGCCCGGGCCCGGCCGGCGACGATGTCGTAGTGGATCAGGTCGCCGGTCATTTCGTTGCCGCCCTGGCTCAGGTATGCGTCGCCCCGCAGGTCCACGCGTTCCTCCTGGGTGTGGTAGACGATCACCGTGGCGTCGGCTTCCACCTCGCCCCGGGGGGGCTCCAGCATCTGGCGATAGCTGGCCGGCCCGCCGTGGGCGGTGATCCGCACCACTTTCTGATCCTCGTAGTGGACGGTCATCTCGTCGGCGGTGACCCGCATAGTGCCCTGCTGCACGTCCACGTTGCCGAGATAGGTGACGGTCGCGGAATCCTGATCGTACTCGGCCCGCTCGGCCTGAATCTCGATGGGCTGATCCGCGTCTTCGGGCAAACTCCATGCGGGAAGCGCGGGGAGTGCCAGGGCGAGCGCCCACGCGGCTGCCCCCGGGCTCCGGCGCCGGCCGGGCCGAGCGGAATCCGTGTTCGAGCCCCTGGTGAAAGCCGCGTTCATGGTGCGTCTACTTGAACTGCTCCGGTGTGAGGGTGGTGTGCACGGGCGCGCCGTCCGCGGCGAACAGCTCGAGCGACCCGGCCCGCAGGTCGCCTTCCAAACCCGACGCCGTGGTCCTGCCCAAGTCGCCGGCGATGATAACATCCCGGTCGGTCTCGGCGTATTGCCGCTCCGGGTACAGCCTCAGAAACGAGGTGTCGAGACGCACGGAGTCCCGCGCCGCCCCCGTCTGCTCCAGGACCACGTCGTCGCGCAGGATCACCAGCTCTTCGGCGCCGGCGCCGCGGCGCAGAGACCCGCTGCGCGCCCGGGCCGTCCACGGCGCGCCGTCGGTGCGATGCAGCGCCATGTTCGGTTCGGTGAGCAGCGTCCGACCATCTTCCTGGAAATGCCGGATGTCGGCCGCGGCGAGCTCGTAGTGGATGGTGCCGTCGGGGCGGAACTGGGTGATGTCCGCACCCTTCATGTGAACGTCCGGCGCACCGTCGGATGCGGGCGCCTCCGCGACTTCCCGCGGGCGGTCGCGGTCGATCACGAGCAGTGCCACCCCGCCCGCCACCAGGCCCAGGGCCGCCATGATCCAGACTCGGTTGCTGCCGGCCCGCGCCGTGGTCCGGTGTTCGGCCATCAATGGTACGGCCAGATACCTTGCGCGCGCAGCAACAGCTCGCACACCTCCCGCGCGACCCCGTCGCCGCCGGACAGCCGGGTCACGTAGTGTGTCCGTGCCAGGGCGCTGGGGTGGCCGTTGGGGACCCCGATCGCGAGACCGGCGAGCTCGAACAGCTCGAGATCGGGGAGATCGTCACCCACGTGGGCGACGGCGTCCGGCCCCACGTCGAGCCGGTCCATGAGGGCGTGCATGGCTGCCGCCTTGTCGGCCACCGCCTGATGCACGTGCTCGATGCCGAGCTCCTCGGCCCGGCGCCGCACCACGGACGACGAGCGCCCGGTGATGATGGCCACGCTGATGCCGTGCTGTTGCAGTAGCTTGATGGCGCTGCCGTCCTGAACGTGAAAGGCCTTGATCTCCTCGCCGCGGTCACTGTAGAGCAGTCGGCCGTCGGTGAGCACGCCGTCGACGTCGAAGCTCACGAGCGTCACGGCGCGCGCCCGGGTGAGCAGCGGTTCCGGAAACTGCATCAGGGAAGCCGAACCTGTTGAAACAGCACGATATTGTAGCCAATCCAGCCGAGCAGGATGACGGCCCCCTCGAATCGCGTGATCACCGGCCGGGAACCGATGGCATAGGCGAACAGCGCAAGAGCCAGGGTCAGAGCCAGCATCATCCCGGAGTCGCGCCACAGTACCTCGATGTCGATGGCCGGGGCGCTGACCAGCGCCGGAACGGAGAGCACCGCCAGGAGATTGAGTATGTTCGAGCCCACGACGTTGCCGATGGCGATGTCGGTATGGCCTTTCAGCGCCGCGCCCACGGTGGCCGCGAGCTCGGGCAGGCTGGTGCCCACGGCCACGATGGTCAGCCCGATGATGAGCTCGCCCACCCCCAGCCACTGGGCCACTTCCACCGCGGCCCAGACCAGCACCTCCGCGCTGACGAGCAGGACCACCAGCCCCACGGCGAGCCACGTGACGGCGCGGCCGACGGAGAGCTCGGGCAGCTCCTCGAGCTCTTCCGCCAGGGCCTCGCTCACGCCGGCGCCGCTGCCCTGATGGCGAAGCAGCCGCATGAGGATGTAGGCGAGCCCGAGCAGCAGAACCACGCCGTCGAGCATCGACAGCTTCATGTCGAACAGCAGAATCAGGGTGAGCAGCGTGGCGCCCAGCAGCCACGGCAGCTCGGTGCGGAGCACGCCCTTGGAAAATGGCAGGGGCGCGATCATCGCGGTGATGCCGAGCACCAGGCCGATGTTGGCGATGTTCGAGCCCACCGCGTTGCCCACGGCCAGCATCGGGTTGCCCTCGAGGGCGGCGGCCAGAGCGACCAGGATCTCCGGCGCCGACGTGCCGAGGGAGACCACGGTGAGCCCGATCAGCAGCTTGGAGACGCCGAGGTGGCTGGCGGTGCTCGCGGCTCCGGAAAGAAACCGGTCCGCGCTCCAGACGAGCGCAATGAATCCGGCGATGAGCGCGAGCAGGGGAACCCACATATGAGACCGGTCGGAGCCGCTTCCCGATCGAATGAAAGGCGCCCACTTTAGACGCAACGCAGCCCGCCCAACAAGCTTGCCGAATGGCGACTCGGGCAAGGTTTCGGCATCATCCGGTGGTATAGTTGCGCGTTGCGTTCCAGGTGGCGTTCGGTGTGACAGACGACGACAATTACATCGAAATACGGGATCTGTACTTCGCCCGCGGCGAGCGCCGCGTCTTCGACGGCGTGTCCATGACCATTCCCCGCGGGCGGATCACCGGCATCATGGGGCCGAGCGGCACCGGCAAGACCACGCTGCTCCGGATCATCGGTGGTCAGGTGCGCCCGGATGCCGGCGAGGTCCTGGTGGACGGCCACGACGTCTGTCGCCTGGCGCGGGACGAGCTGTTCGAGCTGCGCAAGGACATGGGCATGCTGTTCCAGTCGTCGGCCCTGTTCACCGATCTCAGCGTCTACGAGAACGTGGCGTTCCCGTTGCGGGTGCACACCGACCTCCCGGAAGACACCATCCGCGATCTGGTGCTGCTCAAGCTCAACGCGGTCGGGCTCCGGGGTGCCCGGGATCTGCTTCCCTCGGAGCTCTCCGGGGGCATGGCGCGCCGGGTCGCACTGGCACGGGCCATTGCCCTGGATCCGGCCCTGCTGATGTACGACGAGCCGTTCACGGGGCAGGATCCGATCTCCATGGGCGTTTTGGTGACGCTCATCAAGAGCCTCAACCTGTCGCTGGGTACGACGAATCTGGTCGTCTCCCACGACATCCACGAGACCTCGAGCATCGCCGACAAGCTCTACATCATCTCCGACGGGCAGGTGGTGGGCGCCGGCAGCCCGGACGCGCTGCGCCGGGAGGGGTCGGCATGGGTGCAGCAGTTCATGCAGGGCTCTCCCGACGGGCCGGTTCCGTTTCACTATCCGGCGGACGAGCTGGTCTACGACGTGCTGGCGGAGCCCGGGCGATGACGGCCGTGCTGCGCCTGCTGGGCATCCGCGCCCTGGACCGCCTGGCCAACCTCGGTCGCGCCAGCCTCATGTGGCTCACCGCGATCGCGGGGCTGCCGCGGCGGGGCGACATGGCGTTGCTGGTGCGCCAGATTCATACCATCGGGGTACTGTCGCTGGTGATCATCGTGCTGTCGGCGTTCTCCATCGGCGCCGTGATCGCGCTGCAGTTCTACACTCAGCTCGCGCGCTTCGGTGCCGAGGACGCGGTGGGGCTGGGCCTCGCGCTGGTCCTGCTGCGGGAGCTCGGCCCGGTGGTCACGGCACTGCTTTTCGCGGGGCGGGCCGGCTCGGCCATCACCGCCGAGATCGGGCTGATGAAGAGCACCGAGCAGCTCTCGAGCATGGAGATGATGGGGGTGGATCCCCTGCATCGGATCGTCGCCCCGCGTCTGTGGGCGGGCTTGCTGTGCATGCCCATGCTCACCGCCATTTTCAACGTGGTGGCGATCTATGGCGGCATGGTGGTGGCCGTGCAGTGGCTCGGCAGCGATTCCGGCAGCTTCTGGTCGGGAATGCAGGATACGGTGGAGGTCTGGGAGGACCTCGGAAAGGGCATGATCAAGAGCCTGGTGTTCGCCCTGCTCGTGACCTGGATCGCCGTGTTCCAGGGCTACGACATGGAAGCCACCGCCGAGGGCATCGGTCTCGCGACGACGCGCACCGTGGTGATGTCGTCGGTGGTGGTGCTGGCCATGGACTTCCTGCTGACTCTGGGAATGTACGGAGATTTCAAATAATGCAGATGCGGACCATCGAGATCAGTGTCGGCGCCTTCGTCCTGGCCGGGATCCTGGCGCTGGTCGTGCTGATGGTGAAGGTCAGCGGCGCCACTCTGACCCCGGATGGCGAGGCGCACGTGATCCACGCCGAGTTCGACGACGTGGCGGGTCTGCGCGTTCGCGGCAAGGTCAGCATGGCCGGTGTTACCATAGGCCGCGTGGCGGAGATCGAGGTGGATCCGCTGTACGGGACCGCGGTGGTGACCATGGAGATCGACGACCACGGCTGGCCGTTGCCGGCCGACAGCGGCGCCCGCATCCTCACGGAAGGGATGCTCGGGGCGCGATACGTCGGCTTGAGTCCGGGCGCTTCGGACGACATGCTCGACGAAGGCGATTACATTATGGACACCCAGGGCGCGCTGGTTCTGGAGAACCTGATCGGCGATCTGATCACCCGACTCGGAGCTTCGTGACATGGCTCATTCGATGACTGCATTGCGACGCTGGCTGCCTCTGGCGGCCCTGATTCCGATGTTGCTCGCCGTGGCGGCGGCGCCTGCGGCCGCTTCGGCCGCGGCCGAAGCGGGTGGCGACGGTGCCGTGGAGCTGGTCCGCGAGACCACGGACGAGGTGCTCGATCTCATCGAGCGGGCCCGGGGGTACGCGGAGGAGGATCCGGAACGGTTCTACAGCGAGGTGGAGTCCATACTGGAACCGGTGGTCGCCTTCGACAGCTTCGCCCGCAGCGTGATGGCCGCGCATTACCGTAAGGCCACGCCGGAGCAGCGGGAGCGCTTCGCCGAGCGCTTCGAGTCGGGGTTGGTGCGTACCTACGCCATGGCGCTGCTGGAGTTCGATGACGGGGAAGTGGTGGTGGTGCCGCCGGACCGGCCGCCGCGCAACCCCGACCGCCGTAGCGTGAGGATGGAGATCCGTACCCCGCAGGGCGACGTCTATCCGGTGCTCTACTCGATGGCCAGGAACGATGCGGGCGAGTGGCAGGTCCGCAATCTCATCGTCAACGGCGTGAACATGGGCCTGACCTACCGCAACCAGTTCAACAGCGCCATGCGGGATCCGGAGTACGGCGGCGACATGGACGCGGTGATCGACGACTGGAGCGAGATGCTGCGGGAAGAGGCGCCGGGCCTCGAGGGCGAGGGCGTACCCGGCGAAGCGGCTGCGGAGGAGCCGTCCGCTTGAGCGAGCCCGGGGTCTGCTACCGGCTCGTCGGAGAGGTCGGTTTCGACAACCTCATGGCGGCCCGCCGGGACGGTGAAGCCGCCATCGCCGCGGCCCCGGACCCGGCGGTGATCGACCTGTCGGCGCTGGAGAACGCCAACTCGGCGGTGGTGGCGCTGCTCATGGCGTGGTTCCGCGCCGCGCGTCATCAGGGGAAGCGCATCGTCTTCGCCCACGCGCCGGAGGGGGTTCGCAGCATCGTGGCGCTGTCCGGCATGACCGACGTGCTGCCGCTCGGCGACGAGCAGCCGGCACACTGATGAACCGTATCGGAGCAAAATGAACGACGCCATCGCACAAGCCATCAAGGAGCAGATTCCCGACGCCGAGGTGGAGGCCGTGGTGGAGGGCAACCGCGCACAGATCACGGTGGTGAGCCGGGAGTTCGAGGGCCAGCGCCGCGTCGGCCGGGAGCAGGCCGTGAACCGATGCATCAAGCACCTCATCAGCGATGGCAGCCTGCATGCGGTGAGCATCCGCGCGCTGACGCCGGACGAGCGGTAACGCCTCATGGATAAACTTTTGATCACCGGAGGCAAGCGCCTGTCCGGAACCCTGCGCATTTCCGGGGCGAAGAACTCGGCGCTGCCCATACTGGCGGGTTCCGTGCTCACCGATGAGCCGGTGCTGCTGGAGAACCTGCCCCACCTGCACGACGTCACCACCATGCTCGAGCTGCTGGGGAGTCTCGGCGCGGACCTGGTGGTGGACGAGAAGATGCGGGTGGAGGTCACCGCGCGCGAGCTCGGGAACTTGCGCGCCCCATACGAACTGGTGAAGACCATGCGCGCTTCGTTCGTGGTGCTGGGGCCGCTGCTGGCCCGGTTCGGTGCGGCGGAAGTCTCCCTGCCCGGAGGATGCGCCATCGGCGCCCGCCCCGTGGATCAGCACCTCAAGGCCCTGGAGGCCCTGGGGGCCGAGATCGACGTGCGGGACGGCTACGTCATCGGCCGGGCGCCCCGGGGCCTGCGCGGCGCCGATTATCGCTTCGACCTGGTGACCGTGGGCGGGACCCAGAACCTATTGATGGCCGCCGCGCTCGCCCGCGGCACCACCCGCATTGCCAACGCGGCCTGCGAGCCCGAGGTGACCGACCTGGGGAACTTCCTCAACGCCATTGGGGCACGGGTCCGCGGGCACGGCACCCCGGAGGTGGTGGTCGAGGGCGTGGACGCCCTGCACGGAGGCAGCTACCGGGTGATGCCCGACCGGGTGGAAACGGGTACCTATCTCGTCGCCGCCGCGGTCACCGGCGGCAGGGTGCGCCTGGAACGCACCGCGCCGGACACCCTCACCGCGGTGCTCGACAAGCTGGAGGCGGCCGGCGCCGCGCTCGAGGTGGGCGAGGACTGGATCGAGCTGGACATGGGCGGCCGCCGGCCGCGGGCGGTGGACGTCGACACGGCGCCGTATCCGGGTTTTCCCACCGACATGCAGGCGCAGTTTCTGGCCATGAACGCCGTGGCCGAAGGCGACAGCCGTATTACCGAGACCATCTTCGAGAATCGCTTCATGCACGTGCAGGAGATCAACCGGCTCGGCGCCGACATCGTCCTCAACGGCCCCTCTCAGGCGCTGGTGCGCGGGGTCGCTGCGCTCAAGGCGGCGCCGGTCATGGCGACGGACTTGCGGGCCTCCTTCAGTCTGGTGGTGGCCGCTCTGGTGGCGGAAGGGACCACGCTCATCGATCGCATCTACCACATCGACCGCGGCTACGAGACCATCGAAGAGAAGCTGGCTCAGCTCGGGGCGGACGTACGGCGTGTCTCCGCGGCCCCCGGGTCCACGGGATCGCATCTCGAGGCGGCGGAGTAGACCATCGTGGCGGGATTGACCATTGCACTGAACCGCGGGCGCATTCTCGAGGAATGCCTGCCGCTGCTCGAAGCCGCCGGCGTGCGGCCGGCGGAGCCGCTCGAAGGCAGCCGCAAGCTGGTGTTCGAGACCGCCGACGGCACCCATACCCTGGTGGTGATGCGCGGCTCCGACGTGCCCACCTATGTGGAGCACGGCGCCGCCGACGTCGGCATCGTCGGCAAGGACACGATCATGGAGCACGGCAGCAGCGGCTTCTACGAGCGGCTCGATCTGGGCATCGGCCGCTGCCGGCTGATGACCGCGGCCCCCGTGGGCGCCGAGCCCGGCCGCGGACCATTGCGGGTGGCGACCAAGTTCGTCAACGTGGCGCGCAGCTACTTCGAGCGCGAAGGCCGGCAGGTGTCCGTCATTCCGCTCTCGGGCGCCATGGAGATCGCGCCGCTCATGGACCTGTCGGATTGCATCGTCGACATCGTCGACACCGGCAATACCCTGAAGGCCAACGGCCTGGAGCCGCTGGAGATCATCGCTCACGTCAGCACGCGGGTCATCGTCAACCGCGCCGCCATGAAGACGCGGTTCGATGCCGTGCAGGATCTGCTCGATCGATTACGGGAGGTGTGCCCATGAGCTTGAAGGTTCGTCGGTTGTCCACCACCGAAGCGGGGTTCGACCGGGCGCTCGACGAGCTGCTGTACTGGGAAGTCGGCGAGGACGACGAGGTCAACCGCATCGCCGCCGACATCGTGCGCGACGTTCGCAGCCGCGGTGATGCGGCCCTGCTCGAGCTGACAGCCCGGCTCGATCGCTGGCAGCCCGCGGATGCGCAGGCGCTGGAGATCGCCCCGGAGGATTTCCGCGAGGCATTCGAGAGCCTCGGCGCTGCCGAGCGCGAGGCCTTGAAAGAGGCGGCGGCGCGGATCGAGTCCTACCACTTCCGTCAGCTCGGCGGTGACTGGGAGTTCAGTGACGCGTACGGCAACGTGCTCGGTCAGCGGGTCACGCCGCTGCAGCGGGTCGGTCTGTACGTGCCGGGCGGTCAGGCGGCGTATCCCTCCACCGTGCTGATGAGCGCCGTGCCGGCCCGGGTGGCCGGGGTGGACGAGATCGTCATGACGGTGCCGACACCGGACGGCGTGCGCAATCCGCTGGTGCTGGCGGCCGCGCACGTGGCCGGCGTGAGCCGCGGCTTCGCCCTGGGCGGTGCTCAGGCGGTGGCGGCGCTGGCCTTCGGCACCGATACCGTCCCCCGGGTGGACAAGATCGTGGGCCCGGGCGGCGCCTTCGTGGCCGCCGCCAAGCGGCAGGTGTTCGGAGCTGTGGGTATCGACATCATCGCCGGGCCGAGCGAGGTCCTGATCATCGCCGACGGCTCGGCGCCGGCGTCGTGGATGGCGCTGGATCTGTTCTCCCAGGCCGAGCACGACGCCGCGGCCCAGGCCATGCTGCTGTCGCCGGACGCGGACTATCTCGAGGAAGTCGCGCGGGAGATGGAGGCGCTCGTCGGGGGGCGCACTCGGGGTGACACCATTCGCGAGTCGCTGTCCCGCCGCGGCGCCTTGGTCCGAACCCGCGACCTCGACGAAGCGGTCACCGTCGCCAACCGGGTCGCGCCGGAGCATCTCGAGCTGGCGGTGGCCCAGCCGGACCCGCTTCTGGAGCAGGTGCGCAACGCCGGGGCGATTTTCGTCGGCGCCCATTCCCCGGAAGTGATGGGGGACTATGCG
The DNA here is from genome assembly GCA_048621375.1 of Pseudomonadota bacterium. Classification (GTDB taxonomy): domain Bacteria; phylum Pseudomonadota; class Gammaproteobacteria; order Pseudomonadales; family Azotimanducaceae; genus UBA7803. The sequence continues at coordinate 1,920 of JBMCWS010000028.1, read as the reverse complement.
GCGGGCCCGAGCCACGTGCTGCCGACCTTCGGCACTGCGCGCTTCTCGTCGCCGCTCGGCGTCGACGACTTCCAGAAGCGCAGCTCGGTGGTGCGTCTGACCCCGGAAGGGGCGGCGGTAGTGGGCCGTACCGCCGCCACCCTGGCTCACGGCGAAGGGCTCGAAGCCCACGCCCGGGCGGCGGAAGCGCGGACCCAGGGGAGCGATGGCTGAGACGATCGTGGAGCAGACGTCGACCGGTGCGTCACCCGAGCAACGGTATCGGGAGTTGCTCGAGCGGGCGGACTTCGACTACGACCCCGCCCAGGAGCGGGTGGTGGCGCTGCTCGAGGCACTGTACCGCCGGCTCGAGCAGCGGCGCCGGGCACGCCCGCCGTTGCTCGCGCGACTGCTGCCGAGGAGCCGCCGCGCCCCGGAGCCGGTGCAGGGGCTATACCTGTGGGGTGGTGTGGGCCGGGGCAAGACCATGCTCATGGATCTGTTTCACGAGTCGCTGCCCGAGGACGACCGCTTACGGATGCACTTCCACCGATTCATGCACCGGGTCCATCGGGAGCTGCGGGAGCTGGCGGGAACGCCCAATCCGCTGGAGACGGTGGCGGAGCATTTCGCTCGCGAGTCCTCGGTGCTGTGCTTCGACGAGTTCTTCGTCTCCGACATCGGTGATGCCATGATCTTGGGGGAGCTGCTCGATGGATTGTTCTCCCGCGGGGTCACTCTGGTGGCCACCTCCAACGTCGAGCCGGACCGGCTCTACGAGAACGGCCTGCAGCGGCGGCGCTTCCTGCCGGCTATCGAGATGCTGAAGACCCACACCCGGGTGTTCAACGTCGACGGCGACGTGGATCACCGGTTGCGGGTGCTCGAGCGCGCTGAGATCTACCACTCGCCGCTGGACGAGGAAGCCGAGCGCAGCCTGGCGCGAAGCTTCGAGGCGCTGGCGCCGGAGCCGCCGCAGGTGGATGTGGTGCTGGAGATCGAGAACCGGCCCATTCGCGCCCGCCTGATGGCCGAGGACGTGGCCTGGTTCGAGTTCGCCGATCTCTGCGAGGGGCCGCGCAGCCAGAACGACTACATCGAGCTGGCCCGGATATTCCACGCCGTGCTGGTCTCGAACGTGCCCCGCTTCACGGTGCGCAGCGAGGACGCGGCGCGCCGCTTCATCAGCTTGGTGGACGAGTTCTACGACCGCAGTGTCAAGCTGATCCTCTCCGCTGAGGTTCCGGTGACCGAGCTGTACGCGGGGGAGCGGTTGCGCTTCGAGTTCGAGCGTACCGAAAGCCGGCTGCTCGAGATGCAGTCGCACGAGTACCTCGGCGAGACCCACAAAGCTTAGCTCAAGGAAGTACTGAGTACCTTGTACTGACCGGATCGCTTCGCTACCATTCGCGCTCCCGAATTTCCGCCCCCCCTTTCCACCGGGGTGGTATGATTTGCACCTGAAGCGGGCACAAGAGTTCTCATGAAAACGGTAAGCATGCGCGCGGAAGACGTTCGCCGCTCATGGTATGTGGTCGATGCCGAAGACAAGACCCTCGGCCGCCTGGCCACGGAAGTTGCGCGCCGCCTGCGGGGCAAGCACAAGCCCGAGTACACGCCGCACGTGGATACCGGTGACTACATCGTCGTGGTGAACGCGGACAAGATCCGGGTGACCGGCCGCAAGACCACCGAGAAAGTCTATTACCGGCACAGCGGCTACCCCGGCGGCATCAAAGGTATCAGCTTCGAGCATCTGCAGCAGCGCCACCCCGAGCGTATTGTCGAGAAGGCGGTGAAGGGCATGCTGCCGCGCAATCCGCTGGGCCGGGCGATGCTGAAGAAGTTGAAGGTGTACGCGGGCGGCGAGCATCCCCACAGCGCACAACAACCCGAACCATTGGAAATCTAGAGCATGGCAGCCACGCAGAACTACGGCAC
>JBMCWS010000027.1:0-27446 GCA_048621375.1 Pseudomonadota bacterium | reverse complement strand
GAGCTGTCATGCCGATGTAATAGCTTCCGGACGGCAGCTCGAACACGTGCGTCGTCGCCGAAGGATCACGGACGTCGAGCTGACCGGAGTATTCGCGACTTCCCGCGCCATAATGGATCCGGAAGCCCGCGAGGTCGTCGAGGGGGGATCCATCCACGTTCTCCTCCGGTGCCTCCCAGCGCAGCCGCACGGGCCCGAGCACGGAAACCGCGAGCATGGCCACAGCGCGCTCGCCATCGCCCCGGCAGGTGAGCGTATAGGTGGTGGCTCGGGTCAGCGGGCCCACCGTGACGCGGCCCTGGGGCGGACGCGGTCCGCTCCAGCCGCCGCTGGCGCGGCACGCGTCGACCTGCCGGGCGTTCCAGCTCAGGACCACGGACTCTCCCTGCTCGACGGTCTCCGCATCGGCGGACAGCCGAACGCGCGGCCCATCCGCGGTCGAGCCGCGGAAAGCGCTGTCGGAACCGCTGCCGCCGCCGGAGCACGCCGCCAGCAGGGTGGATCCGTACAACGCCGCTGCGGTCACGACGCCCCGAGCCGAGCAGCGACCGTACCCCGCAGGTTGCATGCCCCCTCCCGTTGGCACCCATGTTCAGCGCGAGGAGTATATCAGCGGCGGGAAGTGGCGAGCGAGGGAGGAGAAGGGCGGGACCGCCGCGCCGGTCGCCGGCGCGGCGGCGGGGACGCAGGCTAGGGGATGCTCTTGCGCACTTCGTTGGAGTACGCGCTCTCGTTGCCGTCCTCGTCGAAGGCCGTGACGGCGAAGTAGTAGTCACCCGAAGCAATGTCCGCGGTCCACTCGGTCACATCGGGGTCGTCGATGCGGTGGCTCGACTCGTAGTCGCGGCTCGCGCTGCCCCAATGAACCACGAAGCCGGCCAGGTCGTCGAGGTGCGAGCCGTCCACGTTCTCGGTGGGCGGATCCCAGCGCAGCGCGCTGCTCTGCACGTCGATGGTCACCGTGGCCAGTGCATTGCCGCCCGGGCCCTTGCAGGACAGGCCGTAGGTTGTGCTTTCCGTGAGCGCGCCGGTGTCGTAGCTGCCGGAGAGCTCGCGCTCACCCGACCAGGCACCGGTCGCCGTGCAGCTCGTCGCGTTTTCGGCAGACCAGGTCAGGGTGGCGGATTCTCCCACGGGCACCGCGCTGGGGTTGCTGCGCATGCTGACGTCGGGATCGTCCGCAGGGTCGTCGTCGCCCCCGGAGCCGTCCACCACGGCCACGGAGACTTCCCGAGTCACGCCGCCGGAGGCGCCGGAGCAGCTCAGGCGGAACGTGGTGTCCTGCTCCACGGGACCGACGGTCTCGGTCCCGGAGGCGGCTTTGCCGCCACTCCAGCCGCCGGACGCGTCGCAGCTGTCCACACCGCCGCCTTCCCAGCTCAGGGTGGTCGACTTCCCGTGCTCCACTGCCGACGGAGACGCCTCGAAGGTCAGCGTCGGGCCGCCGTCCCCCGAGCCGCCGGAGCCACCGCTGCCGCCCGAGCCGCCGGAGCCGCCGTTTCCGTCCGAGCCACCGGGCTCGCCGGGTTGGGAGCCGTCGCCGCCACTCGATCCGCCGCTCGAGCCGCTGCACGCGGCGAGCGCGAACATGAGCACGACGAGGAACACGATGAAGTAGACCGGCCTATGCCGGCTGCTGATGGATACGGCATGATGCTGCATGTGGGCCTTGCCTCGCATTCTTGTCGATGGATTGATACGGCTGGGCCCGAATCCGTGATGCGGGGTGTAAGTCCCTGTACAGGCCCAAAAAACTCGAACATCCGTGTTCGCACGAGCTTCGCCGACTGCGGCGGGAATCTAGTGGGCCGCTGCTGCTGTGTAAATTGGATGTAAGCGGGTTTTTTGTAACTGTAAGCGAAATGTCGCAGATCCTGACACTGGATAGATCCCGCCCCTCATTGACTTAGCGGGTAACTTTCAGGAAACGCTTTGGGCTTACGCATGTAAGCGATTTGCAGCCGCCGAAGCCGTGTTAGCATTCGGGCAACCGCTGACTCGGGACTGTCAATGCAAGACCGCGCCGTCACCGCCTGCGTACTCGTCATCGGCAACGAGATCCTTTCCGGCCGTACCCAGGACGTGAACCTGTCCCATATCGCCCGGACCCTCGGCGGGTGGGGGATTCAGGTGAGCGAGGCGCGGGTGATCCCCGACGTCCTGGAGACCATCGTGGCCGCGGTGAACGAGTCCCGCGCCCGCTTCGACTACGTCTTCACCACCGGCGGCATCGGCCCCACCCACGACGACATCACCGCCGACGCCATCGCCGCGGCCTTCGGCGTGGATCTCGTGGTGCATCCGGAAATCGCCGAGCGCATCCAGCGGCGGGAGGCGCCGCCGGACGTCATGGCATCACGCATGCGCATGGCGCGGGTGCCCGAAGGCGCCACTCTGGTGGAAAACAGCACCGGCGGCCCGCCGGGTTTCCGCATCGAGAACGTATTCGTGATGGCGGGCATTCCGGCGGTCATGCAGGCCATGCTGGCCGGTCTGGAAGGCAAGCTGGAAGGTGGAGCGGTGGTGCGCTCGCGCTCGGTGACCGCCTACCTCGGCGAAAGCCAGATCGCCGGTCCGCTCCGCGACATCCAGCAGCGCTTTCCGCAGGTGGATCTCGGCAGCTATCCGTTCTTCCGCGACGACCGCTACGGCACGGTGCTGGTGCTGCGGGGCACCGACACCACCGCGCTGGACGCCATGCTGAGCGAGGTGGAGACGGCCATCGTCGCGGCCGGGGAAACGCCCCACGACGTCGACCGCGGATGACACGCCAGGTCAGCCGCTGGCTGTGCGCGCTGGCCGCAGGGCTGCTCGCAGGGCCGCTGCCCCCCGCTGCCGCGGCAGCGGACAGCGAGCCAGCATATGACGACCTGCCCGGTGCAAAGGCCCTGGCGGTGTCCACCGAGCGGCCCGGGGAGATTCGCGCGGTGAGCCACTCCCGCCCCAACGCCCTGGCGGCGTCGCTCGCCGCGCGTGAGCAGTGTCAGACCGACGCCGCCCCGGACGCGCTGTGCGAGGTCGTGCGGCTCGACGACGAGCGCATCACCACGGGACGGGAGATCCTCTCGCGCCTTCCCGAGCAGCGCCATCCCCTGTTCCTCTGGCGCTACCGGCACGCCGGCGCCACGCTGTACCTTGCCGGCTCCGTGCACGTTCTGAAGCCTACGATACGGCCCCTGCCACGCCAGGTCCTGACGGCATTCTCTCGCTCGGACTACCTGGTGCTCGAGGTGAACGTGGAGGCGGTGTCACCCCGCACCCTCGAGCGGCGGACGCTGGAATACGCCCGTCTGCCCGAGGGGCAGACGCTGGGCGACGTGCTGCCCGCGGCGCTCTACGACCGCCTGGCGCGGGAGCTGCCGCGGTATGGCTCCAGCCTCGCCGCAGTCGACAAGGCCAAGCCCGCGCTGGTGATGAATCAACTGGTGATCGGACGGCTCATGGCCCTGGGCTACCTGCCCGACGCGGGGCTCGAGAACCGCCTGCTGCGCCGGCGCACGGATCAGCGCATTCTCGAGCTGGAAACCCTGGAATCCCAGCTCGCGCTGCTGTTCGAGCAGCCCATGAAAACGCAGATCGAGCTGCTGGCGGAGACGCTGGACATGGCGGACCGGGTGGAACCCGCTCTGGCCGACATGATCACCGCCTGGCTCTCGGGCGACGATGCGCGACTCCTGACCCGTTTCCGGGATCAGGCGGGCAACTCGCCTCTCGCCCGCGCGTTCAACGAGCAACTGCTGGACCAGCGCAACCGGCGCATGGCGGACCGCATCAGCGAGTACCTGCACGACCCGGCCGAGCCCGACGCCGTCTACTTCGTGCTGGTCGGCGCCGCCCATCTGGTCGGCGAGGACGGCATCGTCGAGGAGCTGGCGCGGCGGGGCCTCCCCGGCGAACGCCTGTACTCGGACGCCCGCCTGCCCCCGTAGACACGCGCTCTACGCGCGGACATCCGTCACCTCCACCTGGGTGGCGAGCACCTGCCTGGGCTGCAGCGGCCGGGGCTCGCCCCGCACCGTCACTGTGCCCCGCAGCCGGACGTCGCGGGCGGAGGCCCCCACCAGCAACGTCACCTCGCCCGGCTGCACCACCAACCGCTTGCCGCGGTCGTAGTGACCGAGCTGCGACGTGTCCACCTGAAAGCGCAGGCGCCGGGCCGCGCCCGCCGGTAGCGGCACCCGGACGAATCCCACCAGCTTGCGCACCGGCGGCGCCACGCCCGCGATCGTCGGGCGCACGTAGAGCTGGACGATCTCGTCGCCGTCGCGCTCCGAAACGTTGCGCACGCTCAACCAGACGTTCAGGGCCGCGTGCGCGTCCACGGTGTCGGGGAGCACCAGGTCGTCGTATTCGAACGCGGCATAGGACAACCCGTGCCCGAACGGGAAAACGGGCCGTGTCGAGCCGTCGGTGTAATCTCCGAGCTCGGCGCTGCGCCCGCCGCCCGCCCGGTGATCGTAATGCACGGGGATCTGCCCCGCGCTCCGGGGCAGCGACACCGGCAGCCGCCCGGACGGGCTCACGTCGCCGAGCAGCAGCCGCGCTAGTGCCGCAGCGCCTTCCTCACCCGGAAGCCAGGCCATGAGTGCGGCATTCACCGCCGCCGTCTCGGCCTCCAGGGTGAACGCGCGGCCACCGATGACCACCATGACCACCGGCGTGCCGGTGGCCGCCACCTCACGAACGAGCCGCCCCTGGGCCCCAGTGAGCCGCAGATCCGAGGCGTCGCGGTGCTCGCCACTGGTGCAGTCCGGCCGCGACCCGCTTCTGCCGCCCACGAAGACCACAGCGGCGTCCGCATTGCGGGCCGCCGCCACGGCGGCGGCCATCTCCCCGCTGGCATCGCCGGTGAGCGCGCAGCCGCGCCGGTACTCCACCGCCATCCGCGTCTCGAGCACTCGGCGGGGCGTGGCGGCGGGCAGGTCGCGCGCCGGGGTCTCGTGGCACGCCACCTCCGCCTGTGCCGCGTAGTGGTAGTCGCCCAGCAGCAGCCGCGGATCGTCCGCGGCCGGGCCCAGCACGGCAAGCCGGCAACCCGGGCCGAGCGGCAGGATGCCGTCGTTCTTCAGCAGCACCATCGACTGCTCCGCCAGGCGGCGGGCCAGGTGCCGGGAGTCGGCGGTGCGGAAGGCGTCAGCCACCCGCTGCTCCCCTGCCTCCGGAACATCGAACAGACCCAGCTCGAACTTCGAGCGCAGCACCCGGCTCACCGCCCCATCCACCAGCGACGGCTCCACCTTGCCCGCCTCGACAAGGGCTTTCAGTGGCTCGCCGAAACATGCCAACGCCGGCGTCTCCACATCGACGCCCGCCGCCAGAGCCTGCGCTGCGGCGTGGCCCTCGTCCCGCGCTACCCGGTGGTGGCGCACCAGATCTCCGACCCCGTCATAGTCCGAAACCACCACCCCCCGGAAGCCGAGCTCGTCGCGCAGCAGCCCGCCGAGCAGCTCCGACGATGCCGCCGGCGGCACGCCGTCCACCGCGCTCGACCCGCACATCACCGCCTCGAGGCCGGCTTCCCCTACGGCCGCGGCGAACGGCGCCACATGGACTTCGCGCAGCTCCCGGGAACCGAGCTGCACCGGCGCTTGGTTCAACCCGCCTTCCGGCACGCCGGCGCCGACGAAATGCCGCGCCGTGGCCACCACCCGCTCCGCCGCGGAGCCGCTCTGCAGGCCCCGTATCCACGCCACCCCCAGTCGGCCGGCCAGATACGGGTCCTCGCCGAACGTCTCCTCGAGGCGGCCCCAGCGCGGGTCGCGGGCGATGTCCAGAACCGGGGCGATGGCCTGGCGCACCCCCACGGCCCGCATCTCGGCGGCCACCGCGGCCGCCATCGCGCGCACCCCGGCCGTGTCCCAGGTCGCCGCCTGGCCAATGCTCTGCGGGAACCGGGTGGCGCCGGCGGCGCAGTAGCCCGCCGGCGCTTCTTCGTGGAAGAGAGCCGGGATGCCGAGTCGCGTGTGCTCGCGCAGAAAGCGCTGCGCCGCGTCGACGAACCGGGCGGTCGCCTGCGGCGTCGCGCCCGTCCCGACCCCAGGACGTGCCACGTGGCCGATGCCGTGCGCCAGCAGCGTCGACGCCGCCTGGGCGTCGAACCCCGCGTCCCATACGTCGGCAGCCCGAACGCCGCCGAGCTGAGCGAGCTTCTCGTCAAGGGTCATCCGGCCGAGCAGGTCCTTCACGCGCGCGTCGACGCCGCGCTCCGGATCCCGGTACGCCGGCCGCTCGCTCATCCCGAGCCGCCGTGCTCCGCGGGCGGCTTGTAGCTGTCCCGCAGCGTCACGGTGCGGTTGAACACCCCCGGCTGATGGCTGTCCTTGCAGAAATAGCCGAGCCGCTCGAACTGAAAGCGCGCATCCGCAGCTTCCACCACCGCCGGCTCGACGATGCCCTCGCGTTCGAGCAGGGACTCCGGATTCAGATCCTGCGCCAGGGTGTCCGCGCCCGGGGCGGGAACCCGGAACAGGCGATCGTACAGGCGGATCGCCGCGGGCACCCCGCGCGCCGCATCCACCCAGTGGATCACCCCCTTGGTCTTGATCCCGCTGGTGTCCTGGCCGCTTTTCGATTCCGGCACGTAGCGACACCTCAGCTCGACCACCTCGCCGGCGGCGTCTTTCACCACTTCCTCGCATTCGATGATGTAGGCGTAACGCAGGCGCACCGGCTGGTCGGGCGTGAGCCGCTTGTACTTCTTCGGCGGCACCTCGGCGAAGTCGTCGCGCTCAATGTACAACCGCGGACCGAACGGCAGCGTCCGGCGCCCCAGCGCCTCGTTCTGCGGATGCCAGGCTGCATCGAGCGTCTCGCCCTCCCCGGGGTAGTTGGTGATGGTCACGGGCAGCGGATCGAGCACCGCCATGCCGCGCGGGGCGGTGGCCTCCAGATCCTGGCGGATACAGAACTCCAGCAGACTCATCTCTACCAGGTTGTCTTGCTTGGTGACGCCCACCCGGCGACAGAAATCGCGGATGGCGCCCGGGGTTACCCCCCGGCGGCGCAGCCCCGCCAAGGTCGGCATGCGCGGGTCGTCCCACCCGTCCACCATGCCTTCTTCCACCAGCCGCTGGAGCAGCCGCTTGGACATCACGGTGTACTCCAAGCCCAGCCGCGAGAACTCGATCTGGGGCGGATGGATGTTGACGCTGATGTTGTCGAGCACCCAGTCGTAAAGCGGACGGTGATCCTCGAACTCCAGGGTGCACAGGGAATGGGTCACCCCTTCCAGGGCATCGCAGATGCAATGGGTGTAGTCGTACATCGGATAGATGCACCAGGTGTCGCCGGTACGCTGGTGGGTAGCGTGGCGGATCCGGTAGAGCACGGGGTCACGCAGGTTGATGTTCGCTGATTCCATGTCGATCTTCGCCCGCAACACGTGCTCGCCGTCGGTGAACTCCCCGGCGCGCATACGACGGAACAACTCGAGGTTCTCCGCCACGGAACGCTCGCGGTAGGGGCTCGCCTCGCCGGGCTCGGTGAGCGTGCCCCGGCGCGCGCGGATCTCCTCGTTGGACTGGCTGTCGACGTAAGCCTTGCCCTTTTCGATGAGCTCCTCCGCGAAGGCATAGAGCTGATCGAAATAGTCCGAGGCGTGGGTCAGCCGATCGCCCCACTGAAAGCCAAGCCAGGCCACGTCATAGGCAATGGACTCTGCGAACACCTCGCTCTCGCGCAGCGGATTGGTGTCGTCGAAGCGCAGGTAGGTCACCCCGCCGAATTCCTCGGCGATGCCGAAGTTCAAACAGATGGATTTCGCGTGCCCGATGTGCAGGTAGCCGTTGGGCTCCGGCGGGAACCGCGTCACCACACCCCCGGTCACCACGCCGCGCTCGAGGTCGTCGGCCACCCGGGCGCGGATGAAGTCTCTGATCTCGTGATTCATAGCTTCGCAGAGCATCCAGATCGAAGGCGCACATTCTAGCCCGCATCCAGCCCCGATATCCGCCACGATCGGCAAGCCCGGGACGCCCCTCCCCGCGAGGCCGTATAATGGCGCTTTCGGCCATCGGCACCCTGCTTTGCTCATCCGCATCGTCAACGGCCTCGGCGTCACGGCCCTGCTGGCGGCACTGGCCTGCCTGTTGAGCGCCCGGACCGAGCCGGAGATCGCCAGCGCCAGCAGCCAGCTCGGCGAACGCTGGTACCGGCTCACTCTGGACGACCGCCACGTCGGCTACCTGCACACCCTGGCCGCCCGGGATCTCCTCGGCCGCTGGCGCTTCGCGAGCGATCTGCGGTTCCTGCTGACGCCGGGGAAGGCGGTCTCGATCCGCGAATCCCTGACCTTCGACGGCGCGCCGCCCCACGCCCTGACCCGGGCGCGGCGGGCAACCGACCGAGCCGGAGAGCGGCGCGACACAGTCATCCGGCGACACGGCGACGGCTACCGCACGGGACGCGGGAGCGACGGCAGCAGCCGGCCCGTAGACCTCGACTTCACCCTCGCGGACCACCTGAGCTTCGAGGTGGGGCTCGAGCACCGGCAGCCGCGAGCCGGCGCAACCATCGCCGCGTTTGCCCTCGACCTCGACCGCTCGCGGGTGGTATCGCGACAGTTTCGGGTGACGGCGCACGACGCCCCCGGCTATCGGCTCGAGCACGCGGCCGCCTCCGGCGGAACCCGCATTCAGCTCGATGAAGACATGCAACCCGTGGCCATGAGCCTGGCGGGCCTGTTCGAGCTGGAGCAGGCGCCGAAGCACGCCGCAGTGGCGAAGCGCGCGCCGCTGCAATCCGCGAGCTATCGCATCCCCGCGGACCGACCGCTTCCGGCCCATACCCGAATCAGCGCTCTGGCGCTGGAGGTCCGGGGCGCATCAGCCGCCGAGGTGTGGCCGTCGCTCGTGAAGAACGGCCTGCTCCACCGCAGCGCCGGGGCCGTGAGCACGCAGGCGGCGCACGGCGACGAGCTCCAGGACACTGCGACCTTTCCCGCCTCGCATCCGCGTGTCCGCGCGCTCGCCCGTGAAGCGGTGGCCGGGGTGGACGACGCGGCCGGCCGAGTGGCGGCTTTGACCGAGTTCGTCAACGGCTACATCCGTTACCGGGAGAACGAGCGCGCCCGCGACGTGCTCGCCCTGCTCGACGACCCGGCGGGGAACTGCACCGAGTACGCCAACCTGCTGACCACCCTGGGACGCAGCCTCGACATCCCCACCCGCACCGTATTCGGCCTGGCCTATGCGGACCAGGGCGGCCCGGCATTCCGGTTCCACGCCTGGAACGAGCTGCGGGTGGATGGCGAATGGCAGGTGGTGGATCCGACCTGGAACCAGCTTCGGGTGGACGCCACCCACCTTCCCCTGCCCGGCGACGCCACCCAGGCGTTGCGCCTGCTCACCGGGGATCTCGACCTCAGCTTCGCAGTGCGCGATGTCGAGTACTTCGAGGGTGACGGATGAGCGCAGGCGACTAGCGGTCGCGGCAACGGATCCGCAAGAGCCCTTCCTGGGAAACCGAAGCCACCAGTGTGCCGTCGCGGGCGAAGAACTCGGCGTGCACCAAGCCCCGCGCGCCCTCGGCGTTGCTGGTGCGTTTGTGGAACAGCAGCCAGTCGTCGATCGGCACGGGCCGGTGGATCCACAGGGCGTGGTCCAGGCTCGCCATCTGCAGCGCCGAGCGCGGCTGCGTGCTGGTGTGCGGCAGGCCGGCGGTGGAAACCAGCCCCATGTCCGAGGCGTAGGCCAGCAGGCATCGAGCGAGGGCGTCGTCGTCCGCCGCCTCCCCGCAGAAGCGAATCCACACCGGATTCCAGAAGCGATCCAGGCGCCAGGCGTCGCTGCCCAGCGCAAACACCGAACGCATCTCGAAAGGCCGGGCCCGACCCGCCATAGGGCTCAGCCCCGGGTCGCGCTCCGCAAGCCGGGCGACCACGTCGATATCGTCGTCGAGCTCCTCCGGTGGCGGAACGTTGGGCATGGGGTGGGCGTGCTCGAAGCCGCTCTCAGCGATGTGAAACGACACGTCCATGCTGAAGATCGCCTGCCCCTGCTGAATGGCCACCACGCGCCGGGTGGCGAAGCTGGTGCCGTCGCGGATGCGCTCCACCTCGTAGAGAACCCGTCGCTCGCCGTCGCCCGCGCGCATGAAGTACCCCCGCAAGGAATGCGGCCGCCGGGCGTCGTCCACGGTGCGGCAGGCGGCGCGCAGGGCCTGGGCGAGCACCTGGCCGCCGAACAGCCGGAACCGGCCTTCCGCCTCATTGGTGCCCCGATAGAGGTTCTGCTCGATGGGCTCGAGCTCGAGAATCTCGAGCAGCCGCTGCGCGCGCACCCGCTGCTCGGCATGGTCGTCGACTTTCATGGCGGGCATTATAGCCTGCATGGGCGGGGCAGGATCGACGCCCCTCCGCCGGAGTGCGATCATCAACGCATTGCTGCGCATTTGTGGAAGGAGGGAAGGAAATGCAGAGCACGGAAGTACGGCTCAGGAAGCGCCCGGTGGGGATGCCCAACCACGAGGATTTCGAGCTGGCCACGGTGGACGTCCCGGAACCGGAAAGCGGCGAGGTTCAGGTCCGCAACGTCTGCATGAGCGTTGACCCCTACATGCGCGGCCGCATGATCGACCGCAAATCCTACGTGCCGCCGTTCCAGGTGGGCGAGGCGCTCACGGGCGGCGCCGTCGGCCGGGTCACGGCCAGCGCGCATCCGGACTTCAGCCCCGGTGACATGGTGCGCAGCCACCTCGGCTGGCGCGAGGCCTTCACGGCCCCGGCCGACGAGCTCGAGCCGCTGGAAACGCTGTCCGCGCCGGCATCCGCATACCTGGGCGTGCTCGGCATGCCGGGCATGACGGCCTACGTCGGTCTCTTCGGCGCCGCCGGTCTGCGCGACGGTGAGACGGTATTCGTCTCCGGTGCCGCCGGGGCGGTGGGCAGCGTGGCCGGCCAGATTGCCCGCCTGAAGGGCTGCCGGGTGATCGGCAGTGCCGGCAGCGCGGAGAAAGTGAGCTGGCTCACCGACGAGCTGGGCTTCGACCACGCCTTCGACTACCACGAAGGCGAGCTGCTCGCCCAGCTACGCCGGGGCGCCCCGGACGGCCTGGACGTCTTCTTCGACAACGTCGGCGGCGAGCAGCTCGAGGCCGCGCTGTTCCACATGCGGCAGTTCGGCCGCATTGCCCTGTGCGGCGCCATTTCCCAGTACAACGCCACCGAGCCCGTGCCCGGGCCCAGCAACCTGGTGATGGCCATCGGCCTGGGCCTGACGCTACGCGGCTTCATCGTCTCGCACTTCGACCACATGGCCGGCGACTTCAAGCGCGACATGGAAACCTGGGTGGCGGCCGGCGACGTGAAGTACCAGGAGACCGTGTTCCACGGCGTCGACAAAGCCCCAGACGCGTTCATGGGGCTGTTCACGGGCGCCAACGTGGGCAAGATGATCGTTCAGCTCGAAGGCTGACGGTCAGCCGCCGGAGTATGCTGCTTCCAGGTAGACCTGCCCGTCGAGGTACGGATCGGGGTGCTGCCGCAGCCGTGCGCGCAGCGCCGCCAGCGGCGCTTCCAGGGGCTGCTCGCCACGGCGGTAGGCGTGGATCAACTCGTCGAGGTCGCGGCGCTCGGAGCCGTCGAGCTGCCGCTTCAGATAGCCCAGCAGGTGCGAGAGCACGTTCGCATGGCCGCGGCGCCCGGGCGGCTGCGCCAATCCCGCCATGAGCAACTCCAGATAGGCACGCGCCGAAGCCGCGGCGTCGCCCCGGAGATTGCCCAGCAGGCGTCCGGCGCGCTGATAGTGGGGCACGCTGTGCGCCATGAGCAGGTATTTGTAGCGGCTGTGGAATGCCACCAGGCCCGCCCGGCTGATACCCGCACGCTCGAACGCCCGCCAGTGGGCGTAGGCGAACACCCGGGTGACGAAGCACGCCCGCAGCACCGGGTCGTGGAGCCGACCGTTCTCCTCCACCGGGAGCTCCGGGAGAGCCGCCATCAGCGCCGCGGCGAACACGCCGCGGCCACGACGCTCCGGCGCGGCCAGAGTGCCGTCGTCCCGCCGGCGCTGTACCTTGACGCCGTGGGCCCCGCAGCTCGGTGACCCGCGCATGAAGACATACCCGGCCACGTCGCCGAGCGCGGCGGCCTGGGCCCGCCCGAACTCCCGGAGCTTCTCCGTCACGTCCAGATCGGGGTCGTGGACACCCTGCACGCGCACGCGCCCATCCTGCTCGACCAGGTGTATGGGATCCCGGGGGGTGCCGAGGCCGATGCCCACCTCCGGGCAGATGCCGCGGTATTCGAACAGCCCCTCGACGGCCGAGTGCGGAAACGCCGTGGCGGCGCCGCTGCCGTCGTAGCGAACCGGGTCGCCGAGCAGACATTCGCTGACGGCGACGCGCACGGGGGGCTGCGGCCGAGGCGGCACGCGACCGGTGCCGCTCGCCCGCGGGTCAGCCACGGGTAGCCAGGAAGTCCCACACCCGGTCGGCGCCGAGCGCCGCCAGGTGCCGGCCGAGGCGGCCCTGCCAGTACGCCTCGTTGCCGTACTCGTCGCGCCAGGCCCAGGCACGGCGGGTGAAATGGTGTAATCGGTGCTCGTGGGTGAACCCCATGGCGCCGTGTACCTGGTGCGCGATCTCTGCCACCGCGCCGGCAGCCTCGCCCACGCGAGCCTTGGCCGCCCCCACTTCGAGCTCGAAGCGCGAGCCGCCGATGGCGTCTACCGCCGCGTCGGCGGCTCGCGCCGCCGCCGCCGCCTCGCCGGCTGCCACTGCGAGCTGATGCTGCACCGCCTGGAACTTGGAGATCGGCCGTCCGAACTGCTCCCGCTCGCCGGCGTATTCCAGACACAGCTCCAGGATTCGCTGCAGACAGCCCGCCGTCGCCACCACCCGGCCCAGCGCCAGATAGGGAATCGGCGGTTCCGGGAGCTCCACGGCCGCGGCCTCCGACGGCAGATCCACGGCATCCCGAGCCTCGCCGGCCAGGTTGGCACCGGCTTCCGCGGTGGCGCCGGGCTCTACCGCCCGGCACGGCGCGCCGTCTTCCTGCAGCCCCAGAACCAGGTCGGCCTCGCGCGCCCACGGGGCGTCGACGATGCGCTCGCCGCGCACCTGTCCGATGGTCACGAACCGCTCACTGCTCCCCAGCCAGCGATTCGCCAGCAGGATCTCGGCCAGCGGCAACGGCAGCGCGTGCCTGCCTGCGAGCCGGACCACGGCGAAGGCCTGCGCGAGCGGCACGCCGCTCTCGGACATGGCCAACTCGTGAAAGCCGTTCTCTTTCAACGTCGACCACAACGTGGCGGGAAACTCGCCCGCCTCGGCGGCGTCCAGCGACGCCTTGTCGCACAGGTCGGCGAAGATGCGCTCCGCCGCGTCATTGAGAATGTTGTCCTCTTCCATCAGCGCAAGCCCAGGCCTCGGGCGATGACCCCGCGCAGGATTTCCCGGGTGCCACCGCGTATGGTGAATGCAGGTGAAAGCAGCAGGGTGTCCGCGAACGCTCGCCGGAAGCCCTGGTAGCGCTCGTCGTCGCCGGCAAGGCCGCTGGCGGCCAGACGGGCCACTTCCGGCAACAGCTTTTCGAAGTCGTTGCCGACGGCTTTCACCAGCGCCGCCTCCACCTCAGGGCTCTTGCCCTGATCGAGCATGCCGGCCACGGAGATGGACATGCGCCGCAACGTCAGCAGGTGCGCGCCGATCCGCCCGATCGCCGCCGCCAGCGCCGGATCGGGATTCTCCCCGGCGGCCCGCACCAGCTCCACGAACACGCGGAACGCCGACAGAAAGCGCTCCGGGCCGCTGCGTTCGTAGGCGAGCTCGCTGGTCACCTGCTGCCAGCCGTTGCCGGGCTCGCCCACCACCCGGTCCTCGGGCACCAGCACGTCCTCGAATACCACCTCGTTGAAGTCCTCGGCGCCGGCGATGTTGCGGATGGGACGGATTCGCGCGCCGTCGTTCTCGAGATCGATGATGATCTGCGACAGGCCGGCATGGCGGTTCTCCGAGGGCGCTTCCGTGCGCACCAGGGCGATCATGTAGTGATTGCGGTGCGCGTCGGTAGACCACAGCTTGGTACCGTTGACGAGCCAGCCGTCCTGCACCGGCTTGGCCGTGGCCCGCACCGACGCCAGGTCGGACCCGGAGTTCGGCTCGCTCATGCCGATGGAGAAGTAGCTTTCACCCCGAGTGATGGGAGGCAGATAGTGATTACGCTGGGCTTCGGTGCCGAAGCGCAGTATCAGGTTGCCGCTCTGGCGATCCGCGATCCAGTGGGCGCTCACCGGGGCCCCGGCGGCAAGGAGCTCCTCCGTCACCACGTAGCGGTCGAAAAAGCTGCGGCCGGCGCCGCCGTATTGCTCGGGCCAGGTCATGCCGATCCAGCCCCGCGCCCCGAGCTTGCGGGAGAACGCCGGGTCGTGACCGGTGGTGAAATCCGAATTCGGCCGCTCGAGATGCTCCCGAGACTCGTGCAGGAATTCCCGCACTTCCGAGCGCAGGGCCTCGCTGGATTCCGGCAGCCTGATACGATCGAACTGCAGCACGAAAGACCAACCGACTCAGTGAAAGGGACGGCTAAGTTACTGGCGCATTCGATCCTTTGCAAACCACGTCGCGGCTGCCGCCGTTGTGAGCCGCCACCTCGCCTCGTACACTGCCTGCGGCCACCGGGAGGAGCCATGAGCGAGAAACCCAGCTATCTCGGAGTGTTGAACGCCATCGTCGTGGCGGAACGCCGCGGCGGGGAGATCCTCGCCGCGTGGCGCGACGCCACCGCCGACGCGGAGCTGTCCGCCGTGCTCAACGTCGTCGCCATTCGCGAGCAGGAGCACGCGGCCGCCTTCACCAAGCGAATGTGCGAGCTCGGCTTCGAGGTCAGGGAGTCGCCGAGCGAGGAATTCCGGCAGAAGCTGGAGCTGGCGCGGTCGAACGCCGGCGACGCGGAGAAGTTCCGCCGTGTCCTCGGCTACGGCGAGCAGCGGGACGACGACGATCCTCTGGCGCGTATCTTCGACGACCAAACCATCGACCCGACCACCGGCGCCCTGCTCGGCCGCTTCATAGCCGAAGAGCGGGACAGCGAGCGGCGGCTGCAGGCGGCATGGCGGCGCATTGCGCCGGAGTCGGAGCCCCGCGGAGAGGAAGATCCCGCGCTGGCCGACATCGCGGACCGCATCGACCGCCTGGCCCGCACCATCGAAGAGCTGAAAGAGCTGCGGCGCTGACCGCGGCATGGCGCGCGAGCACGGGCAAAGGGGGCTCGAGGAGCGGTTCGCCCCGGTTCTCGACGATCTGTCCCGGCGCGCGGCGGTCACGGACCGTCTGGTGGACAAGGACCTCTATCGCATCCTCGTCGCCACCCTCTGGGCCAACGTGGTCCTCGATCCTGCGGGCGCCGGCCTGACCGAGGACCAGCTCGAGACGCTGCACGACGTGCTCAATCAGCGGATCGAGCAGGTCATGGGGACGGGCGAGTCGCTCACTGAATGCTTTCGCCATCTGAACAGCCCCGCGGGCGGGCAGGCCATGAAAGCAGCCCGGCTCACGCCCGAGCATCGGGACCTGCTGCTCTACTTCGCCTCCATCATTCTCGACCCGGACGGGCACCGGCGCTGGATGGCGGAGATCAGGAATCGCCCGTCACGTTGACGATCATCTCCCGCTCGCCGCGATGATGACGATGCTCCCAGAGATAGATGCCCTGCCAGGTGCCGAGGGCCAGCGCGCCGTCCATGAGCGGCACCGAGAGGCTCACGGCGGTGAGGGCACCCTTGATGTGCGCCGGCATGTCGTCCGGCCCTTCGGTGGTGTGCGTGTACAACGCATCGTCCTCCGGCACCAGTCGATTCAACCACGCCTCGAGATCCCGCCGCACGCTCGGGTCCGCGTTCTCCTGGATCACCAGGCTGGCCGAGGTATGGCGGATGAATACCGTGACGAGCCCCTCCGTGAGCCCCGAGCGTTCGGCCGCCTCGCGCACTTTGTGCGTGACGTCATAGAGACCCTGCCCCCGGACCGATAGCTTCAGTCTGAAGTTCATGGATGACCCCGTGCAGACGTTGCGATGAAGCATAACCATCACGCCACCGTGACGACAGGCCGGCGATGACAGGGACCGCAGACCCGGAGGGGAGCGGCGCCGCTGCGGGTTTCGTGCTCGACATCGACCGCGACGATCGCATCCGCGGCTGCCGGGGCCGGGGAGTCGTGGCGCTGTGCGCGTCCCGGGCACAACTGCTCGAGGCGCGCCTCGAGGACCTGTTGCCGGACCGGGTGCGCGGCCCCGTCCTCGAGGCGGTGACGTCGGCCCGTTCGGCTCCGGAGACCGACTGCGTGCTGCCGATGCTGCGCCTGCGGCGACTCGACGACGCCACGCTCACGGCGCCCTTTCAGCTCTCGCTCACCGCCGATTGCCGCGGCGGGTTACAGGTGACCGGTGCCGAAACCGCGCCTGTTGCCCCACAAGCGCCCCCGCTCGATCAGGGGGACGACCGGTTCTACCGGATGTTCCACTCGAGCCCCGACGCCATCCTGGTCTTCCGCTACCGCGACGGCACCATCATCGACTTCAACGCCCGCTTCACGGAGCTGCTCGGCTACACTCGGGAGCGGGCCATCGGGCATCCCGCCGGCGAGCTCGAGTTGTGGGCCGATCAGGCGCAGCGTGACGCCATTCTGCAGGACTTCCACCGCCACCGGCAGGTGACCGATCGCGAGGCCCGGATGCGGACCGCCAGCGACGCCACCGTGCCGGTGGAGCTCTCCATGCGCTTCATCGAGCTCGACGGCGAGCTCTGCGTGCTGTGCATCGGGCGCGACATCACCAGGCGGCTCGAGGCGGAATCCGCCGCCCGCAGCAGCGAGGAGAAGTTCACGCAGGTATTCAACCAGAGTCCGGACGGTATCGTGATCCTGCGTAACAGCGATCTGGTCATCCGCGATGCCAATCCGGCGTTCGTGGCCGCGTCCGGCTACACCGCCGAAGAGCTCATCGGCAGCCCGGCGACGGTGTTCGACCAGCTCACCGACCCGGCCGCGCAGAAGGCCGCGCTGAAAGCCGTACGCCGCGACGGCCGCATCGCCAATCAGGCCATGGTGTTCCGCAACCGCGCCGGAGTGGAGATCCCCAGCCTCCTCAGCGTGGCCACGGCGAAGATGGACGGCGAAGAATGCCTGATCTGCATCGTCAAGGACGTCAGCGAGCTCCGCACCGCCCAGGAGCAGCTACGGCGCAGCGAGGAACGGTTTCGCGGCGCCTTCGAGAACGCACCCATCGGCATCCTGCTGCTCGACAACCGGGGCCAGATCTTCCGCGCCAACCGGTTCGCCACCGATCTGCTGTGCTATCCGGACCGGGCGTTGAACGGCACCCACATCTCCCGGCTCGTGCCCGAGGGCGGCCGCGCCGACCTCGAGACGCACCTCACTGCGCTGGTCAGCGGCCGTGAGACCACGTTCCGCAGCGAACGGCGCATGTGTCGCGCCGACGGCCGGGAAATCTGGACCAACTGTCACGTGGTGGCACAGCGCGGCCACGACGGCGAGCCGCTGTACTGCATCATGCAGGTCGCCGACATCACCGAGATGAAAACCAGCCAGCAGCGCATGGAGCGCCTGGCCTTCTACGACACCCTCACCGAGCTCGCCAATCGGCGGCTGTTCAATGACCGGCTCGCACAGGCGGTGGAGCGCTGCCGGCGCCACGGCGAGCAGGCGGCGCTGCTGTATCTCGACCTCGATCAGTTCAAGCGGGTCAACGATACCCTGGGCCACGAGTCCGGTGATGCCTTGCTCAAGGAAGTCGCGCACCGCCTGGCGGCGTGCGTGCGCAGGGAGGACACCGTCGGCCGCCCCGGCGGCGACGAGTTCACGATCCTGCTCTACGACATCGCCGACCCGGAGCGCGCCGGACAGGTGGCGCAGAAGATCCTCCGGGCGCTGGAACGGCCCGTCACCGTGCTCGGCCACAAGCTGGTGGTCACCACCAGCATCGGCATTACCGTGGTGCCCGACGACGGCACGGAGCCCACCGCCCTGCTGAAGAACGCGGATCTGGCCATGTACCGGGCCAAGGACAAGGGCCGCAACAACTATCAGTTCTTCAGCGAGGAGCTGAACACCAACGCCGTGCGGCGGCTGCGCATGGAGTACGAGCTGCGCCGCGCGGTGGAGCGCAACGAGCTGGAGCTTCACTTCCAACCCATGGTGGCCCTGGCCGATCAGAGCATCATCGGCGTGGAATCGCTGCTGCGCTGGCGCCATCCGGAACGAGGCATGGTGCCCCCGGACGAGTTCATCGGCATCGCCGAGGAGACCGGCGCCATCGTCGGGATCGGCAACTGGGTCATCCGCGAGGCCTGCATCGCGGCCCGCCGGCTGGCCGAGCACCGGGGCGCCCCGCTCTCGATCGCGGTGAACATCTCGCCGCGCCAGTTCCGGGCTCCCGACCTCGTCGACACCGTCCGCAGCGCACTGTGCGAGGCCCACCTCGAGCCCGGCTACCTGGAGCTCGAGATCACCGAAACCATGCTCATGCAGGACGTGGAGGCCGCGGCGGAGATCGTCTGGAGCCTCCACGAGCTCGGCGTCCGGCTCGCCATCGACGACTTCGGCACCGGCTATTCCTCGCTCAACTACCTGAAGAAGTTTCCCATCAGCACCATCAAGGTGGATCGCAGCTTCGTGGCGGACATTCCCGACAGCAGCGACGATGCCGAGATCACCGCCGCCGTCATCGCCATGGCCCATCGGCTGCGGATCCAGGTCGTGGCCGAGGGGGTCGAGACCCGCGCCCAGCTCGACTTTCTCACCGAGCAGCGGTGCGACTACGCCCAGGGTTTCTGGTTCGGCCGCGCGCTGCCGCTGGCGGACATGACAGGCATGCTCGAGAACCACCGGGAACGTGGCGCGCCGCGAGCTACAGGAACGCGAGACTGAACCAGGGCACGTAGGTAATGAGCGCCAGGGCCACCAGCAGCACCACCATGAACGGCCAGCTCGCCGCGTAGAGCTCGTGAAGCGGGCGCCGGAAGCGATAGCTGGCGATGAACAGATTCATCCCCACCGGTGGCGTGAAGTAACCGATCTGCATGTTCGCCAGGAAGATGATGCCCAGGTGCACGGGGTGCACCCCGTAGCCCACGGCCACCGGTAGGATCAGCGGCACCACGATCACCAGCGCCGCGAAGATGTCCAGCATGGCACCGAGCGCCAGCAGCAGCACGTTCAGCAGCAGCAGAAAGCCCAGAGTGCTGTCGATCCGCGACCGAATCAGCTCGAACAGGTACTGGGGCACCTGGGCATCCACCAGGAAGTTGGTGAACGCCAGTGCCACCGCGAGCACCAGCAGGATGCCCCCCACCATCACCATGGAATCGACCATGATCCGCGGCAGCTCCCGGAGACGCACCTCCCGGTACAGGGCCACCTCCACCGCCGTGACGTAGACGGCGGTCAGCGCCGCCGCCTCGGACACGGCGACGATGCCGCTGTAGATACCGCCGAGCACCACCAAAGGCAACGGCAGCTCCCAGCGTGCCGCCTTGACCGCGTCCCACAGCCGGCGCCGCGAGAACGTCACCCGGGGAACGGCCCCGCCGCGGTGGCGCCACAAGGTCCAGGCGATCAGCAGGGTCAACATCAGCAGCATCGGAAGAATGCCGGCCTGGAACAGCTCGTACAGGGTGAACGACTCGCCCACGTCGAGCTGCTGCGCCACGATGCCGTAGAGGATCAGCGGCACCGACGGCACCAGCAGCAACCCGAGGCTTCCGGACGTGGTCACCAACCCGAGCCCGAAGCGCTCATCGTAGCCGGCCCGGGTGAGCGCCGGCAGCAGCAGGGCCCCCAGAGCCACGATGGTCACGCCGGACGCGCCGGTGAGGGCGGTGAACAGAGCGCAGACGACGAACCCGACCATGGCCAGCCCGCTCGGCAGGCTGCCGAACAGGCCCTGCACCAGATTCATCAGCCGCTCGGAGGTTCTCGCCTCGGCCAGCAGATAGCCGCTGTAAGTGAACAGCGGCAAGGCCACCAGCAGCGGCGTATCGACGATGCGGTAGACCTCCGCGGCAACAATGGCGAGGTCGATGTCCGCGGACACGAATCCCAGCATGGCCGCGCCCATCAGCACGGCGAACAGCGGCGCACCCGCGAGCAGCGCCGCCAGCAGCACGATCACCCCGACCCAGATCACCGCGGCCGCGCCACGTGCAGCAGGTAGCGCAGGCACATCACACCGGCGCCGACGGGAATGACGAGCTCGCACGCCCACGCCGGCACCGCCGCGAACGCCACCGTCCCGCTCTGGTAGTCGAACCAGACGAAACGGGCGCTGTGCCAGGCGAAAACTGCGCAGACGGCGGCCGTGAACCCGCCCGTGCAACGCCGGAGCAGGCGACTCCAGCGTTCGTCGACGAACTTCGCCACCAGGTCCATGCGGATGTGCTCGTCGTGCCGGGATGCCACCATGCCCCCGACCAGCGTGACCCACAAAACCAGCACCCGTACCAGCCCATCGCCCCAGACGAGCCCCGAGTCGAAGAGGTTACGCGCCACCACCTGCCAGGCGGCGACGCCGATCATCAGTGACA
Organism: Pseudomonadota bacterium; assembly: GCA_048621375.1. Taxonomy (GTDB): domain Bacteria; phylum Pseudomonadota; class Gammaproteobacteria; order Pseudomonadales; family Azotimanducaceae; genus UBA7803. The sequence continues at coordinate 6,909 of JBMCWS010000027.1, read as the reverse complement.
GCAACAGCGCCAGCAGGCCGCTTTCCACGGCCCGGAACGCATTCTGCAATCGCTCAATCAAGCCCGGCCCGGTAGTCTTCGAGCAGCTGGTTCACGGCGTCGAGCAGCTCCTGCGATACCAGCCCGTCTTCGACCAGGTCACGCCGCGCGCGCCGCGCATGCGCCCGCCACTCACGCACCGCATCCTCGCCCGGGCTGACTTTCTCCAGTCCCTGACCGAGCAGCGCGTCCATGGCGTCGGCGTGGTCAACTCGAGCCCGGGCGTTCACCTCGTCGACGGCGTCGCCCATCACTTCCCGGACTACCACCCGGTCCGCTTCGTCCAGGCGCTCGAACGGCCCTTCGGCCATCGCCAGCAGGCCGTAGACGTAGAGGAACGGCAGGTCGAGGACATAGTCGAGCTGGGTGTGCCACTGCAGGGCGATCGCCGCCACGGGCGGAACCGCCACGCCGTTGATCATGCCCGTCTGCAAGCCGCTGAGCACGTCGGAGATGGGCAGGGGCACCGGCGTCACCTCGAAGCTCTCCAGCGCCCGGGCGGACCCGGGATCGCCGTCGGGCGTCCACACCTTCTGCGCCTGGACGTCATCGAGGCTCGAAACCGGCCGCTTCGACATGGCGTGGGCAAACCCCACCTCGGCGAACCCGAAGGATACGTACCCGGCCTCCTCGAGCCCCTCCTGCAGGACCGGGTCGAGCCGTTCGCGCACGTAGTCGACCTCGTCGTAGCCGCGAAACAGCATGGGCAGACCGTAGAGCTGGATGTCCGCATACGTCTGCACCAGGCCGCCTACGGTGAGCACCGCGCCGTGAAGCTGTCCGAAGCGGATCTTTCGCAGCACCGACTTGTCGTCGCCCATGACGCCGCCGGGATAGAACTTGAAGTCGACCCGACCATCGGTGCGCTCGGTGATCTCATCGGCGCTCGCGCGCAGCACCTCCATCCACGCCGAGCCGTCCGGGGACACCGTGGCGATCTTCAATGTCGCCGCCCCCGCCGGCGCGGCCACCAGGGCCAGGGCCACGAGACCCAGGGCCAGGCGATCAGAAATAGTCATCGGCGGACTCCAGCAGCTCGGCGGCCCGCTCCTGGGCCACCACGTTGATCAGGGTCAGCCCCGGCACCCGCGGCTCCGCCGCGCGCACCTCCTCGAGCAACCGATCGTGCAGGTCGCGGTCGAACACCAGCCGGGCGTACTGCTCGGCATACGCTACCTTGGTCATCAGGTGGCGGCCGTCCGAGAGCGCCAGGGCACGCTCGAAATGCTGCCGCGCCCGCTCCGGGTGCCCCCCCATGGCTGGCGGAAACAGCGACTCGAATATGCCCATGTAGAGATGGGCGCCGCCGTGGTCGTACCCTGCGTTCAGCTCGATGATCCGGCGCATCAGCGCCTTGACGCGGGAGAGCTCGGCCACCGCGGAGAAATCGTCCCGGTTGACCTGAATCCAGCCCGCCCAGGTGGTGCCGAGACGGTACAGCAACGGCACATCGCCCTCGCCGCGCGCCTCCAGCCACGCCTGATAACCCTCGAGCTCGCGGTCGCGGACGTCACAGCCATTGCGCACGCCCGCGCATACCGCCCGCTCCGCCAGGCGCAGAGCCTTGCCGTTGAGGTGCTCGCTGCGCTCGGGGTCGTCGACGAACGCGGCCGCGTAAGCGGAATTCAACTGAGCCGCCCGACTCAACAACCGCTCGTCGTCCGGGTTGCTCTCGAGCAGGCCATCGATCAGCAACAGATAGGCGGGCGCACCGTCGCGAACCATGGTCACGTCGGGATTGTCGAGAATGGCGCTGCCCAGATCGTCGGCCATGCCACCGGTCATGGATCCTACCAGGCTGGCACATCCGCCCAGGGCCAGGGCAATCAGCGCCAGCCCCGGCATCGCCAACAGCTCACGGGCTTTCGACATGCGCCCCCACGACACGTTCTTCCACGGCCCCGGCCCGCTGCTCGATCCCGGAACCTACCGAAGGGTCGGCATTTAAGCGACGGCGACGCCGGAAATCAACCTCGCGGGCCGTCGGCGGCGGCGGTTACGGCATCCAGCGCTACCCTGCTAGACTCGGCGTTCATCGAGAAGAGCGAGTCTGCGCTTTCGCAACATGCCGAGTTTCGAGACCGACGGGGTGACGCTCCACTACCAGCAGCACGGCGCCCGCGCCAATCCTCTGGTGCTGCTCATTCACGGGCTGAGCTGTCAGTTGATCCACTGGCCGGCCACGCTCATCGACCGGCTCACCACCGCCGGCTACCGGGTCGTCACGTTCGACAACCGCGATGCCGGACTGTCGAGCCGGGTCGACTGGGCGGACGTGGGCACGCCCGAGGACGTCCTGGCCGCGCCCACCGCCGTGAAGCCGCCCTACTCGCTTGCCGACCTGGCTCGTGACGCGGTGAGCGTGCTCGATTACCTGGGCCAGAGCGGCGCCCACCTGGTGGGCGTATCCATGGGCGGCATGGTGGCGCAACAGGCGGCACTGGACGTCCCGGAGCGGGTGTTCAGTATCACCTCCATCGCCTCGAGCACCAGTGACCCTGACCTCCCCGGCGGCGACCCCGCGGCATTCCGCGCCTTCGTGGCCACACCGCCGCGGGAGCGCAAGGCGGCGATCGCGCACATGCAGGCCGGCTGGCGGATCATCGGGGGGCCGCACTACGACGCCGCCCGCGTCGGCCTGGGGCGGTTCGCCGAGCAAGCCTACGATCGCGGGCACAGCGTCGCGGGTACCGCGCGTCAATTGCTCGCCATCCTCCACGCCCGACCCCGGGGGGAAGCGCTGCGCGAGCTCGAGATCCCCGGCCTGGTGATCCACGGTGCTGCGGATCCCATGGTGCCCGTGGCCGCCGGCGAGCGGACCGCCGAGCGCCTGCGCCACGGCGAGCTCACGGTCTACGAAAAGCTCGGCCACGACCTGCCCGAGCCCCTGCTCGACGACATGGGCGAGCGAATCATCCGCCATCTCGATAACGTCCCGACGCGGCGCTGAAGCGCCCACACCAACAAGACGACGAGGAGCCTGCCATGGCCGAACCCGAGAACCTGGTGCTGGTGGAACGCGACCACGGTGTCACCACCGTCACGCTGAACCGTCCCGACGCGTTGAACGCCCTGTCGTCGGCGCTGCGCCGGCGCATCGTCGACACCTTCACGACCCTGGCAGAAGACGCGCAGACCGAGGTGGTGATCCTCACCGGCAGCGGCCGCGCCTTCACGGTGGGCCTCGACCTCAAGGAGCTGGGCGGCGAAGCCTCCGCGGTGGAGTCCGTCTCCAGCCGCGAGCTCAGTGAGGCAATCACCGGGCTCGGCAAGCCGGTGATCGGCGCGATCAACGGGTTCGCCATCACCGGTGGTTTCGAGCTGGCGCTCATGTGCGATTTCATGATCGCATCCAGCGAAGCCCGATTCGCGGATACCCACGCCCGGGTGGGCGTGGTGCCGGGCTGGGGGCTGTCGCAGCGCCTGCCGCGGCTGATCGGCGTCAACCGGGCCAAGGAGCTCTCGCTCACCGGCAATTTTCTGGACGCCGACACCGCCTGCACGTGGGGGCTGGTGAACCGGGTGGTGGCACCGGACCAATTGCTGCCCACCTGCCGGCAGCTCGCCCGGGACATCGTCAGCACCGACCGCACCACCCGCGACGAGATCAAGCGGCTCATCGACGCCGGCTGGTCGTCCACGCTCGCCGAAGGTCTGGCGCTGGAATCGGAAGCCTCCGAACGCCACAGCCGCACCGAAGTGACACCGGAGAAGGTCGCGGAGCGCCGCGCGGCCATCCAATCCCGCGGGCGCGATCAGAGCGGCTGACCCGGGAAGGGCGGGGCCTCAGTCGAGGTCCCGCACCAGATCCATGACCCGGCCCAGGGTGCTGAGGCGGGTTTCCATGTCCTCCCCTGCCGGATCCACTCGCAACGTGGTCACTCCGGCGTCCCGATAGCGCCGCAGACGCTCGCGCACGGCCGCCTCGTCGCCGAGCAGGTGGGCCTTGAGAATCATCTCCGGCGGCACCCGGGCGGCCGCTTCGTCCCGCCGCCCGCTCACCCAGAGGCGCTGCACCTCGGCGGCGGCATCCGCGAAGCCGCTGCGCCGGTAGGCGGCGTTGTAGAAATTGGTCGTCGCCGACCCCATGGCCCCCAGGGTGAACGCCATACCCTGGCGCAGCGGCGCCATCAGCGCCTCCGGATCATCGCCGAAGGCCACCGTGCCTCCCACCTGAATGTCCACCTCCGTCAGGCTGCGCCCGGCGGATTCCGCGCCGCGGCGCAGGTGATCGAGGTGCGCGTCCGCATGCTCGGGGATGAACGACGTCCCGAGCCAGCCGTCGGCCTCCGCCCCGGTATATTCAAGCGTGCTCGGCCCCAGGGTGGCGAGATAGATGGGAATGGGGTCGTTGCCCGGCTGGGCTAACCGCAGGGCCTTGCCTTCACCACCCGGCAGGGGCAGGTCGTGGAAACGGCCGTGATACTCGAGCTTCTCGCCGGCGAAGGCGAGGCGGACGATGTCCACCGTCTCCCGCAGCCGGGTCAGCGGCGCCCGGAACGGCCGCCCGTGCAGCCCCTCCACCACCTGCGGCCCGCTGGCACCGAGCCCGAGAATGAAGCGGTCGTCGGACAGCGACGCCAGGGTGAGCGCAGTCATGGCGGTCATGGAGGGCACCCGGGCACTGATCTGCATGATGCCGGTGCCCAGACGGATGCGCTCGGTCTTCGCGGCCAGGTAGGCGAGCGGCGCGACGGCGTCCTCGCCCCAAGCCTCCGCGGACCAGACCGTGTCCACGCCCAGTTTCTCCGCCTCTTGAACGTAGGCGACCCGGCGGTCGAAATCCCGCCTGCCGCCGGTGGCCGGCCCGCCGATGGCAATACTCACTTTCACTGTGGATCTCCCCCCGCTCGTCGAAATGTCATTGAGGTCGTACGTCCCCGAGCATCGCCAGCGCGCCCACCAGGCCCGGGCAATCGTCGAGGATGAGATAAAGCGGCACCTCGCGGATCAGTCCGGTCATCGCCCCGCGCTCGTCGAAGCGGCGCCGCAACGGGCTTTCCGCTGCGAACTCCGCCAGGTGGGGCACGATCCCGCCACCCAGGTACACGCCCCCGAGGGCGTAGACGGTGAGTGCCAGGTTACCGGCCGCGGCGCCCAGCAACGCGAAGAAGGTCTCCAGCGTCTGATGGCAAACCGGGTCCGCCGCGGTGACCCCGCGCGCGGAGATCTGCTCTGACGACAGGTCGTCCGGCGACGCGCCCCAGATCTGACAGGTGGCGCGATAGAGGCGCACCAGACCCGGGCCGGACAGCACCATCTCCCAGCTCACGTAGCCGTGCTCGGCCTGCATCACCGACAGCAGCTCGGTCTCCAGGGGACTGCCCGGCGCCATGTGGGCGTGGCCGCCTTCCGAGGCCAGCACCCGCCAGCCACCCTCGAGCGGCGCCAGCAATCCCATACCCAGCCCCGTGCCGGGCCCCAGCACCGCCTTCAATCCCGACCCCGGTGCGTTGCCGCCGAGCTGCCGGGCGTGCCGCAGCGCCGGCAGCCCGCGAGCCAGCGCGTGGAAGTCGTTCACCACGAGCACCGGAGCGCCCAGCCGGCGCTCGAGCCCCGCAGCGTCGAATACCAGCGCGCCATTGGTCATACGGCCGTGGCCCTCGCGCACGGGCCCGGCGATGGCGAGGCAGAGCGCCTGGGGCGCCGGCTGGCCCAGCGCCGAAAGGGCATCCTCCACCAGCGACTCGCTGCGATCGTAGGCGGCGGTATCGAGGACCACCGGCTCGCCGGCCAGGCCGGTGGCGTCCGCCAGCGAGAAGCGGGCGTTGGTGGCACCGATATCGGCCACGATGCTCGGCGCCTGCGTGCTCACCGCGGCAGAACCCGCTCGGCCTGCAACCTGCGCAGATGCCGTTCGAACATCCGCGCGGTATCGATACAGGCGTGAAAGCCCAACTCGCGGATGCGGATGGTGCTGAGCAGCGTGGTGGCGCCGCCGCCATAGCCGAACACCGCGTCCGCGAACTGCCAGGAGCTGCCGATCACGTCGCCCATGGCGTGCGGGCGCAGCCCGTGCTCTGCCACGATGTCTTGCCACACCGGCTCACGGTCCGGCATGTGCTCGTCGAGCGAGCGCGGCTCGGGCTCGCCCACCGGCATGCCGAAAACGTCCGCGAGCTCCGGCCACACGGCGCCCCATTCCAGCACGTCGCCGTTGGTGACGTTCAGTGTTTCACCACCGCACCCCGCCTCGCCGCCCGCCCAGAAGATCGCCTCGGCCAGCAACTCCGCGTCGGTCATCTCGGTGACGAAGCCGATGCTGCCGGGAAACGTCAGCGGCTCGTCCAACGCCCGGCTCACCGCCGCGTACACGCCGATGGCCGCCACGATGTTCATGGGGCTGCCCAGCGCGGCGCCGCAAACCACCTGCGGCCGAAAAATGGTGAAGGTCCAGCCGCCGGCAGCGGCGCGCTCGCGAACCAGATCTTCCTGGTTCCAGTAGAAGTTGTCGTGCGGGTGGCGCGGGTCGCGCTCCTTGCCCGGCAGCTTCATCGGCCCCACGTGGGCACCGTAGGCCTTGGTGCCCTGCAGCAGCGAGAGGTGCGCCAGGGGCTGAACGAAGTCGAGCACGTTGCGGAGCATCTCGGTGTTGGTGCGGATCTGCTCCGGGTCCCGCCAGCCGGCCACCAGATCCGGCTTCTCGTAGAGCGCCGCGTAGACCACGTGGGTGACGTCGGCGAATTCCGCCTGCGCGAAGGTCCGCGCGCACGCCGCGCGGTCCGTGAGGTCGACGCTGATGAAGCGGGCGCCGGTGGGGAAATCCGGCGCCCGCCGGCTCACTGCGATCACCTGCACGCCCGGCTCGCCGTCGAGCCGTTCGACCATCGCCCGGCCCACCAGACCGAGCGCGCCGACGACGAGGTACTT
>JBMCWS010000026.1:0-27547 GCA_048621375.1 Pseudomonadota bacterium | reverse complement strand
GGCAAGCTCTACCAGCGCCTCCTCAATGACGCCTACTGGGGCCGGGAGGGCTCCCGCATCGTCTGAAGGGGCCGCCTACCGCTGCGGGTCCCCCAGCTTGCCGGCGAGCTCGCCCACCCGCAGCTCGCCGTCCCGGGTCTGGCCGCCGATCTCGAGAAAGCGCGTCATATTGCGGCGCGCGCCGGCGGTGCGCAAAAGCCGCTGAAACAGATACGCCTCGTCCACCAGACCGTCCGGGAGCGGCTGCTCGGCCCCGTTCACCGCTTCTTTGGCCAGCCGCACCGCCTCCACCGGGAACGAGGCGATCCGCGCTGCCAGGGCCTCCACGAACGGCCCGATGGCTTCCGGCTCGAAGATCCGATTCAGGTAGCCCCAGCGTTCCGCGGTCTCGGCGTCGAGGTCGTCGCCACCGAGGATGATCTCGAGCGCCCGTGCGCGCCCCACCAGCCGCGGCAACCGCTGGGTCCCGGTACCGCCGGGCAGGATGCCGAGCGGCACTTCCATCTGATTGATGCGGGTGCGGCCGCGCACCCCGAAGCGCATGTCGAAGCTGGCGGCCAGCTCGCTGCCACCGCCGCCGACGCGGCCTTCGATTCGGGCGATGGTGACTTTGTCCATGGTGCGGAAGCGTTCGCACATGAGGTGGTACTCGTTCGGCTCCGGATCGCGCTCGGCCTCGCCGTCGCTGGGAAACGACAGCAGCGTCTCTACGTCGAAATGAGCCAGGAAGAAGTCCGGATCGGCGCTCTGCAGGATCACGACGGCCACGTCCGGGTCCGCCTTCAACTCGCGGGAGAGCGCCGACAGCTCTCCGAAAAGCTGCAGGGTGATCAGGTTGATCGGCGGATTGCTCACCGTGACCGTGGCAATCCGTCCCTGTTTTACCACGTTCAAAAGCTCGTATTCGTAGGGCATGGTCTTCCTTCCCGGGTGGGCGGGGCGCGCGCCGGCGCGTGATTCTGCATAATGGCGCCCCGGCAGCCGCGGGATCAACCGCGACAACCGGGTTCCCCGGACCCCGACCCGAATGTCCTTGTGCCGCAGTAAGGAGCCAAGCCAGAGATGAACATCGCCTTCAGCCCCCGGCACGAAACCTTCCGCGACGAGGTGCGGCGGTTTCTCCACGAGGCGCTCACCGACGATTTGATCGACGCACAACGCCGCTGCCCGGGGATCTTCCTCGACTACGAGCACAACATCGCCTGGCACCGCATTCTCTACCGCAAGGGCTGGGTCGCGCCCGCCTGGCCGAAGGAATACGGCGGCACCGGCTGGGATCTCACCGAACGTTACATCTGGTCCACGGAAACCACCCTCGCCGGGGCTCCCAGCCTGGCGCCCATGGGGCTGGGCATGTGTGGTCCCATGCTCATCGGTCACGGCACCCCCGAGCAGAAAGCGTACTATCTGCCGCGCATCCTCTCCGGTGAAGACTACTGGTGCCAGGGTTATTCCGAGCCCGCGGCCGGCTCCGACCTCGCGGCCCTCAAGCTCCGCGCGACCAGTGACGGCGGCGACTACGTACTGAACGGCACCAAGATCTGGACCACTCACGCCCACGTGGCCAATCGCATGTTCTGTCTGGTGCGTACCGACGACAGCGGCAAGCCGCAACAGGGCATCACCTTCCTGCTGCTGGACATGGACACCCCCGGTATCACCGTGGAGCCCATCATCTTCACCTCAGGGACCCATGAGGTGAATCAGGTGTTCTTCGACGACGTTCGGGTGCCGAAGACCAACCGGGTCGGGGCGGAGAACGACGGCTGGACGGTGGCGAAATACCTGCTGGAGTTCGAGCGTGGCGGCGGCGGCACGGCGTCGCAGCAGACGGCCCTGGCGCGGCTGCGGCGGCTCGCCGCCGCCATTCCCACTGCCACCGGCGTGCTGGCCGATGACCCGGATTTCCGCCGCAAACTCGACGCCGCCGACGTGCAGCTTCAGGCAATCCAGTACACGGAGTTCCGGATCATGGCCGCGCTCTCCCAGGGGCACAATCCCGGGCCGGAGTCGTCCATCATGAAGAACCTGAGCGCGGACATCTCCCAGCACCTCACCGAGCTGGCCATGGAAGCGGTGGGCTACCATGGGGTGCTGCGTCAGATCGAGGCGGAGCGCGGTGAGGAGCGCTGCGCGGGGCCGGACGACGCCATGATGGCGTTCCCCCGCTACTTCAATCTGCGCGCCAGCTCGCTGGCCGGTGGTACCAACGAGGTGCAGAAGAACATCGTCGCCAAGCTGGTTCTGGGGCTCTAGCCCCGGAACCGCCCCGGGTCCAGGTCCCGCTGGTAGCGGCTGGGACGGCCCGCCAGGAGATCGGCGGCGACACGGCCGAGGGCGGGCGCGGTCTGCATCCCGGAGCCGCCCTGCCCCACCAGCCAGAAAAAATCCGCCACCCCGGGGTCGTAACCCACCGCCGGCAACCGATCCGGAAGGAAGATGCGAAGACCGGCCCAGCTCCGGCTGAAGCGCCCGACCGCAACCGTGGTGAGCGCCTCGAAGCGATGGACGATGGTCGCCAGGTCCAGTTCTTCCGGCTGGGCGTCGCAGGGGGCGCTGGGGCTCTCGTCCGCCAGCGACACCATGAGCAGCCCGGCCTCCGGCTTGAAGTACAGCCCGCCCTCCACCCGGTGGACCAGCGGCCAGGCCGAGACGTTGCGCTCGAGATCCAGCAACAGTGCCGTGCGCCGCAGGGGCGCGAGCCCCAGTGGCGCCACCCCGGCCAAGCGCGCCAGCTCGTCCCCCCAGGCGCCGGCGGCATTCACCACCACGTCGGCATCGACGTGCCGCTCGCCGAAGCCGATGCGCCAGCCACCGCCCCGCGCCCGCTCGAGCCGGTCCACCGCGGCATTGGCGATCACCCGGCCACCGCTCGCGGTGAGCTCGCGCCGGAAACCATCGAGCAGCGCGTGCGCGTCCAGCGCCAGCGCGTTCGGATCCAGCGCCGCCCGGTACACCCGGTCCGGGCGCAGGATCGGAACCGCTTCCAGCACTTTCGACGGCGCAACCTCCTGCAGCTCCGGACACAGGGGCCGCCAGGTATCGAGAAACGCATCCAGCGCGTCGGCGTGCTCGTGATCGCTGATGGTGACGTCACCGACCCGGGTGGCACCGTAGCGCAGGTGGTGCTCCGTGCTCTCCAGGGACAGAGCGTGCACCAGCTCGTTCATGAACGCCTCGATGTACACCGCCGCCGAGCGGCCGGAGCTGTGATAGCCGGGCTGCAGCTCCGCTTCCAGAACCGTCACGTCGAAATCCGTTGCGGCCCGCGCGCCACAGGACAGGCCGGCGACGCCGCCGCCGACGATCACCAGCCGGGGTTTCACCATCGATCCTCCCGCATGACCCGCCGGTGCAGACGGACACCGATGCCGGCGCCGACCAGGGCGAGGCCCGCCAGGCTCCAGGCGGTCCAATCCGGCAGGTACCCGGCGCGGTAGAAGGGGTCGCTGATTCCCGGAACCGCCCACAGATCGCCGCTGCCCCTGCCCACCACCAGCTGCCCCCGCATGCCCTTCTCCATGTGCTGGGCCAGATCGCAGTGGATCAGGTAGGTGCGGTGCGCCGCCGGAACGATGAACGTGCCCGTGCGCCGGCTGCCGCCGTCGGTTTCGATGTGGAACATGCCGGCCGGGTAGAGGTAGCGGGGCAGGCCGTGAACCATCCACTGATGCCGTACCTGATCGTCGTTGACGAAGGTGACGGTGACCCGGCTGCATCGGGGTACGCGCAGCTCGGGGCGATCCATGGCGAACACGGCGCCGGGTATGTCCGCCGCGTGGCGGCGGCCGGCCCGCACCGTGACCGCCACCTCCTCACGCACCGTCCGGCAGCCGCGCGGCAGGCGCTCGGCGTTGGCATTCATGACCATGCCGTCAGGGGCATTCGCGTGGTGCGGCTGCGCCATCGCGACCGCCGCGGCCGCGGTCAGCCCGGCCGCCAGCAGGAAGGCGCCGATCAACGGCCCGAGCGCCACGAGGGCCTCCGCAGTGCCCCCGTCAGCAGCGCGCCGAGCACACCCAGGGAAACGCTCAGCACCGCCAGCCGCCCCAGCAGCACCCGGTCCGGCTGTGGATCGGCGAACAGCGCCGCAGCGTAGTCCTTCCACACCGGCACGTCCTTGCGATAGTACGCCGCGGTGAAATACGGCGCCCACGACACCCCGCGGGTACGCGGCCAGCCGGAGTCGTCGAGGTGGCGGGTGTCGACGATGGCGCTGATGTTGCCCCCGGGGCCGATGCCGTCGGTGGTCACGCCCCGGTTCTGGTGGTCGTGGAACAACCAGATGCCGGGGCCGTACCCGCGACGGCCGTCGTCCACGAAGTCGAGGCGGAGATCGGCGCGTTGGGCAGTGGCGAGCCAGGCGACGTCCCGGGGCGCGCGCGCCGCCTCTGGCACGGGCACGCCGTCCCGGTGTGTCACCGTGAACTTGTGACCGTGGGTGTGCAGCGCCAGGCCCTTGGCACCGCCGTTCACCACCCGCAGCTTCGCGCTCTCGCCCGGCCGGCTGTGCACCAGCGACTCCCGGAAGGTGTACGGGAACGAGCGGCCGTTCAGGGTGAAGTAATCGACGCGGGCGTCGGAGACATCGTAATCGCGGTGCATCGAGCGGGTGATGAGCCGGGGATCGTTGTACTCGCGCAGGCGGCGGCCCAGCTCGCGGTCGAGGTCCAGATAGTGGAGGTCGTACTCGCGGTCGAACCGCGCGCGGCTGGCCGCCGAGCGCACCCGCACCTCGCCGGCGCCCACGTTCAACGTCTGCAACGTATTATTCGGCCGGTTCTCCTCGATGACGAACAGGCCCTGCAGCCCCATCTGCACGTGCACGTGGGGTTGCACGTGGCAGTGATAGAACATGGTGCCGCTCTGCCGCGGCGTCAGCTCGTAGCGGCGCGCCTCCCCCGGCAGCACCGGCGGCTCGCTGGTGAGCGGGACGCCGTCGTTGCCCTCCCCCGCCTCGGTCACGAAACCGTGATCCGCGCCGTGCAGGTGCAGGGTATGGGGCATGTAGTGGCCGTTCTCGAGCGTGATGCGAACCCGGTCCCCCTGCTCCACGCGAATGGCGGGGGACGGCAGCCGCAGCGCGTCCCGGGCCTCATTCGACGCCAGGCTGGTCACCGCCATGCCGGCGAGCTTCGGCGCGAACACCCACAGTCCCGGGCGCACGCCCGGCGCGATCTCGTATTCGGTCACCGGTGCCTCGGCGATGGGCGAGCCGCCGTTCAGTTCCGCCACTTCCAGGCGGATGTGGATTTCGTCCGGGTCGCCGTCGCCGTCGAGGTCGGCTCCTTTCTCCACCGCGTCCGCCGTCAGTCCGCTGCGTTCCAGGGTTTCCGGGCTCACCCGGTTGGTGCCTTTCACCACCGCGGCCACGAAATGCGGATCATCGGCCCGGCACGCGAGCGACGGTGGAATCGACACGCCGTCGATCTCCGCCCCCCGGCGGCGTCCGAGGAGATCCTCCGGGCAGTAAGACCCCGGCGCCGGGGCTTCGCCGGCATCCGCTCCCTCGGCCGCCGGCAGCGGCCGATAGTCCGCGGCCCCCACCCAGCGCCCGAGCTGCAGGCGCATCTCCCGCGGGTACCATTGGGGCGGAAAAGCCACCAGCGCCGCGAGCAGCGCGAGCGTCCAAGCCCAGCGTGTGCGCGTCGCGCCGGCCATCAGCGCGCGCCCCGGACGAGCAGCAGCGCCAGCACGGCGGCGCACCCCGCCACCGCGGCCCCCGCCAGCATCCAGAGCCACGGCAGCCCGCCGCCTCCCACGGCAAACGGGAACACCGACGTGTAGGTCTCGCGCTTGCTCGGGTGACCCGCGGTGACGATACCCACGTAGCGCCCCGCTTCGGCGAAATCGTGCGAGACCCGGAAGCTGGCATCGGCCTCCACTACCGGGGGGTGGTAGTAGACGGTGTGCGCCTCGAGATCCAGCCCCTCGAGATCTTCGCCGCGCACGAATCGGCCGAGCCCGGTGGGATCGCGAATGATACGGAAATCCACCGGCACCCGGCTCATGGCCTCGTGCAGATAGTCCAGCACGAACACGCTCTCACCCACCTCCGGCAGATCCTCGCAGAACGCCTCGTCCCCGCGGGTTCCCGGCTGATAGGCGGTGAAATGGGCCTCGTAGAAGCCGATGGTGATGACGCAACGGTCGTTGTCGAGCATGACGCCGCCGCCGGCGGCGGCGCGCCCCGCCAGAAGCGCCGCCACCACACCGAGCCACACGCGCCGCCGAGCCCGTGCGCCCGGACGCGGAGACGCGGCCTCGAGCATCCTGACCATAGCCACCCTGCGGTGAACCGTCACCCTATCATGACAGATTCACCGAAGCGGAAGGAACGCGGTTCCCGGCGGGGTCAGAGATCGTTCAGGAAGCGTTCGATCTCGTCGCCGATCTCGTCGAATACCGAACGGGGGTCACGGCGCGTGTTCTTGCGCACCCGGTATCCGTGGTCGGCATCATCGAGCCAGTGCAGGCGCGCCCGGTGGCCCAGGCCCCGGACCACTTCGGACAACAGCTCCGGCTCCGCCAGCCGATCCCGGGTGCCCGACAGGAACAGCACCGGGCACGAGACGGCATCGAGGTGGGCGGCGCGCCCGGTGCCCGGCCGGCCCGCGGGATGCAATGGAAAACTCAGGCAGATCAGGGCCCGGCACGCCACCGCCGATTGCGCCACCGCATGCGACGCCATCCGGCCCCCGAAGCTGTGGCCGCCCACCAGCAGGGGAATTCCGGGCAGACGCTCGGCGGCGGCCCCGGCGGCCCGGCCGATGGCCTCCACCGCCACCGGCCGCGCATCCACGCGGCGGCGGCCGGCTTCCATGAACGGGAAGTTGAACCGCAAGGTCGCCACCCGGCGCGCGGCCAGCGCCTCGCTCACCGCCAGTAGATTGGCGTGCCGGTAACCCGCGCCGGCGCCGTGCGCGAGGACCAGCACCGCCCGCGGCGTTCCGGGGTTCGTCAGCTCCGCGCTGAGCGGCCCCGGCTCACCGCCGAGGTGAAAGGTCGCCTGATCCACCCGCCGGGGGCTCGCGACGCTTCAGCGCAGCTCTTCCATGCTGTGGATGATCCGGCCGACGATGCCGTAATCCACCGATTCCTCGGGGCCCATCCAGAAATCCCGGTCCGTGTCCTGCTCGATGCGCTCCAGCGGCTGGCCGGTGCGCTCGGCGATGATCCGATTGATGCGCTCCCGGGTCTTGACGATCTCGCGGGCGTGGATCTCCACGTCCGCAGCGGTACCGCCGATGCCGCCCGCGGGCTGATGAATGAGAAAGCGGGTGTTCGGCAGGCAGAACCGGTTCTCGCGTTCGGCCGCGAGGTAGATGTGGGTGGCGATGCTGCCCACCCAGCCCGTGCCTACGGTACGCACGACCGGTTTGATGAAGCGGACCATGTCGTAGATCGTGTCGCCGGACTCCACGTGACCACCGGGCGAACCGATGTAGAGCGTGATCGGATCGTCCCCCGCGTAGGCCAGCGCCAGCAGCTTCTCGGCGGTGCGCCGCGCCACCTCGGTGTCGATCTCACCGAACAGCGTGATGGTGCGCTGGTCGAACAGCGTCCGCTCGAGAAACTGGGACTGCCGTGCCGCGTCGGTGCTCTCTTCATGGCCCATGTCGGTGTTCATTCCGTCGCTCCACTGTCGCGTGGCCCGCGCTCGCGCAAGCCACCTGCTTAGGGTTAATCTGATGCCAACATCTTACCTGCAATCACCGATTCGCTGCATGGGAGAACGACATGCCACTAGCGCCCGAGTATCAGGCCATGCTGGCCGAGCTGGCTGCCCAGGAAGGCCCCGCCATCCAGGAATCGTCACCGGCCCAGGCCCGGGAACTGTACCGGTTGATGCGGCCCGCGAACCCGGAGCTCGCGGTGGGCGCAGTCACCGACCAGCAGGTGCCGGGGCCGGCGGGGGACGTACCGGTGCGCATCTATACCCCCGGGGGCACGGGGCCGTTCCCGGTGCTGGTCAACTTCCACGGCGGCGGCTGGGTGATCGGTGACCTCGATACCGCCGACGCGGTCTGCCGCGATCTCTGCCGCAGTGCCGGCTGCGTGGTGGTGTCGGTGGACTATCGTCTGGCGCCGGAGCATCCGTTCCCGGCGGCGGTGGCGGACAGCTACGCCGCCACCGCCTGGGCGGCGGAGAACATGGCCGGGTTACACGGCAACGGCCGGCTGGCGGTGGGCGGTGAGAGCGCGGGCGGGAATCTGGCCGCGGTGGTCTGCCACCAGGCGCGGGACCGCGGCGGTCCCCGGATCGACTTCCAGCTTCTGGCATACCCGGTCACGGACTGCGACTTCGAGCGCGCCTCGTACCGCGAGAACGGCCAGGGCTATCTGCTGGAGCTCGAGACCATGCGCTGGTTTTGGGACCACTACTGCCCGGACCCGGCAGAGCGCCAGCATCCGGAGGCCTCTCCGCTGCGGGCACCGGACCTTGCCGGGCTGCCGCCGGCACTGGTGGTGACCGCGGAGTTCGATCCCCTGCGCGACGAAGGCGAAGCCTACGCCGAGGCGCTGCGCGCCGCCGGCACCCCCGTGGAGGCGGTCCGTCAGGCGGGCCTGCCCCACGATTTCTTCGCCACCGCACAACTCTTCCAGGCGAGCCGAAGCGCCTTCGAGCAAACCTGCTCGGCGCTGCGGCGCGCCCTCACCCACTGAGCCCCGGCACCGAGGAGAACTATGCTGTATCTGTTGTTGTGCGAGGACAAGCCCGACAGCCAGTCCCTGCGTCTCGCCACCCGCGACGCGCACCTGGCGTACGTCGCCGAGCGGGTGGCCTCCGTGCGCCTGGCCGGACCGCTGCTGGCCGACGACGGCGAGAGCATGATCGGCTCCCTGTTCATTCTGGAAGCCGAGGACGCCGATCAGGTGACGGCATTCCACGAAGCCGACCCCTACACCCGGGCCGGGCTCTGGGAGAAGGTCACGATCCGGCCGTTCCGGCAGGCGCTGCCTTAGTAAGCGGACGGAGGGGCGTGTACCCATGAACGTCATCTGGAACTACGACGCAGCCGACAAGCTGACCCAGCGCTTCACCGCCCTCGCGGAGCAGGGGCTGGAGGTGGCGGTGTGCCCCGAGGCGGATGACGAGCGCCTGTACCGCCTGCTCGAGAACGCCGAGGTGCTGTGGCACTGCCTGCGGCCGGTGGACGCAGCGTTGCTGGATGCCGCGCCCGGGCTGAAGCTGGTGCAGAAGATCGGAGTCGGGGTGAACACCATCGACCTCGAAGCGGCGCGCCAGCGCGGCGTGGCGGTCTGCAACATGCCCGGCACCAACAGCGCCGCCGTAGCCGAGCACACGCTGGCGCTGATGCTCGCGGCCCTGCGTCAGGTACCGCGGTTCGACGCCGATGTCCGTGCCGGCCGCGGCTGGGCGTGGCGCTCCGAACGCCAGGACGGACTCGGCGAGATCCGCGGCCGGACCGTGGGTCTGGTGGGTTACGGCGGCATCCCGCAGTTGCTAGCGCCGATTCTCACCGCCATGGGCGCCCGTGTGCTCTACACCGCCCGCGCAGCCCGAGACACGCGGCAGGCGGAGTTCCGACCCCTGGACGCCCTGATCGCGGAGTCGGACATCGTCTCGCTGCACGTCCCGTTGACCGCGGAGACGGAGCGCATGCTCGATCGCTCGCGTTTCCGCGCCATGAAGCCCGGCGCTGTGCTGGTGAACACCGCCCGCGGCGGACTGGTGGACGAAGCCGCCCTGCTCGACGCCCTGGAGCATGGGCACCTGGCCGCCGCCGGGCTCGACGTCTTCGCCACCGAGCCTCTGCCCGCCGATCACCCGCTGTTGCACCGCCCCGAGGTGGTGCTGTCACCCCACGTCGCCTGGATCAGCGGTGAAACGTTCGAGAGGAGTCTCGAAGTCGCGGTGGAGAACTGCCGGCGGCTGGCCGCCGGCCAGGACCTGCTGCATCGCGTCGACGCTGGTGGTGGAGAGCATTCGGCACTCAGACCAAGTACTGCTAATCGACTTTCGCTTCCGCGTAGCCGGAAACCACCGTGGCCCCGTCCTGATTGACGGTTTCGACGTTCAGCTTGACGATGCCGTCCGCGATCTCTTCCACCGTGGCGGTGGCGTTGAGGGTATCGCCGGGCCACACCTGACTGGTGAAGCGGACGCCGAACCTGGTGAGGCGCCCATCGCCCACGTAGTTGGTGAGCATCCGGCCGGTCATGCCCATGGTCAGCATGCCGTGGGCGAACACCGACGGGTAACCCGCCACCTGGGTGGTGAAGACTTCGTCGGTGTGCAACGGGTTGTAGTCCCCCGAGGCCCCCGCGTACTGCACGATCTGGGTGCGCTTGAGGTCCTCGACCAGACACTCGCTGTAGGTGTCGCCCACCGACAACTCGCTCGCTTTCAATGCCATGGCTCGTCCTCCCCTACTTGGAATCCACCGGGCGCTCGGTGCGCACGCCGACGCCCCGGGCGGTGACCACCAGCTCGCCGTTCTGATCCCGGTACTCGGTGATGGACTCCGAGAACGTCAGCTTGCCGGCGCGCTTGCTCTCCTTTTCCCAGGTCTTACCCGGTCTGGTGGTGGCGGTGAGTACGTCCCCGGGCTTCGGATGCCGGTGATACTCGAAATGCTGCTCGGCGTGGAGACCGCCGCCACCGCCGCCACCGCCGCCGCCATCGGACGACGCCCGTGCCCCGGTGGGTTCACTGCCCGAGCCGAACCACGGCTCGCCGACTTTCGGGCGCAGGGGATAATCGGGGTCGAACTGCGCGCTGGCCTGGACGAACGTGGGCGGTGCAATGATGCTGCCCGGCTCGGTGGTTCTCGCGTACTCGGCGTCGTAATAGATCGGATTGTCGTCCCCCACGGAGCGCGCGAACATCATGATGTGGCTTGCTTCCACGGGAAATCTGTCTACCGCCATGGGTCCCCCCTCGGGTTCGTGATCGTCCTTCGAGTATCCCCGAAGCGCAGGCGGCAGATCAATTTCACCGCCCCTTGAATTCCGGGTCGCGCTTCTCGAGAAAAGCGGAGATACCTTCCTGCTTGTCTTCCGTCTGCACCAGCGCCCCCTGAGCGTACTTCTCCAGCATGAGCGCGCCCGCGAGGCTTGCCTCCATCCCGGAGTGCACCATGGCCTTCATGGTGCGCGGCACGAACGGCGCGAAGCCCGCGAGATGCTCGGCCATGGCGCGGGCGTGGTCGAGCAGCTCCTCCGCCGCCACCAGGCGTGTGATCAGCCCGATGGCCAGCGCGCGCTCGGCGTCGATGGGCTCGCCCATGAGGAGCATCTCCATGCCCCAGCCACGGCCGACGATCCGCGGCAGCCGCGCGGTGGCGCCGCCGCCGGGGATGATGCCAAGCTTGCCCTCCGGGGTCGCGAAGCGGGCATTGGGGCTGGCGATACGCAGATCGCAGCCGAGTGCCACCTCGAGCCCACCGCCCATGCAGATGCCGTTGATCGCCGCGATGGTGGGCTTCGGTGTGCGCTCGAGCTGCTCCGCCAGGCCCTGGACGATGGGCTCGAGGGCCTTGCGGAAGTCGCGGTGCAACACCTCGGACAGATCCGACCCCGAGGCAAACGCCCGGTCCCCGGCCCCGGTGATGGTGATCACGCGGACCGCATCGTCGGAGGCGGCACGCGCCACCGCATTCTGGAGGTCGTCCAGGGTCCCCAATGAGATGGCGTTGTGCTTGTCCGCCCGGTCGATGGTGATCAACGCCATCGGGCCCTGAACCTCGTAGGTGATGTTGTCGTAACTGCTCATGAACCGTTTCTCAACTTCTCCGTCATGGACTCCAGCCCGTCGCCGAGTCGCTCGTCCATCTCCTCGCGGGCCCGTTCCTCCACCTGATCGCGAGCTCCCTGGAGATCGACGCCACGATTGAGCATCTCGCGGCTCACCGCATCGAAAATCGGCTCGAGCACCTGCTCGAGCACCTCCCCCACCGTAGCGCCGCCGGCTTCGCGGCCGATGTCGGTCAACTGGATGTCGGGAATGTCCATGTTCGCGTCACCCAGCACGTCGGATTCTGCCGAGGCGCTGGCATTGGTGAAGCTGAAGCGATCGATGATGAGGCGGACCTCCGATTCCACGCCGGTTTCCTCGGCCTGCTCGTTGGCGGCCGTCTGCGAGTCCAGGTTGTCCATGAGCTGCTTGAGGTTCAGTCGCGAGCCACGCGCCTGAGCCGCCACCCGGGCGCCGTCCACCGCCACCGCGTCGAGGACCACCAGCTCGCTGGAGGTGCTCGAGGTGTCGAGGACCACGTCGATGCTGCCGAGCTCGAGCGCCGGCGGCCCGGAAAAGCCTTCCGGATTGTTCACCACGAGCCCGGCCACCCGCGCCGAGCCCTCGGAGAACGACACGTCCACATCGTCCACCTCCACCGGCGCGCCCAGATAGCGCGAGCCGTAGGTTTCCATGGCGCGCTCGATCAGGCTGCCGGAGTTCATGGCCACGAACACGCCGATGGCGATCAGCACCACGGCCAGGCCAACGATGAACCAACCCAATACTTTCATACGATGCTCTCGCGCCCCCGCGGGCGTCACTCCATGTTGCTGATGAAACTGCGAGCCTCGCTTATCGAGGCTTCCATGTCACGTATCAGCTCCGAGACGTCGGCGCGAACGCCGGAGACCTCGCCCTCCAGCGCGGCAACCGCCCGGGCGTTGAGATTGTGCTTGAGGTAGAGCACGTAATCCCGGAACGTGCCGAGCACCGGCACCATGCGCTCTTCCGCCCGGCGCATTCGGGTCATGAGCGCCTCGTAGCGCTCCTGCGAGCGCCGTAGCTGTTCCTCGCTGGAGTCGCGCAGATCCCGGTCGCCGATCTCGTCGATCTCCCGGCGCCATTCGTCGAACAAGTCCCCGGACACGTCCTCCACCGCGTCGATCCGGTTGCGCACTTCGGTTGCGCGCGCCTCCGCGTCCTCGTAAGCATCGTTCAATGCGTCATAGGTGCTGCGCAGTTCCGACTGCGGCACGCTCACCACGCTCGAGAACTGCTCAAAGGCGTTCTCGAACTCTTCCTTGGCGGCCTCCTGGCTCTCCGCCGCCGCCTCCACCCGGTCGGTGAGTATGTCCCGCTTGTGGAAACCGATACGTTCCATGGCGCCGTAGTAGGCGGATTCACAGCCCCACAGCGCCACCGCCAGAACCGCCATGGTGACGATGCGGAGGACCCGGGCTGCGCCGCCTGCCACGGCGGATGGGTGTCGAATGCGCCACATGGAAAGACTCCTCATGCGCCAAGGGAGGACACCGGTACGAGACGTCCGGTGCGTGAAAAATCCTAGGCGATGCCCCCCGGGTTGTACAGCGCGTCCGGAGGCTCCGCTGTGCAAGCTGGAGCCGCCGAAGTAGAATGCCGTCACCCGCCCCGGCAAGCCGGCAGACGCCAGCAACAGGAGGCCCCGTGGACCCCGACTCGATCTCCCGCTACGTCGACATGGCCGTCGAAATGGCGATGCTCTACGTTCCCCGGGTCCTTCTGGCCCTGGTCGTTCTGGTGGTCGGCCTTTGGGTCATCAACCGGCTGGTAAAGGTCACGGTGCGCGGCATGAAGCGCAGCAACAGCGACCCCACCCTCACCCGATTCCTCCAGAGCCTGATCTCCATCGGCCTCAAGACGCTGCTGATCATCAGCGTCGTCTCCATGCTGGGCGTGGCCACGACCTCGTTCATCGCCGTCATCGGCGCCGCAGGCCTGGCGGTGGGCCTGGCGTTACAGGGCAGCCTCGCCAACTTCGCCGGCGGGGTGCTCGTGCTCATGTTCCGGCCGTACAAGGTCGGGGACTACATCGAGGCCCAGGGAATTGCCGGCACGGTCACCGAGATCCAGATCTTCAACACGGTGCTGAACACCCCGGACAACGTCCGGATCATCGTTCCCAACGGCATGATTTCCAACGGCATCGTCACCAACTATTCCTCGGAGCCCACGCGGCGGGTCGACTTCGTGTTCTCCATCGGCTACGGCGGCGACGTCGATCGTGCCCGGGCGGTGATCAGCGAGGTCATCCGCGCCGATGCACGGACCTTCGACGATCCGCCGCCACAGATCGTAGTCGGCAACCTCACCGCGAGCTCGGTGGACATCACGGTCCGGGTCTGGGCCAACGCCACCGACTACTGGGACCTCAAGTTCGATCTCACCGAGCGGGTGAAGCAAGCCTTCGATCGCGAAGAGGCCATCAGCGCGCCGTTTCCGCAGCGCACGGTGTACGTGCACCAGTCGGCGTGAGCCGAGCAGCTCGGAGCGGGCAAAAAAAAGCCGCCGGCCTGGAGAGGAAACCGGCGGCGGAGTCGACCTCATGATCAAGGTCTCAAGGGGATAGAGATAGCCTCATGAGAAAGCAGCGCTCCCGCTGCTTTACGGTGATCAATATGCCCCACGGCTGTTTCCTGCCGATTTCCTCGCCGGAACCTTTTGTGACATATTGTTTCGCCCCGACTCATCTGGAGAATGCCGAGTGCGATCCGTATTCCGCGCCGCGACTCTGGCCGCTACGGCGGCCTTCGTCCTGAGTTCCCTGGTCGTTCGCGCCGACGAGACCACACAGGGGTATCGCTACCTGATGCACAGCGCATCGCCGCCGGTGAACGCCTTCGACGATGCCCCGGACACCTTCGACCGCGTGAGCAGCCGCACTGTCTGGCAGGCCCCTGAACGCACCCTCATCTGGAGCCGAGACGACCAGGTTGGGCAACCGGAAGTCGCCGGTTTCGCCCTCGGCCAACGCCGCATGGGGCTGCTGGTGCCCTGGTTCGACCCCGCCCGCAGCTCAGCGGAGGAGACGGGCTGGGACGACTACGGCAAAGCCATCACGTACGAGGCCTTCGACGTGAGCGTCCACCCGGGCGACGAAGACCGTACCATCGCGGGCGCACCGGCCACGCACTACCGCGTCGAGGCCGATCTGGTGCGACGCAAAGAGGGGGCGTCGGCGGATGTGCACATCGCGCTTTCCACCGACGTCTGGGTGCACGAGGACAAACCGTTCAGCTGGGCCCCATTCGCCACCGCCGGCATGTTCGCCGAGCCCCGCATGCAGGTGGCCCTCTACGAGAAGCTCTCGAAGCTCGGCATGGTGGTTCGGGCGGAATCGGAGTTCGAGCGCCACGCCCGGGACGAGACAGGCAACGTTCTGGGCCACCCCCACGAGAGCACCCGCGTTACCTGGGTGACCGACCTGGAGACCGCCCCGGTACCGGTGGTGGACGTGCCGCTCGCCACCGACGCGACCCTGGCCGAGCTGCGCAAGGCATCGCGCGCCGACGCCGAGGGGGCCTGTCGCACGGTTGCCGCAGGGGGCACACCGCAGTTCGTCGAGAGACTGTTGAACGAATCCCAGCAGGCCGCGTTCTTGCCGGAGCTCGAGAAAATGTGTCAGCGACGTGCCGCACGCCAGAGCAGCGGGGGATGATCCCGAAGCAACGCGGCGAGCGTCACAGGGCCACGACCACGTCGGTACCGCCTTCCGGCCCTTCCTGAATGCTCACCCGCCAGCCCTGGGCCTGGCAGAGCTGCTGGACGATGGCGAGACCGAGGCCGCTGCCGCCGGTTTTGACGTTGCGGGAACGGTCGAGGCGAAAGAACGGCTGGAAGACCGCATCGCGCGATGCTTCGGGAATGCCGGGCCCTGAATCGATCACGTGGATCTCAGTGCCCCGGAGCAGCACCCGCACATGGTCGCCGTGCTGCTGACCGTTGTTCACCAGGTTGACCAGAATGCGCTGCAGCGCCCCCGGAGCCACGGACACCCGCTCGGTCCGCGGCTCCTCCACCGTCAGCGGCACCGGCGGATCGAAGCTGCCCAGGACTTCCTCCACGAACGGGATCAGCTCCACCTCTTCGGGCGCCTCCGCCGCCCCCCGCGCGAAGCGCAGGGCGTCGCCAATGAGCGCATCCATGGCCTCCAGGTTCCGCTCGAAGCGCTCCACCAGTTTGGGGTCCACGTCCTCCGGCAGCAGCTCCAGGGCCAGCCGCATGCGCGTGAGCGGCGTGCGCAGGTCGTGGGAGATCCCCGCCAGCAGCGTGGTTCGGTTCGACAGCAGGATCGCGATCTCCCGGGCCATGGTGTTGAAGTTCCGCGCCAGGGACACCAGCTCCGCCGGCCCCTGCTCGGGCAGCGGCTCGAAGTTCTCGCCGCCGCGAAACGTCTCCGCCCGCTCCGCCACCAGCATCAGCGGCCGGGTGATTCGCTGCACGATGAAAAGCGACGTCATGAACACGACCAACGCCCCCAGGACGACGATGATGGCGCCCACGTACAGCGGCTGAATGTCACGGCGCGCCGGGGAGAACCCGAGCTGCAGATCGTAGCCGCCCATGGGCACGTCCACCCACACCAGCTTGCTGCCCTGCTCGATGGAGACTTCGATGCCCAACCGCTCGCTCAGCTTCTCCTGAAGCAGTGAAAGATAGGGACGGCTGAGATCGGCGGGCTCCAGATCCTGCTGCTCGCCGGAGATGATGAGATCGTGACTCTGCGCCAGCTCGAGCTCGAAGTAGGGCCGCGCTTCCGGAGGCAGCTCCACCCAGGTCTGCGCCGACAGCACGAGCAACGCGGCTTCGTCGTCGGCGGACCGCTCCGCGATGGGCACGATCACGAACTGATTGAGCGCCAGCACCGCAATCACCACGATCAGCAGCGCGCTCACCGCCAGAGTCAGGTTGGTGCGGACGAGCAGCGACAGCGCCCCGCCGCCGCGGCGGGCGTCCCCCCCGGGTTCAGCCATTTCCGTCAGGGCAGAACATGTAGCCCTTGCCCCAGATGGTCTTGATGTATACCGGGTTGGAAGGATCGGTTTCGACTTTGCTGCGCAGCCGGGTCACCCGTACGTCGATGCTGCGGTCGAACGGCGAGCGCTCGGCGCCGGTGAGCAGATCGAGAATGCGGTCGCGGTGCAGAACCTTGTTCGGATGCGCAGCGAGTATCGCCAGCAGATCGAACTCGCCGGAGGTCAGGGAGACCTGGCGGCCGTCGCGGAGGAGCTGATGGGCGGCCAGATCGAGAACGAAGGGCCCGAACGCGATCTGCTCGGCGGCGTCTTCGCGGTCTTCCCGGGGCCGGTGCGCGCGCCGCAGCACCGCACGAACCCGGGCCAGCAGCTCACGCGGATTGAACGGCTTGGCGATGTAATCGTCGGCGCCCACTTCGAGCCCGACGATCCGGTCCACGTCGTCGCCCTGAGCCGAGACGATGATGATGGGCACGTCGTCGTCGCGTTTGAGTTGGCGGGCGAGATTCAGGCCGTGCTCACCGGGCAACATGAGGTCGAGGATGATGAGATCCGCCGTCTGCTCCGTCAGGTACTCGACCATGGCCTCGCCGCTCTCGACGCAGGCGACCACGAACCCCTGCTGCGAGAGATACTCCTCGATCAGCTCACGGAGTTCCGGGTCGTCATCGACGACGAGCAGCTTGGCAGTATCGGCGTCCACGCGTGCTATCTGACGCCGCTCAGGATCCGGGATCGGCCACGCGGAGCACCGGGGGCCGCGCTTTCTCCTGAGGCACCGGGCGGGCGGGCTCGAGGGCCTTCAGCACGTTGTCGAGGATTGCATCGGTCCCCGCGTCGCCGTTCGTGGCGTGCTCCTCTTTCGGGGCCGAGCGCTGCCGCCGCGCCAGGCGATGCTCGAAGCCTACGCCGAAGGCGTGCCGGCTTTCGGACAGACTGTCTTCGTCGATCGGACGCACGTGCACGACCTGGGTCTCGATCCGGATGACCCGGCCGTCGGACTGGCGGATGATGCGGCCGTAGCGCCGCTCCGTGCGGATGCGGACCCCTTTCGATTCGCCGTTGCCGGCCATGCGGAGCTTCATTTCAGTGAGCAGGGCCCTGCGCTGATGCTGGTTCAGGGAGTCCCACTGCGCGGCCAATGCCGTGAGCTCCTCGTCGGATCGCTCCCGCAAGGCCGCTGCGGAGGCAGTGTCGCCGGTTGCCGCCAAGCCCGCTGCGGGCAGACTGGCGGCCAGCACGATCAGCAGTCCCAGCCTTGTCGTCTTGCCCGTGATGGCAGCTACCTCCTCTGGCCAGCCTGGACCAGAAGCCGTATTCTCGACAGCCGCTGTTTCAGCCCCATGTCCTCTGCGTTTCAATGTGTTACATGGGCTTGTCAGCCGATCCGCCGGCACCCCGCGCGGTTCACGCCACCTCGAACAAGCCGGCGGCACCCTGGCCACCGCCGATGCACATGGTGACCACCCCGTACTTCTTGTTGCGCCGGGCGAGCTCGCGCAGGATCAACCCGGTCATCCGCGACCCGGTCATGCCGAAGGGATGGCCGATGCTGATGCTGCCGCCGTTGACGTTGTAGATCTCGCTGTCGATCTCGAGCCGGTCGCGGCAGTACAGGCACTGCGAGGCGAACGCCTCGTTCAGCTCCCAGAGGTCGATGTCGTTCATGGACATCCCCGCGTTCTTGAGCAGCCGGGGAATCGCGAACACCGGCCCGATCCCCATCTCGTCGGGTTCGCAGCCGGCCACCGTGAACCCGCGATACACGCCCATGGGCTTCAGGCCGAGCTGTGCCGCGCGCTCGCCGCTCATCACCAGCGTCATCGAAGCGCCGTCCGAGAGCTGGGACGCGTTTCCGGCGGTCACGGAGCCACCCTCCTCGAACGCCGGCGGCAATGACGCCAGGCCCTCCAGGGTGGTGTTCGGTCGATTGCACTCGTCCCGGTCGACGACGACCTCCTCGCGGCTTTCCTCACCGGTTTCCTTGTCTACCTTGAGCATGGTGGTCTTCATGGGGACGATTTCCTCGTCCACCCAGCCGGCTTCCTGCGCCCGGGCGTAGCGCTGCTGGCTCTGCAGCGCGTACTCGTCCTGGTATTCGCGGCTGACGCCGTAGCGACGCGCCACCACCTCCGCAGTGTTGCCCATGGCCATGAAGATCTCGGGCTTCTCCTCGAGCAGGCGCGGGTTCTGCTCCGCCTTGGCCGGCTCCTGGCGGTTGCGCATGGAGATGGAGTCCACGCCCCCCGCGATCGCCACCTCGGTCTGTCCGGTGGCAATCTGGTTGGCGGCCATGGCGATGGTCTGCAGCCCCGAGGAGCAGAACCGGTTGATGGTCGTGCCCGCCGTGGTGATCGGCAGCTTCGACAACACCACCGCCAGCCGGGCCAGGTTGCCGTCCTGCTCGCCCACGTGGCTGGCGGCACCGACGTAGACGTCCTCAACCTCGTCCGGCGACAGCTTCGGATTGCGCTCGAGCAGCGCGTCGATGCAGTGCGCCACCATGTCGTCGGAGCGCGTGAGATTGAAACTGCCCCGGAACGCCTTGGCGAGGCCGGTGCGCACGCTATCGACTATGACTACGTCCTTCATGAGATTCCCCCAGGTTCTGTCGCTCGATCGCCCCGCGGGGCAGCACTTTGGCCGATGGTACCCCCTGAAAAGTCCACGTGCCAGCGCTCCCGCAGCCGCCCGGGCTCACAGATCCCAGCCGAGGCTGAGGCCGAACGTACGTCCGACTTCCTCCTCGAACGTGGTCACGCCGTCGCGCTCGATGGTGACGCTGTCGTTCAGGAGATTGCGCAGCTTGGCTTTCACGGTGAGGCGCTCGGTGGGGTACCAGGTGTAGGTGGCATCGAGGCCGTGGAACGGCTGCTCGAAGCCGTCCGGTGCGCCCAGCCGGCCGGCGACGAACAGGCGCTCGGCGAAGGCGTTGTACACCACCGTGGCCGAATGCCGCGCGTTCGGGGCGTCGTAGCCGAGCGCGACGTTGGCGGCGAAAGGCGCGGCGTTGCTCAACTCCCGGCGCGGATTAGTCGGGGCATTCGCCTGATCCCCGGCCACCAGCTCCGACTCCTGCAGCGTCAGATTGGCCTGCAGGTAGAAGGGCGCCAGGGCGCCGTACAGGCCGCCGAGCTCCTTTAGGAACTCCACCTCGACGCCGTAGATCTCCCCGGAATCGGCGTTGACGATCTCCCGCGCGGTATTGGTGTCGCTCGCCGGCACCTCGAAGAACTCGATCGGCTTGCGCACGTCCTTGTAGAACGCCGAGACCGTCAAGTTGTCCCCGTTCTCGAAGAACCATTCCGCCCGCAGGTCGTAATTGCGCAGCTTCGACGGCCGCACGTCCGGATTGCCGAACACCAGGTGATCGGTGAGCGGATCCACGTAGCTCGCCCCGGTGATCTCCCGCAGGTCCGGGCGGGTCACGGTCTCGCTGTACCCGGCACGGATCTGGAAGGTCTCCGCCAGCCTGTCCGGCATCCAGGTGAGAGACAGCGACGGATACACGTCGTCCTCGACGAACGTGCCCCGCGCCAGCACCTCCGGGTCGGTGGTGACCGCCGGATCCGCCACGGCGTAGCCGTAGGGATTCCAGTCCACGGCCACCTGCCGGTAACGCTCCCAGCGCGCCCCCGCCGCAACCCGCCAGGTGTCGCGGAACGTCCAGTCCACGGCGCCGAACCAGGCGTCGGTCATGGTGGCGGCCAGGTAACTCTCGTTGTTGGCGCCGCTGCGTGCGACCGCGAAGCGGTTCGCGGGATCGAGGATCATGTCATCGGCGAACACCTCGCCCATGGGCGCCGCCAGACGCGCGGGATCGTCGATGCCGAACAGCCCCAAGGTGAACTGCACCTGCCGGTACGCGCGTGCCTGCCGGGAGTGACGCCAGCCGCCCGAGATCTCCAGAAATGCGTCCTCGAAATAGACCGGGACGGCGACATCCCACCCATAGTCCTCCAGCTCGTCGTCGAGGTTCGTGAATCGGTAGTCCGCGGCTTCCGCCACCGTGCGCACCGCCGGCGTCGCTATTTCTCCGGTTGCCGGATCCGCGCGGCCCTCCCGGGCTACGGTCACCTCGTTCGGAATGTCGGTCTCGGCCCGGGAGTCCGAGTAGAACCAAGTGAGCTCGGTATCGGCGGGTATCGCCTCGACCAGCCCCTCGGGCAGCACGCGGCCGAGGACGTCCCGGGTAGCGAAGCCCAGCCGATGGCTGCCGCGCAGCTGGTTCACGCGAAGATTACGCTCCTCGAATCTCAGCCGCACATCCTGATATCCCCGCCCCCCGGAGCGCTGACGGTTCTCGTTGAAGAACGTGCGCACCGCGGTCTCGTCATCCGTGCTGCGCAGAAACAGCGAGGAAAACGTCACCTCGTGCTCGCCGGCGTACCGCGCCCCGACATTGCCGCTGCCGGTGATGTCGACATTGTACGTCGCCTGCCGCTCCTCGGCATTCTGCTCCTCCGGGAGATTGAAGCTCGCCGCGCGCCGGGTGGATTCCCGCCACCCGTCCTCGTAGGCGCCGGAGCCGATCACGCCGATCTCCCAGGCGTCGCCGAGCCGGAAACTGTTGCCGAGGTAGGCTTTGACGTCCAGGTCCGGCTCCGTGTCGTTCTCGATGACGGAGATCTCCCGGTTGAGCAGCGTCGCCAGAGCACGGTTGCGGGCCCGGGCCTCGTCGAGGCTCACGTCGGTGCCGCGCTCGGCGCGCAGCGTCGAGCGGATGTTCTGCACGCCGATCTCACCGCGGAAACGGTCGAGGGCGTGGCCGAGCTCGGGAGACAGGGCGCGGGTTCCGTCGTCCGTTCCCCGGACATCGTCGTCCCCGCCTGCATAGCTCAGCACCGAACCGTCGTTCGCCGTGTTGTGCGCGCTGCCCGCCTCGACACCGGCCACGAGACCGTCGGGAAGCCCTTCCGTGCGTATGTCGATGTTGCCACCGCCGAACGCAGCCGGCTGATCGGCGCTGTAGGACTTCTGAACTCGAAGGGATTCCACCACGTAGGTGGGAAACAGCTCGAGCGGAATCACGTTGCGGGTCAGATCCACCGAGGGCACCCGGGCGCGATTGAGCGTCGTGCTGGAATAGCGCTCGCCGAGCCCGCGGACGTACACGAACTCGTCGTTCACCAGCGTCAGACCCGAGACGCGCCGGAGCGCCGCTGCAACGTCGCTGTCTCCCGCGCGGGCGATGGCGTCTTCGCCGAGCAGGTTGATCACCGCCGAATCGGCCTTGCGCTCCTCGGCGAGCTGTGCTGCCGTGTCGTAGTAGCGCCCGACCACCACCATCTCTTCAATGCGCCCATCGTCTCCGCCGTCGCCTTGGCCGGCATCCTCCGCCGCCAGCGTGCCCGCCCCGGGGGCGAGCACGGCGAGGGCGGTCAGCGCGCCGGGCAAGGCGCGTTTAATGGGAAACACCCCGTTCATGACCACCTCCTAGCGCTGTGCTTCGATCCAGAGCGGAACGGAGCGGTTGTCCTCGAAGATGCCGAAGGTCCAGCTTGCGAAGGGATTGTCTTCGCTCCGGCTCAGCGCGCCGATGAAGCTTCCGGCCCGGGGCGCGCCGTCGAGTCCAGCGTCGTCCACCACCATGGACTCGAACGACAGCGAGAACAGCGGCGGGACGTCCTCCAGAAGCTGAAGCCCGGTGTCCGACAGCGGCGTCGGATCCACCGCACCGGCGACTGTCGCGAACGTCACGCCCTGCGCGGCCGCCCAGTCCTCGACGCTGGTACCATCCGGCAGGCTGCCACCGTTGGTCCGGTCCTCGCAGGCCATGACCACAGGTGCCAGGATCACGTCACCGCTCTGGGCGAGCTCCCGGGAGCGATTGTCGATCCGCAGACAGTAGTTGGCGTCCGCCGCGGCGTCGGGACCGAACGATGCGATCACCAGTGAATCGTTCACTACCGGTGCAATGCCCTCGCGGAACCGCCACCCGGCGCCCGGATCGTGGGTCGCGGTATCCGCGCCATTGGCCGAGACGATACAGGTCAGCTTGCTGATGGTGGGCTGGCTGTTGAGCCCCCGATCGATGAAATCGTCCACCACCGCCGGGTCGAGATCATCGTAGGCGCCGATTCCGTCGGCTTCGATGCAGTGGTTGCCATCGGTCTCGGACTGCACCACCAGGCCGGTGTCGATGGCACCGATCCAGCCCTCGTCGATGTCGATGGAGTCGTCGCGGACGTAGACGCCGGCGTAGTTCTCGAAGCTCACCGCGCCGCCGAACATCTCGATGCCGTCGTCGTAGGTGGCGTAGGTCTCCAGGTTGCGCACGACCGTGTTCCGGCCCACGGCGCCGAACGTGATGCCGTTCAGCTCGTCGCCGTTGCCCACCTCGGCTCCCGTGTGCTTGACCACCACGTACTCGAGGCGGCCGGAGCTGTCGTCGTCGTTGTCACCACCGTAATAGTTCTCGTCGAGACCGGCCGACCCTTCGGAAGCGACGTGGCACTCTCCGGAAAGGGTCAGGTCGTCGCCGCGAACCCCCGTGTAGGCGCACTTGTTCGTCACCCCGAAGCCGTTGATGACGATGCCGCCCCACTGCGACACGGCTTCCGGCCGGTCCGCCAAGTCTCCGTTCACGTCCGAGACGGAAGTAAAGGTGATGGGCTCCGCCGCCGTTCCCACAGCCATGAGCCGGGAGCCCCGATTCACCACCATGAACTTGTCGTTGGATTCCCAGGCCAGCGTCGCCCCGGCCTCGATGGTCAGGGTCGGCCCGTCTCCCCCCTGGGCGATGCCGGCGTCGGCGAGCTCGGCGTCGCTGTCGTAGGCCCGGCCCACGAACATGCTGCCCTCGAAAATGTGCGCGCCGTCGTCCGGGAGCGCGGGAATGGTCAGGTCCGTTTCCAGGCTGTTTCCGGCATCCACGAACGTGGGGCCGTACCTGCAGTGCGTGCCGTCGAAATCCCCCTGACGGGTCTGACCACTCGCGGTGGTGTACGACGCGCACACATCGGCGTTCCCGTTCGCGTCGTCGTTACTCCCGGTATTGCTGACGGAATTGTCCACGGTGGTCGGGTTCAGCTCGATATCGCCACCGCCCCCGCACCCGGCGATGGCGGCAACGGCGAACGCCGCCCCCGCCCAGTTGCGCAGCGAAGTCTGCATGAGGTTCATCTCCAGGTCGATTTGCTCGTATTGGTCATGTGCCGGGGGACGGGCACCGCCCCCACGACGGACACGCTAACGACCTGGGGTGACACCGCAGTGACGCGGAGATGACCTAACGATGAACGAAACGGGGATCAGAAACGCGCGAATGGCGCGTCAGCCGCGGCGGACACGGCTCGGGTTGGACGGGCGCGCGCCGAACGGCCGCGGGAGAACCCCGCGGCGCTCGACGGCCGGAACGTCAGTTTTCGCCGGTCTCCTCGGCTTCGTCCATGGCTTTCCCGGCTTCGTCCGTGGCCTCGTTTGCAGCGGATTCCATGGTCTCACCCGCCTGCTCGGCGGCCTCGCCGGCGCGCTCGCCCATGTCCTCGGCTGCGCTCGCGGCATCGTCCATGGTCTGTTCGGCCTGACTCTGCGTGTCGTCGAGCATCTCCTCGCCGCCCGCGGAGTCTTCCTGGCCGCAGGCAGCCACACCCAGTGCAAGTAGCGCTGCCAGCATCAATCGGATCATCATAGTCACCTCCCTCTTGCCGGATCGGCACCACGAGCATAACGAAACGGAAACTGCAGGAGAACCAACCATGACGACGGACGTTCGACTCGAAGGCTTGTGCTTCGGCGAAGGGCCTCGCTGGCACCAGGGTGCGCTCTGGCTGTCGGACATGCACGCCAACCGCGTGCTGCGGGTGCACCCGGACGGATGCGAGACCGTGTGCGAGGTCGAGCACCAGCCTTCGGGGCTGGGCTGGCTGCCGGACGGCGATCTGCTGGTGGTGTCGATGACGGACCGGCGGCTGCTGCGGTGGGACGGCCGGCGCCTCACGACCCATGCGGAGCTGTGGGACGTCGCGAGCCATCACTGCAACGACATGGTCGTGGACCAGAGCGGGCGAGCCTACGTGGGCAATTTCGGGTTCGACCTGCACGGCGGCGCCACGCCGCGGCCCGCGGAGCTGATCTGCGTGGAGCCCGACGGCTGCGCCCGGGTGGTCGCCGACGATCTCGCGTTCCCCAACGGCACCGTGATCACGCCGGACGCCAAGACGCTGATCGTCGCCGAATCCGGCGCCCGGTGTCTGACCGCATTCGACATCGCCACGAACGGCGACCTGGCCAATCGCCGCACGTTCGCGGAACAACCCGAAGGTGCCGTGCCCGACGGCATCTGCCTTGACGACGCCGGCGGCATCTGGCTCGCCTCCCCGTCGAGCAACGAATGCCTGCGCCAGGTGGCCGGCGGCGAAGTCACCCACCGCGTCCCCTTGGACCAGAGCGCATTCGCGTGCATGCTAGGCGGCGAGGACGGACGCACGCTCCACATCCTCACGGCCGCTTCTTCCGACCCCGACCTGTGCCGCGAGAAGAAGTCCGGACGAATCGAAGTCTGGCAGGCTCCGTATCCCCATGCGGGACTGCCCTAGAGCAGGAACGACCGAGGAATGCTGTACGAGAACTATCAATCCCCCTGGCTCGACGACGAGCTGAGAATCCTCCAGGACGCCGCGGGCAAATTCTTCCAGACGGAGTTCGCGCCATTGAACGAACGCTGGATCGCCCAGGGCAAGGTGGATCGCGATGCCTGGAACAAGGCCGGCGAGGCCGGGCTGCTTTGCGCGGAGATCCCCGCCGAATACGGAGGCGGCGGCGGCGATTTCCGCCACGAGACCGTGATCATGGAAGAAATGCACCGCGCCGGCGTCGGTGGGTTCGGCAACCAGGTGCACAGTACCATCGTGGCCCCGTACATCCTGCACTACGGCACCGAGGAGCAACGCCGGCGCTGGCTGCCGAAGATGGCCACCGGCGAGCTGGTGGGCGCCATCGCCATGACCGAGCCCAACACCGGCTCGGATCTGCAGGCGGTGCGAACCACCGCAATACGCGACGGCGACGACTACGTCATCAACGGCGCCAAAACCTACATCACCAACGGGCAGCACGCCGACCTGGTGGTGGTGGTCGCGAAGACCGATCCGAATCAGGGCGCCAAGGGCATTTCTCTGGTGGTGGTCGAGACGGAGAACTGCCCCGGTTTCGAGCGCGGCCGGAATCTCGAGAAGCTCGGCCAGAAGGCGGCCGACACATCGGAGCTGTTCTTCGACGACTGCCGGGTGCCCGCCGCCAACCTCCTCGGTGGCGAGGAAGGCAAGGGCTTCGGCCAGCTCATGAAGCAACTGCCCGAGGAGCGTCTGAACATCGCCCAGGCGGCGGTGGTCTCCCTCGAGCGGGCCATCGAGCTGACGCTCGACTTCGTGCAGGAGCGCAAGGCCTTCGGACAACGGGTGCTCGATTTTCAGAACACCCGCTTCAAGCTCGCCGAGTGCAAGACCGAGGCGCTGATCGCGCGGACCTTCGTGGATCAGTGCGTCATGTGGCTGCTCGACGGTCGACTGGATGCCGCCACGGCTTCCATGGCCAAGTACTGGTGCACCCAGAAGCAGTGCGAGATCATCGACGAGTGTCTGCAGCTCCACGGCGGCGCCGGTTACATGGACGAATACGAGATCTCGCGAATGTACGCCGACGCCCGGGTGCAGAAGATCTACGGCGGCACCAACGAGATCATGAAGGAGCTCATCGGCCGGACCCTGGGGTGACCCGCGGGGGGCGATTCCGCACGGGCCGGAGTCGCTCCCGTCGTCAGGCCGTCAGAAGGGCCAGGCCGAGCGCGAATACGCCACCGCGAACACGTAGCCCACCGCGATCAGCGCGCCCGCGAACCCGACGAGCTGCAGCGGTCGGGCGGAGGCGCGCATGGTGAGCACCCCGAAGCCGATGTAGGCCAGCAGCCCCAGCAGCTTGGCGCCGAGCCAGCCCGAGACGGGGGATACGCTCAAGCGGTAGGCCAGGCCCACTCCCGCCAGCAGCAGCAGCGTGTCCACCACGTGGGGCACGATGCGCACCCACTTCTCCCGCCGCATCGGCGAGTCGGTGAGCGCCCAGATACCGCGGATCACGAATCCGGCGACGGTCAGATACGCGAGCGCCACGTGAAGCGACAAGAGCATGAGCAATCTCCCCCGCAAGGTGCGAACGGGCGGGACCATACGTGATCGATGCGGCCGGGGGAAGCGGCGGCCCCCGGGAGCCTTGGCTCGGGTATACTCGTCCCGGGAACGAGCACTCCGGGACACCACGAATGGAAGGACCGACCTCTCACATCTATTTCTCCCAGCGGCTGCGGCTGCACTACGTGGATTGGGGCAATCCCGAGGCCCCGCTCATGGTCCTGGTGCACGGCGGCCGCGACCACTGCCGCAACTGGGACTGGGTGGCCCAGGCGTTCCGCGACGACTACCACGTCATCGCCCCCGATCTGCGGGGGCACGGCGATTCCCAGTGGATGATCGGCGGCAGCTACCATCAGGTGGACTACGTCTACGACATCGCCCAGCTCATCCACCAGATCGACCACAACCCGGTGACCATCATCGGGCATTCACTGGGCGGGTCGATCTCGCTCCTCTACGCCGGGTTGTTCCCCGACACCGTGGACAAGCTGGTGGCCATCGAAGGCATGGGCCCGCCGCCGGAAATCGTGAAGCAGCGCATCGAGCAGCCGGTGGCGGAGCGGCTGCACCTGTGGGTGGACGATCTGCGCAAGTTGTCGGGACGCATGCCCCGGCGCTATCCCACCCTGGAAGAGGCGTACGAGCGCATGCAGACCGAGAACCCGCACCTCTCCGAGGCACAGGCTCGGCACCTGACC
>JBMCWS010000025.1:0-28042 GCA_048621375.1 Pseudomonadota bacterium | reverse complement strand
AGCACGACTCGCCCCGGGAGAGCGTGGAACGCGAGGTCCTCGAGGAATCCGGGTTCCGGGTGCGCGCGGAGAAGCTCATCGCGCTCAAGGATCGCCACCTGCATCCGTACCGGCCGCCGCGGCTCGAGCGGATCTACAAGCTGTTCTTTCTCTGCGCGCTCGAGGGGGGCGCGGCGAGGACGGCGCTGGAGACCACCGCCGCGGCGTTCTTTCCGCTCGACGCGCTGCCGGAGCTGTCCCCCGGACGTACCCTGGCCGCGGACATCGAGGCGCTGGCCGCGCACCGGGCCCGGCCGGAGCTGCCCGCCTACTTCGACTGAGACCGCCGGGGGCCGGCGGTGACGTGGTCCACCGCCGCGCGCAGCACGCCCACCATGCGCTCGATCTGGGCGTCGTCGATGATGAACGGCGGCCCCATGCAGACGATGTCCCGAACCGCGCCGGTGCCGCCGCCGTAGAAGAACACCCCGTCCTCGAGGGCGCGGCCGACGATGCGGCCGGTGACATTGTCCGTTTCCGGATACGGCGCGAGGGTCTCGCGGTCGCGGACCACCTCGATGGCCAGCAGCAGCCCGCGCCCGCGCACTTCCGCCACGTGGGGGTGTCCGGCGAAGGCATCGCGCAGCGCCGCGGCCGCCGCGGCGCCCTGGCGGGCCGCGCGCGCCACCAGGTCTTCCTCCTCGAGAATGCGGAGCACCTCGACGGCGGCGGCGCAGGCGGCCGGGTGGGCGCCGAAGGTGTGGAACATGACGTTCATGCCGGCCTGCTCCAGGGCCGCGCCCACCGCCTCGGAGGCGTACACGCCACCGATGGGCGCATAACCGCCCGCCAACCCCTTGCCCGCCACCAGCACGTCGGGCTCCACGTTCCAGTGCTGGAACGCGAACGGTGTGCCGGTGCGGCCGAACCCGGTCATGACCTCGTCGAAGATCAGCACGATGCCGTGGTTGTCGCACAGCCGCCGTACCGCCGGCCAGTAGTCGTCGGGGGGGATCAGGGCGCCGCCGCTCGAGCCGACGATGGGCTCGGCGATGACGGCCGCCACCTGCTCGGGCCCCTCGGCTTCGATGGTGGCGCGAAGTGCCTCGACGTAGTGGCGTCCGGCGTCGGGGTGATGGGCGCCGAGCGGGCAGCGCAGCGGGTACGGCGTCGGCGCACGGGGATACGTGACCAGGGTGTGCTCGAGCCCGCGTTTGCGGGCCGCGTGGCCGGACAGGGCGGTGGTGGTCACCGTGGTGCCGTGGTACGAGACGCTGCGGGCGACGATCTTGTGCCGCTGGGGCCGTCCCAGGGCGGCCTGGTATTGCAGCGCGATCTTCACCGCCGCTTCCACCGCTTCGGAGCCGCCGGAGGTGACGTGGATGCGGCCGAGCCGTTCCGGCAGCCAGCCCCGCGCCAGCGTCTCCACCAGAGCGCGGCGGGAGGGTGTGACCCAGGGCGGCACCACGTAGGTGCATTCCGCCGTCACCTCGGCCACGCGCTCCGCCACCCGCCGGCGCCCGTGGCCGATGTTGGCGACGATGGCGCCGCCCGCGGCATCGAGCAGCCGGCGTCCTTCGGCGGTGACGAGCTCGGCGCCTTCGGCCCGGACGATGGTGGGAGTCCCGGCGCGGTTGAAAGGCCAGTTGACGCGCATGTGATCGGTCTCCGATCGGACGCGCACAGCGTAGCAGATCGAAGCCGCCACGCCCGGGGGCGCACGGCTGCCCCTGACAACTCGGGTGCCGATTGGGTAAAGTCGCCGTTTCTCGAAATCATGCACCGGGAGGGCCGATGGCAGTCGAAGGCATCAACGAGGAAGGGGTCACGCGCTGGGTGAGCGAGCGTATCCCGGACCTTCGGCCGCCGCTGGAATTCACGCTCATCGCCGGGGGGCATTCGAACCTCACCTACCGCTTCGTGGATCAGAAGGGCGACGCCTACGTGCTGCGCCGGCCGCCGCTGGGGCACGTGCTCGAGAGCGCCCACGACATGGGGCGTGAGCACCGGATCGTATCCGCTCTGGCCGAAAGCGACGTGCCCGTGGCACCGGTTTACGGCCTCTGCGCCGATTCCGAAGTCAACGGTGCCCCGTTCTACGTCATGGGCTACGTGCCCGGCGCCGTGCTCCACGACGCCGAAGCTGCCCGCCCGGTGCCGGAGGCGGATCGACACCGGCTCGGTCTGGACGTCATCGACGTTCTCGCGCGCCTGCACCTCATCGATCCCGACGACGTGGGTCTCGGCGATCTCGGACGCAAGGAGGCCTATCTCGCCCGGCAGCTCAAGCGCTGGAACAAGCAGTGGGCAGCGTCGAAGACCCACGAGATCCCGGAAATGGAGGAGACGTCCCGGCTGCTCGAGGAGCGTATGCCGGAGCAGGAAGGTGCCTCCATCGTGCACGGCGACTATCGCCTGGGCAACATGATCGTCGGTGACGGGCGCATTCGGGCGGTGCTCGACTGGGAACTGTGCACGCTGGGTGACCCGCTGGCGGACGTGGGCTACCTGCTGAACTCCTGGATCGCCCCCGGCGAGGAGGGGGCGGATGCCGCCCCCACCGGCGTGGGCGGGTTCCCCGACCGCGACGCGCTGCGCGCCCGCTACGAGGCGGCGACGGGGCGCGACCTTTCCGGCATCAACTATTACCGCGCATTCTCGCACTGGCGGCTGGCGGCCATCGGTCAGGGGGTCTACAAGCGCTACCTGGTGGGCGCCATGGGCGAGAATCGGGACATGGACCTGGAGGGGTACAAGAACAGCGTGCAGCAGCGTGCGGCGGCGGCCCTGGAACTGCTTTCCGGGTGAGTTTCGCTGTCGGCTGTCAGCTATCCGCCGTCAGCAGGAGCGACCTTCCGTAATCCGGGGGTGAAAACGTCGACCGGAATGGTGCCTCCATCGGGGGGACCTGCTGCACTTGGATATCATGAAGCTCGGCCGTTTCTGGCGCCCTGGCCACCGCACCACCGGCGATCGAACACGAATTTTTTGACAGTCTCAGATCGAGGTCGGGATGCCGAAGTGCGCCTCCGGCGGAAAGCGGACCGCGAACATCGAACCCATTCAGAGTTCCAGCGCCCCGATCATGTCGCCGGTCTGGTCGCGCACCACGATCCGCTGCAGCCCTTCCGGCTCGACGCCGACTACCAGGCAGGGGTGGGTGACCACCTCGGGCAGCACGGCGCCGGACTCCGGGGTGCGCCAGCGAACCGCCACGACGGCCGTGCCGTCCCGGCGCCGGGCCCCCTCCAGCTCGAACCCGTACCCTGGAGTGGGTTGCCGTCCCCGGGAGACGGCGAGCAGCAGCAATTCATCATCTTCCGCCGTGGCGTTCCCGGCGTCGCCGGCGTCGAGCAGCCGGTCGCCGCGAATGCCGGCCACCGCGGCATAGTCCACCAGGGTGAGGCCTGCTTCGAGCCCCTGGCAGCGATCGTAGTTGAGCACCGTGGTGACGGGGAGCGACCGCTCGCCGCACCCGGCGAGCAGCGCGGTGATGGCGACGGCCGCGCAGCCGCGCCACGTCCGGTATCCGGGAGACTGCCCCATGTGTCCCGCTCCATAACGCAAGCGGCGCCCGAAGGCGCCGCTGGGGCCCGCTGTGGCGGGCGGATAAAAAAGGCGTGTCAGAAGGGACTGCTTCTGAGTGCAACTTCCTCTTCTGGGGGAAGGACACTTGAAAGGGAGGACTGCATGAAGTTGCGCACGCCTGAAACCCTGTATGGCTTCATTATGTACAGTACAAAGCGTGTGTCAACACCTTTTTCCGGGCATTGTACAGGCTTTGTTCAGTTAGGGCGCGCCAGCAGCTCCTCGGCTTCCACCATGGCGTCGAGGGCGAGTTCGAGCTGCGCCCGGGCCTGGGTCGCGTCGGTGTGGACCCGCTCGTACAGGGCGGCCCTCCCCGGGTCGTCGTCCTCGCCGGCGGTTTCGTCGGCACAGGCCAGGCTGAACTCGGCGAACGCGTTGAGGCTGCTGATGAGCTCCACCAGGTGGCCGGGGCAGCCGTGGCCGTCGGCGGAGCTGGCGGCGATGGCGATGAGCTCCTCGTCGGTGAAGCGGCGTCCGGCGGCCCGGGCCGCCCGCAGCGGCAGACCCGCCGTGGCCGCGGCGGCGTGCTCGATTTCCTCCCAGGCGCAGGGCCATTTCAGGGTCGGCACGCCGAGCTCCTGCACCGCCGCCAGGTGCCCGGGCGTGGCGAACTGATAGATGGCGATGATCCGCGCGCCGGGTTGTCTCCGCGCGATCCGGTCGATGGCGGTGGTCAGCAGCACCGGTAGCTGGGCCACCACCACTTCCAGAACGTCGGTGCCGGTGCGGTCGTTCACGAAGGCGTCGAGGTTGGCCCAGCGGGCGTGGACGTCCAGGCGGCTGGCCTCGCTCTGCTGTTGCTCGAGCACCAGCAGGTTGGCGCCGATGAGCCCCGCTCTGGCCGGCTGCAGACGCACCTGGCGGCCCCGGCTCGCCCGTTCCTCGAGCTGCTCGTCGGTGAGGTCCACCAGCGTGCTGATCGGGTGTCCCTGGTCGATCAGGCGTTTGAAGAGGGTGAGGCGCTCGAGCTGGTCGCGGCTGTAGAAGCGGGTCTTGCCGGCCTTGTGGGCGGGTTCCAGGCCATAGCGCCGTTCCCAGGCGCGCAGCCGCTCCACGGCGATGCCGGTGATGCTGGCGATGGTGCCTATGCGGTACAGGTCGTCGTCGGCGTCCACATTGCTGACCAGTACAGAACCCGTACGGATTGTACAACCCCTCGTCGGCTTGTCCAGGTACGGCTCGGGTGCCGCCTGCGCGAGGGTCGGCAAGGGAAGTAAAGGAGGCGTGGCGACAGCGCCGGAGCGCTGTCTTCGCGGCTAGGGAGGAAGGGGAGAGAGAGACCGCGCCACGCCTGTTCGGTCATCGTGTTGCAGTGCGCAACCCGATGAGACGGCGCGCATTCTACGGCTTTGCCGGTGGTCGACAAGGGTTTGTCAGGAAGATTTTTGTAACGGAGTGTTGCAGAGCAGCATGAGCGCCGGCCGGATTTCCCGGCGCTGCGCGCGGGCGGTACCATGACGGGAAAGAGAAACGCACCGGACGCCGTCCGGGCCGGAGAGGGTGATCGAATCGATGGAACTCGAAGAGCTTGCAGAGCGCCTGGTGCCGTTCTGCCGGGAGAAATACGCCGACCCGGATGCGCGGGTGTTCGACGTGGTGCAGATGCCGGGGCACGCCGGGTTCGCCTACGGGTTTCGCGTGGAATCGGCGGGGTCGGTGGACTCCTGGTTCATTCGGCTGCCACCGCCGAACGTCAACTGGCGGGGCACCGCCGACGTGCTGCGCCAGGTGGCGGTGCTGAATGCTCTGGACGGCACCGGCGTTCCCCATTGCTCCGTGCAGTGGTCCGGTGACGATCTGGCGTGGTTCGGCTCGCCGTATTTCGTCGTACCCTGGCTCGAGGGTGACGTGCTGCGCCTGGGGGAAGGCGAGTGGGGCAACGACCTCTCGGAGTCGCAGCTGCTGGATCTGGGGCGCCAGGCCATGACGGCGCTCGCCGAGGTGCACAAGGTGGACCCGGCCCGGGCCAGCTACCTGGGGGAGGCGGTGCCGTTCGAGGACGACGTCACCCGCTGGGATCGATTCCATGAGCGGGCCGCCGAGCCAGAGCGGCTGCGGGACGTGCCGGCGGTGCGGCAGAAGCTCCTCGACCAGCTGCCGGCGGACGCGCCCGTGGGCATCTTCCACGGCGATTTCCAGACCGCGAACCTGTTCTGCTCGAAGGACGGCAATCTCAAGGCCGTCATCGACTGGGAGCTCACGGGCATCGGCGCCACCTTGAACGACGTCGGCTGGATCGCGACTTTCAGCGACCCGGACGCCTGGCCCACCGAGGCCGGACGCCGGACCATGTTCCTCGACCCCGACACCCTGGTGTCGCTGTACAGCGACGCGTGGGGCGCGCCGCTCCCGGACCTGAAATGGTTCCGCGCCCTGGCGGCCTACAAGTTCGCCATCATCACCGGGTTCAACCTGAGCCTGCACCGGCGTGGCAAGCGTCACGATCCGGTGTGGGAGACGACCAAGGAGGCCATGACGCCGCTGATCGACCGGGCCAACGAGCTGCTGGGCTGAAAGCGGCGCTGCTCCGCTGGCACGTGGCTTGCAACGTGCAGATTGCAGAATTGCACTTTGCGCGTGACACCCGGCCGGGGACGGCCGCGGTGAAGCCGTCAACGGGAAACTGGCAACAGTGGAGCGATACATGAAACTCAGACACGTGACAGCGGCGAGCGTTTTTCTCGCCACGGCCGGCCTCATCGGTTGCGGTCAGGAGGGACCGGGTACCGGAGGCACGGAAGGCACGGATGCCGCCGGAGGAGAGGAGTACACGTACGACGAGCCTGCCGGCGGAGAGCAGGAGCAGACCACGGGTACCGAAGGTATGGATGACACCAGCGGCACCACCGGGATGCAGGAAGACACCGGCAGCATGGCTGGTGATACGACCCAGGACGAAGGGGTCGCATCCGATACCGAGACCACGGGCACCCAGAGCACCGAGAGCGGCGACATGGCCGGCTCGAGCCAGGAGCCCACAGAGAGCACCGAGTTCGCCGCGCTGGACACGAACTCCGACGGCGTCATCGGCGAAGAGGAGTGGCAGCCCGACGTCGCGCAGGGCCAGGAATTCGACGAGGTGGATGCGGACGGCGATGGCCAGGTCGATCCGCAGGAATTCCAGGACGCTGTGGGCAGCGAGACGAACGGCGGCAGTGAAACGCAACGATGAGCCGGACCCGGGGAGGTTCGGCCCACGGATTCCCCGCGGCGGCGCCATGGGGTGACTTTCCCGGCTGATGAAGGGCCGCGGGCGGGCGCTGCGGAGCTTCCCCCGGTTTCGGGTGGGGGGGCTCGCGCTGCTGCTGGGGGGCGTTCTGGTTGCGGCGGTCGCGCCCGCGACGGCGGCCGCGGCCGCCGTCGCCGTGGAGATCGCCGGCCTCGAGGGGCCGCTGCTGCAGAATGCGCGGCAGTTCCTGTCGATTCGCGACGTCGAGGACGAAGGCGAAGTCGCGGCTTCCGAGGTCCGGCGCCTGCATCGGCTCGCGCCGGAGCAGATCCGCGAGGCGCTGCGGCCGTTCGGCTATTACCGGCCCCGCATCTCCAGTGAGCTGAAAGCGAGCGACGGCGGCTTCCGGGCAACGTACCGCGTGGACCCCGGCGAGCCGGCGCGGCTGCGCCGCCTGACCATTCGCGCGGTTGGAGAAGGCGCGGAATTTCCGGCGGTGCGCCGGGCGCTGGAGACCGCGGATCTCGAGCCGGGCCAGCGCTTGGTGCACCAGCGCTACGAGCGCGCCAAGCAGGCGATTTTCGACGCCGCTTACGAGCACGGCTTTCTCGATGCCGCCTGGCAGTCCAGCCGCATGCTGG
The DNA here is from genome assembly GCA_048621375.1 of Pseudomonadota bacterium. Taxonomy (GTDB): domain Bacteria; phylum Pseudomonadota; class Gammaproteobacteria; order Pseudomonadales; family Azotimanducaceae; genus UBA7803. The sequence goes on along the minus strand of JBMCWS010000025.1, from coordinate 20,665 downwards.
TCCAGCCCGACCGTCTGCACGCCGACATCGAGCTGGTGCTCGACACCGGTCCCCGGTACTACTTCGGGGAGGTGTCGATTCGCCAGAGCGTGCTGCAACCCCGGCTGATGGAGCGCTTCGTCGAGATCGCTCCCGGCGAGCCGTACGACGTGGCGCGGCTGCTGGACCTGCAGCGGACCCTGAGCGAGACGGATTACTTCGGCCGCGTGGAGGTGAACGCGGAGCCGGATCGCGCGGGGCCCGACCAGCGTGTCCCCGTGGAGGTGGTCACCCGGCCCGCCGCGCCACGGCGCTACACGGTGAGCATGGGCTACGGCACCGATACCGGGCCGCGGCTCGGGCTCGGCGTGCTGGTGCGCCACGTCAACGCCTTGGGCCACCGCTTTCGCGCCAACGTGCAGATCTCCGAGGTGGAGCAGGCGGTGGGGACGCGCTACGAGATCCCCATCCGCAACGTCGCTACCGACAGCCTCAGCTTTTTTGCGTCGGCGCGCCAGGAGGAGATCGGCGACGCGGACACGGACCGCTTCGAGATCGGCGCCAGTCACGTGGTGAGCTGGCTCGGGTTCCGCCGGCAGCTCTACGTCCGCGCGCAGCGCGAGCAGTTCGACTTCGCCGGGGAGCCGCAGCGCGAGACCGACGTCGTCTTCCCGGGCGTTACTCTGAGCCGGGAGCGGGCCAACGATCTCCAGTACCCTACCCGGGGCTACAGCGTACGCGCGGATCTGCGCGCCGGCGTGAAGTCGCTGCTGTCGGACGTCTCGTTCACCCGCTACACCATGACCGCGCACTGGGTGCGGGGGATCGCCGCCGACACCCGGCTGCTGCTGCGCGCCGAGGCCGGCATGTTGTGGACCAGCGAGTTCCAGCGGCTGCCGCCCTCCCAGCGTTTCTTCGCCGGCGGCGACCGCAGCGTGCGCGGGTACGGCTACCGGAGCCTCGGTGAAGAGAACGCCGCCGGCGATGTGCTCGGGGGCGAGCGGCTGATCGCCGCCAGTCTGGAGCTCGAGCGCTTCTTCCACGGCAACTACGGTGGCGCCGTGTTCGTGGATGTCGGCGATGCCTTCGACGGCTCTCCGGAGCTGAAGACGGGCGCCGGCGCGGGCTTTCGCTGGCGCTCGCCCATCGGCGTGGTCAGTGTCGATCTGGCCCATCCGTTCGACCACCCGGATGCGGTGCGCCTGCACATCACCATCGGCCGGCGCCTGTGAAGCGCGCGCTGCTCATGGCGGCGGTGGTGGTGGGCGCGCTGGTGCTGGTGGTGCTGGTGGCCGGCGCCTGGCTGGTGGGCACCGAGTCCGGGACGCGGTTCGCGCTCCGCCAGGCCCAGGGCTTCATGCCCGACGGCACCCGCATCGGCGCCAGCAGCGGCCGTCTGGCGGACGAAGTGATCCTGCACGAGGTGGCGGTTCGCACCGAGGCCATGGATGCTGCCGTGGATCGGCTGGTGCTGCGCTGGCGCCCGGGCGAGCTGCTGCGGGGCGAGCTGCGCGTCCAGGCGCTGACGGCGGACGGGGTGCGATACCGCGCCCGGCCCGAGGAACCGCCGCCGGAGGAGCAGCCGGAGGAGCCGCTCGCGCTGCCGGAACGCCTGGAGCTGCCGGTGAACGTGGTGGTCGAGCACCTCGAGATCACCGACGTGCGGGCTTGGACGGCGCCGGAGCAGGCGCCGGTGATCGTGCACCGGGTACGGGCCGCCGCTGCGTTCGCGGATTCCCGGCTGGTGGTGGAGCGGCTCGAGGTGGACGGTCGGGAGCTCTCGGCGCACGCCGAGCTCCGGCTCACCGCGGCGGGGCATTACCCACTCGACGCCCGCGCCCGATGGCGGCTGCAGGTGCCGGACTACGCCCCGCTGCGCGGCACCACCCGGCTCGGCGGCAGCCTGACCGCGCTGCAGGTACGGCAGGATATCGCCGCGCCCTACAACCTGAGGCTCGCGGCGACGGTCCGCGACCTGCTCACGCCGGATGCGACACCCGCCCTGGATGCGGCGCTCGAGGTGCGCGCGCTGCAACTGCAGGCGGCCAGCGCCACTCTGCCCGAAGCCACCGTGACCCTCGATGCCGAGGCCGACGGCCCCCTCACCGCGCTGGCGGTGGCCGCCCGCGGCACCCTGGAGGAACCGGAGCAGGGGCGGTTCGAGGCGCGGCTGCGCGGCCGCGTGGAAGGGGATCAGGTGGTGGTCGACACCCTGGAAGCGCGTCAGCCGCAGGGGCCGGGGGCGCTCACCGGCGGCGGGCGGGTGACCCTGGCGCCGACGCCGGCAGCGGATCTGGCCCTGAGCTGGCGGGATCTGCGCTGGCCGCTCGCGGGGGACGAGCCGGTGTTGATCACGCCACAAGGGCGGATCACGGTCGACGGCTCACTGGACGACTATCGCTTCGACGCCGACCTCGAGGTGCAGCGCGGCGCCGTTCCGCCGCTGGCGTTGACGCTGTCCGCCCGGGGCAGCCGGGAGGCGGCGACGGCGGATCTGCAGGGGCGGGCGGCGGAAGGGCGGTTCGAGGCCCGCGTGGATGCCGCCTGGGCGGACGACGTCAGCGCGGCTTTGCGGGTCGACGCCGAGGGCCTGGATCCCGCGGTGCTGGTGGAGGACTGGCCGGGCGACATCGGCGCCGAGGTCCGGGCCAACGCGCGGATTCGGGACGGGCGCACCAGCGTGGTGATGGAGCGCGTGCGGGCGCAGGGGCGGTTGCGCGAGCAGCCCCTGTCGCTGGTGGCGGAGGGGCATTACCGGGGCGGCGGCGACGCCGGGCACGATGCCCGGATCGATGCGCTGACCGTGGCGCTCGGCGCCAGCGAGCTGGAGGCCAGCGGCCGCGTGGGCGCGATCACGGACGTCCGCTGGCGGCTCGACAGCGAGGACCTGTCGGCGCTGGCGCCCGGGCTGGCGGGGCGGCTCTCCGGTTCCGGTTCCGTGGCCGGGACCTATCCGCGCCTCCAGGGCACCGCGCGTCTCGACGGCGACGATCTCGGCTACGGCGAGCACCGCCTCGGCGAGCTTCGCTTGCGGGCGGACGTGGATCTGGCGGGGGCCGAGCGTTCCGCCGTCGAGCTGGTGGCCCGGGACGGCGCCGTGGCCGGCACGAGCATCGAGGCGTTGACGCTGGATGCCGGGGGAACGGCGGCGGAGCACCGGGTCAGCGTGGCGCTGCGCGCGGAGCCGGGCAGCGCCGAGCTCGCGCTCGCCGGCGCGGTGGCGGACCCGTGGGGTGACCGTCCGGCGTGGCGCTTCCGGCTGACCGAGGCGCAGCTCGCGCCGGACGTGCTCGAGGCGTGGCGGCTGGCGGCGGACGCGGAGGGCTACTTGGACGCCGAGCGCGCGAGCCTCGACCGGCACTGCTGGCACAGCTCGGAGGCTCGCCTGTGCCTCGAGGCCCGCCGCGACGATGAGGGCACTCGTGCCGCCTTCGAGCTCGATGAGTTGGCGTTCGCTTACTTCGCACCAATGCTCCCGGAGGGGGTCGAGCTCAGCGGCGCCGCGTCCGCGTCGGCCACCGCGCGTCTGGCGCCGGATGGTTCCCCAACGGCGCGGGTGGTGCTCGCGACCACCGCGGGCGAGCTGGCATGGCCGCTCCCGGAAGCCGGCGATGCCGCCGCGGCCGCCGAGACCGCCGCCCTGGGCCTGGCGCCGAGCCGGCTGTCGCTGTCCGTGGATGGCGACGCCTACGGTGCGCAAGCCGATCTGGTCACCGAGCAGGGCCGGTTGCGCCTGCAGGCCGCCAGCGAGCCCGCCGCGGCGGAGGCGTGGAGTGAGCGACCACTTTCGGGGCGGGTCGCCGTGGATCTGCCGGATTTGAGCTTCGCCGGGGCCCTGCTGCCGGAGGTGGAGGCGGTGCAGGGGCGCGTCTCCGGGGCCCTGGACCTCGGCGGTACCCTGGGCGCGCCGCGGCTGGGCGGCGAGGTGGCGCTGCGCGGCGGGGCCGCCGAGGTGCCGCGGGCGGGATTGACGCTCTCGGCGGTGGAGGTGGTGCTCGCCGGGCGCGGCGCGGACGGGCTGGGCCTGGAAGTTCGGGCCGAGTCCGGGGGCGGCCGCCTGGGCCTCACCGGCACCATGAGCCTGCCCGGCGACGTGCCCACGGCGGACTTCCGGATCGACGGCGAGGAATTTCTCGTGGTCGCCAACGACGAGGCGCGCATCGTCGCGTCGCCGGACCTCGCCCTCGAGGCGGACGAGACCCGGGTCGATCTGGGGGGCGTCGTCCGGGTGGACGAGGCGCGCATCACCCCCGGGGCGCGCTCTCCGTCGGCGGTGACGGTCTCCGGGGATCAGGTGCTGGTGACGCCGGCGGCGGAAGAGGACGCGGGCCCGCCGCTGCCGGGGCGCCCTTTTCATGCCGAAGTCCGGGTGGTGCTCGGCGATGACGTGACCTTCTCCGGCTTCGGGCTCGACGCGGGGTTCGCAGGCGAGGTGGTGGTGCGCCAGGAGCCCGACACCCCGGTGACCGCCAGCGGCGCCATCGACATCGTCGACGGTGAGTACCGGGCTTACGGCCAGGGGCTGGTGATCGAGCGCGGCCGGGTGTATTTCGCCGGCGGCCCGGTGACCGAGCCGGCCCTGGACGTGCGCGCGGTGCGCCGGCCGGAGGAAGGCATCGTGGTGGGCGCAGACGTTCAGGGCACGGTGCAGTCCCCGGAGTTCGAGCTGTTCTCCGAGCCGCCCATGAGCGAGCAGGAACAGCTCTCGTACCTGGTGCTCGGGCGTTCCCTGGAGGAAGCGCCGGGCGGTGACAGCTCGGCGCTGGCCCAGGCGGCCCTGTCCCTGGGGCTGCGGGGCGGCGATTTCCTGGCCGGCAACATCGGCGAGCGCCTGGGGGTGGACGCGCTGACCGTGGAGACCGGCAGCGAGGAAGCGGGCGCCCCCAGCGACCCCGAGGAGGCGGTGCTGGTGGCCGGCAAGTATCTGTCCCCGAAGCTCTACGTCAGCTACGGCGTGGGGCTGTTCAACCCCGCCTCGGTGCTGAAGATGCGCTACGACATCTCGCGGAACTGGAAATTCGTCACCGAGTCGGGCAGCGAGTCCACCGGGGCGGATCTGCAGTTCACGGTGGAGGGGGGCGGACAAAAAAAAGGCGATGAAGCGGGGGCTCCATCGCCATAGCCCGGCCGTTGGGGTAGGGGGAGAGTGCCGGGAATCGAAAAGTAGGGTGAAAAGGTACCGGGGGCCCGGTAGCGGCGCATTGACGTCCGTCAGTAGCGGTCGGTCCTGTCGCGGCAGGCAATTGCCTCAGTCGGTCACATCTTCGCCGGCCGATGGTGTTCCTGACCGGCGAAAGGGGATAGTATCGGCAGCCGCCATTTGCCGTTGGGAAAGTCAAGCATGTCCATGTTCGATAAACGTAAGGATAATGAAACCCCCGCCGCTCCGGAGCCGCCGCCGCCCAGCGCAGCCTCGGAGAATCGCCCGCGTTCGCCCTCTCCGGAGCCGGCGTCCCGGGGCATCGCCATCATCGGAAAGACCATCCGGATCCAGGGGGACATCACCGGCGAGGAAAGCCTGGTAGTGGAAGGCCAGGTGGATGGCACCATCCATCTCAAGAACAACGATCTCACCGTGGGGCAGTCCGGGCAGGTGAACGCCAACCTGGCGGCCAACGTGGTGCGCATCGACGGTGAGGTGAAAGGCGACATCCTCGGCCAGGAGAAGGTGATCGTCACCAAGACCGGCCGGGTGCAGGGCAACATCGTCGGCCCGCGGGTGACCCTCGAGGACGGCGCCAAGTTCAAGGGCAGTATCGACATGGATCCCGCGGGCGCCGAGCGCGGCGGGTCTCCGCAGACGCCCAAGTCCGTGCCGTCCGGCAAGAGCGACGCGGCTTCGGGTAAACCGGCCGCCGTGGAGGAGACCAAGACCAGCGAAGCCTCGGGCACCTCCGGTAAAGGCTGAAGCAGGAGCGAATGAAGGCAACGGACGGGCCGCGGGAGTATGGCGGCGGGGTGGAGCTGCGTCAGACTCTGCTGCTGCCGCACCTGTTCGAGGGCATCGACGAAGGGCAACGTCTCACGGTGCTCGACGTGGGTGCGGGGGTGCCGGAAACCGTGGCGTTCTTCTCCGGGTTCCGCTGCCGCATTCACTTTGCCGACCTGTTCGAGGCGCCCGACCTGCGGGAGTGGCCGGAGGAGGAGCCGGAGCGCCATTTCGCCCATCTGTTCGGCGAGCTGTGCCATTATGCGGATGACACGCGCTTCGACGTCTGCCTGCTGTGGGACTTTCTGAACCATCTGCCCCCTGCGGGGGTCCGTGCTTTCAGCGCGGCCCTCGCGCCCTACCTGCACGCCGGCACGGTGGGCCACGGCTTCGGCGCCTTCAAGGCGTCGGCGCCCGCGCTGTCCCGAGGCGGCGCGAATCCGGCGCTGCAGTACGGGATCCACGACGTCGGGCAGCTCGCGGTGCGGCCGCGGCCGGACGGCGTGCCCGCCGGCTACAGCCATTCCCGCACTACGCTGGCGGAGGATTTCACCTGTCTGGAGATCGTGCGCGGCACGCTGCTGCGCGAAGGTGCCATGGAGCTCCTCTTCCACGCCCGCTGAGGCTGGCATGATCGAAACGGCCGTGGTCGCATTCACCACCTTCTTCGCCACCGTCGGGCCGCTGGACGTGGGCCCCGTATTCGCGGCCATGACGCCGGGCGCCGACCTGCTCAGCCGTCGCCGCATGGCGGTGCGCGGCACGGCCATCGCCACGGGGATTCTGCTGACGTTCGCCCTGGCCGGTGACGTGCTGCTCGACGCCCTGGGCATCTCCCTGGCGGCGCTGCGCGTGGCGGGCGGAATTCTGCTGCTGCTCATCGCCATCGACATGGCGTTCGCGCGGCCGTCCGGCAGCACCTCCACCACCGAGGAAGAGACCCTCGAGGCGGCGCGGCGCCCCGACGTCACCGTGTTCCCGCTGGCGACGCCGCTCATCGCCGGCCCGGGTGCCATGGGGGCCGCGATCCTGCTCATGGCCAACGCCGAAGGCGATCTGCTGGCTCAGGGCGTGGTGATCCTGATGCTCCTGGCGGTGATGCTGGTGACTCTCGTGTCTCTGCTGCTGGCCGCCCGGCTGCAGAGGTTCCTCGGCGTCACCGGGTTGCACGTCATCAGCCGCGTGTTCGGCGTGCTGCTCGCCGCGCTGGCGGTTCAGTTCATGTTCGACGGCATCGAGCAGAGCGGATTGCTGCGCGGCGCTTGACCGTTCACCCGCCGGCGCCGGTGAGCCGTTGCAGGGCCACCAGCGCCCACGTCACCCCCAGCAGCACCAGGCTCAGCGCCACCGCGGCGGAGCTCATGTCCTTGGCCCGCCCCGCGAGGTCGTGATGATCGCCGCCCATGCGGTCGATGGCGGCCTCTACGGCCGAGTTCAGCAGCTCGGTGATCAGCACCAGCACGCCGACGGCGATGAGCAGCGCCGTCTGCACCAGCGTCTGCCCCAGGACGAAGGCGCCGGGCACGAGAACCACGCCGGCGAGGCATTCCTGTCGGAACGCGGCCTCGTATCGCCAGGCGGAGCGCAGTCCGCGCAGCGAGTATTCGGTCGCCTTGGCGAGCCGCTTCCAGCCGCTGTGGCCCGGCTTGGATGGGTGGTCGGGATTCGGCATGGCGCTATTCCAATGCTATCTAGTCGTCCGGACAGGGCCCGTGCTCCACCTGAATGGTGGAATGATCGATGCCGAACTCCTCGAGCAGCACGGCCTTGATGCGCGCCACCACCCCGTAGAGGTCGACGTCCTCCTCCACGGTGGCGTGCAGGGTGAGCAGCGGCCGCTCCGCGGTCAGTGCCCAGGCGTGCATGTGATGGACGTCCAGCACCTGGGGGATCCGTGCCACCAGCGCATCGCGGATCTCCTGCAGGTCGATGTCCTCGGGCACGCCCTCCAGCAGAATGTGGGCGGAATCGCGCACCAGCCGCCAGGCGCCGCGGCCGAGGATGACGACGATCACCAGCGCGAGCAGGGGGTCGGCGTACAGCCAGCCGGTGAAGTAGACGGTGAGCGCAGCGACGATGGCCGCGACCGAGCCCAGCACGTCCCCCAGCACGTGCAGCGCGGCGCTGCGGACCGTGGCGTTGTCGTGGCCGTGGTGGAGCCAGCCGAGCGCCACCAGATTCACCACCAGCCCGGTGACGGCCACCGCCAGAGCAGGAAGGGGCAGCATCCCCTGGGGTGTGTGCAGCCGTTCCCAAGCCTCCAGGAGAATCCAGGCGATCAGGGCGAACAGGGTGATGCCGTTGATGAAGGTGGCCAGCACCTGATAGCGGTGATAGCCGTAGCTCAGGTTGTGATCGTGGCCGCGGCGGGAGAGTCGCAGGGCGAACCAGGAAAAGCCCAGCGCCGAGGCGTCGAGGAACATGTGCCCGGCGTCCGCCAGCAGGGTCAGCGAGTTGGCTAGGAGCCCGCCGATCACCTCCACCACCATGAAGGTGGCGATGACCAGAAACGACCGTCCTACCAGATGCTCGTGTTGCCCGGCGTCGTCGCCGTGCGCGTGGCTATCCGCCATGCCACCCCGCGCAGGCGTGCCCGATTCCCGCTATGTCGCCTCGATCCATTGCGGTATGGTTGCGGATCGCATGTTCTTTCACAACCAGCGGGGGCTACATGGAACGCGTTTCTCTCGAGTTCGACGGTAACGTCGCAGTACTGAAGTTCAATCATCCCGAGGTGATGAACGCCGTCGGTCAGCAGATGGTGGATGAGCTTCTCGAAGCCGTGCTCGAAGTGCGCAAGCCCGACAGCGGCGCCCGGTGCCTGTTGCTCACCGGTGAGGGCCGGGGCTTCTGCGCCGGCGCCAACCTGCAGGACGACGCCGGCGCGAAATCGAAAGGCGGCGCCGGCGACTACCTGCGCCGGGCCTACCATCCGTTGCTGATGACCCTGCGCGACCTGGAAATGCCCATGGTCACCGCCGTGAACGGCGCCGCCGCCGGCGTGGGCATGAGCTTCGCCATGATGGGCGACATGGTCTGCGCCTCGAAGAACGCGTTCTTCCTGCAGGCGTTCGCGCGCATTGGCCTCATTCCCGACGGCGGTTCCACCTTCATGCTGCCGCGCCTCATCGGCTGGGGCCGGGCCATGGAGCTGTCGCTGCTCGCCGACCGGCTCACCGCGGAGCAGGCCCACGAGTGGGGCATGGTGAACCGCCTCTACGACGACAACGACGCGCTGATGCGCGGCGCCATGGAGCTCGCCCAGCGGCTCGCCAACGGCCCGCGCTCCCTGGGCCTGATCCGCAAGGCGTACTGGAACACCTGGGAGAATTCCTTCGAGCAGCAGCTCGACCTCGAGGCGCAGCTGCAGAACGAGGCCAGCGCCAGCGCCGACTACGTGGAAGGCGTGAAAGCGTTTCTCGAAAAGCGCGACGCGAAGTTCACGGGCCGGTAGGCACCGGCCCGCCGCGGCGCGGGCCGACCCGGATCAGCGTGTGAGCAGCATGCATCCGGCGAACGGCCCGCCGCCGGCCGCTACCGCGGCGACCTCGGGCTGGCGGGCGACCTGACGCTCGCCGGCGTCGCCGCGCAGCTGCAGGCAGGCCTCGTGGAGGACCCAGTAGCCGTGCATGCGGCCGGCGGAGAGCTGGCCGCCGTAGGTGTTGAGCGGCAGCTCGCCGTCGAGCCAGATGCGCTCACCTCCCTCCAGGAACGGTCCCGCTTGCCCTTCACCGCAGAGCCCCAGGGCTTCCAGCCAGGCCAGCGTGATGAACGTGAAGCCGTCGTAGAGCTGGGCGATGTCCACATCGCTCGGGGTCAGCTCGGTGCGCGACCACATCTCGGCGGCGGCATCCACCGACGCCATCTTCGGGTAGTCCGGCCGGTCGTACCAGCCGCCGTGGGCATCGCCACCGACGGCCTCAACGCGGAGCGGCCGATGCGGACAGTCGGCGGCATGATCCGCGGCCGAGACCACCACGGCGATGGAGCCGTCCACCGGGACGTCGCAATCGAGCAGGCCGAAGGGCGTGGAGATCCACCGCGCATTCAGGTAGTCGTCCAGGGTGATGGGCTCGCGATAGGCGGCTAGCGGATTCAGTCCGGCGTAACGGCGGCTGGTCACCGCGAGCCACCCGAGCTGCTCCCGGGTGGTGCCGTGCTCGTGCATGTGGCGCTGACAGTGCATCGCCAGCCAGTTCGCCGCCGAGTAGGCGTGGTTGGCCATGAGCGTGGGCGCATCCGCCATGGGACTGTCGTGGGCGATGCGGGGACGCTCGCGCGCCTTTTCGTCGTCGGCGTCGTCGGAGGGCGCGATGGAGCCCCCCATCATCTGCACCGTACGGTAGACGAGCACGTGCCGGGCCCCGCCCGACGCCACGGCGAAGCAGGCCTGCATCACCGGAGAGAGCAGACCGCCCTTGTCGTAGCCGCCGCCCCGGTACCGCGTCTCGAGCGCCAGGGCCGCCTCGGTCTCGGCGAGCGGCGTGTCGCCCATGGTGGTGATTCCGTCGATGTCGGCCGGCGTCAGGCCCGCATCGGCGATGGCGGCGCGAGCCGACTCGGTGGTCAGCTCCAGCCCCGGAATGCCGGTACGGCGTCCGATGCGGGAAATGCCGATGCCCGAGATGATGGCCCGTTGCTCGGGAACCCCCTGCGCCATGACGATCTCCGTTGTTCCATTGAATCGTTTTAATAATATACAGTATCGAAACCGGGTAAATCGAAGTTCGTTCAGAAGGGAGTGGCGAGCATGCCGGACACATGGGGGCGTGAGCGACTCGAGGGGCGTGTCGCGGTGGTCACCGGGGGCCATGCGGGAATCGGGTACTACGTCACCCGCGCGCTCGTGGAGCAGGGCGTGCGGGTGGCCATTCTCGGGCGCCGTGAGACCCGGCTCAGCGAAGCCGCACGGCGCCTCGAGGGCGAGGTGTTGCCGGTCACGTGCGACATCAGCGACCCGGAGAGCGTGCGGCGCGCGTTCGCGGCCGTGGACGACGGATTCGGCAGCCTCGACATCCTGATCAACAATGCCGCGGTCTTTCCCATCTTCAAGGTCGGTGACGCCACTGACGCTGAGCTTCGGGACGCGGTGGGCACCAACGTGCTCGGGGTGCTCCATTGCACGCGCGAGGCCATCGTCCGCATGCGTGCCGCCGGCGGTGGCGACATCCTGAGCTTCTCCAGCGAGTCCGTGCACCGGCCGTTTCCCTACCTGGCCACCTACGCCGCCACCAAATCGGCGGTGGAGACCCTGAGCCGGGGGCTCAAGAACGAGCTGCGGCCGTTCGGCATCCGCGTCGGCGTGCTGCGCTCCGGGCACGTGGAGGTGCCGGACCGCGAGGCGTCCTCCTGGGATCCGGAACGGGCGCAGGCGTTCTTCGCGGAGGCGCAGGCGGGAGGCTATCTGGCGGAGTCGGGGCCGGGCATCCGTCCCGAGACCACCGCGGAGGCGGTCGTCCACATGCTGACCCGGCCCGACGAGGCGGTGGTCGACGTGCTCGAGTTGCGGGGACGATGACATGACGCGACTTTCCCTGGCATTCGACATGCGCGCGCCGGAGTTCGGCGCAGCGCCGGAGGCGCTCTATCAGGCAGCCCTGGATCAGTGCGAATGGGCCGACCGGCTCGGCTTCCACTCCGTGGGCTTCATGGAGCATCACGCCTCGAGCGACGGGTATCTGCCCTCACCGCTGGTGATGGCCGCGGCCGCGGCCGCCCGCACTCGACGCATGGAGATTGGAGTGCTGGTGCTGCTGCCGCTCTACGACCCGGTGCGGGCCGCGGAGGACCTGGCCGTGCTCGACCTCATTGCCGAGGGACGGCTGCGGGTCACCGCCATTGCCGGATACCGGCCGGAGGAATACCAGCAGTTCGGGGTGGACATGCGCCGGCGGCCGTCGTTGATGGAGCGCGGCATCGATGTTCTCAAGAAGGCCTGGAGCGGCGAGGCGTTCGAGCTCGATGGCCGCCGCGTGCGGATTCTGCCGCGGCCGGCCCAGCGGCCGCGGCCGCTGCTCACGCTCGGGGGTGCCTCGCCGGCCGCGGCGCGACGGGCGGCGCGCATCGCCGACGGATTCCGCCCCGTGGTGCCGGAGCTGATGCAGGACTACGCCGAGGCGTTGCGGGAGCTGGGCAAGCCGGCGCCGGCGGCGCCCGCGGCCGGCGGCGGCTATCTGTTCCTGCACGTCACCCGCGATCCGGAAGCCGACTGGGCGCGGATCGCGCCCCACGCGCTGCACGAGAACAACGACTATGCCCGCTGGCTCGAGGGCACGCCGAACGCCGTCTATCGGCACGTGGAGGATCCGGCGGAGCTCCGGGATACCGGCGTCTACCGGGTGGTGACGCCGGAGCAGTGCCTGGCCATGGCGCGGGAGGACGGCTATCTCGCGTTCAAGCCGCTCATCGCCGGCCTCGACCCGGAGCTCGCCTGGCAGAGCCTCACCTTGTTCGAGACCGAGGTGCTGCCCTACCTGCCCGGTTAGGAGACGCCGAGCATCGCCTTGATCATGGGCGCCTCGTAGGCGTCGGTGAGGCCGGCGCCGATCTGCCCCTGATCCACCAGCAGCGAGACGCCGTTGACGCCGGCGGAGGCGTCGCTGCCCAGAAACGCCATGACGTTGGCCACCTGCTCGGGTACCAGTGTCTCCACCCCGGCAGCTTCCCGGTAGTCCTGGCCGAAGGCGAGCCACACGTCGGCGTTGGCGCGCGCCAGTGGCGTGTCCGTCGGGCCCGGCAGCACCGCGTTGATCCGCACGCCGCGCTCGAGGAACGGGAACGCCTGCCGCGCCACGTAGCCGTTCACGGCCTGCTTGCTGAAGCCGTAGTTGTCGGTTCCTTCGTGGTTCTCCACCCAGGCCGCCGCACCGTCCCAGTCGGTGGTGTCGAGGAAATCCATGACCTGGGCGAGGTTCTGCTGCCACGGCAGCCCCGCGACGGAGGAGATCATCACCACGGCGCCGCCGGCGCGCAGTTGCCCGCCGTCGAGCATGGACTCGATCAGGTGGCGCTGGGCGATGAAATTGATCAGCATGAGGCCGGGCGTGCCGTCGGCGACGCCGGCGCAGGCGAAGATCACGTCCACGGGCGCGGTCGCGGTGAGGGCGGCGACCGCGGCGTCCACGCTGGCGCGGTCGCGGAGGTCCACGGTGATCGATTGCTCCACGGGGTAGTCCACTTCGGCCACGTCCATGACGGCGACGTCGGCGCCGAGCCCGGCGCAGAGCCGGGCCACGGCCGCGCCCATGCCGCTGGCGCCGCCGACCACCAGAACCCGTTTGCCGGCGTACTGGAAAGATTCGATTCCCATCACCTCTTCCTGGTTAACGTAGATAACGAAGTAGACTACACAACGAGCCGCCCCGACAAGGGTGGGGGCCGGGTGGGCGAAAAAAGAGATAACTACGTTGACTAGGATACCCTGATCTCTAGAATCGAACGGTCAAGCACTGGGTTTCCGGACACGAGAGGGGTTATGCCGAATACCGACGACATCACCGGATGGGTGGTCACACCGGAAGATGACGCGTTTCACGACGATTTCGAAGGGGCCGATCACCCCTGGTGGATGGAGACGTTCTGGACGTCCTTCAACGTCCCGGAGCGCAGGATCGGCGGCTGGTTCTACAACCAGGTCCTGAAGAACCAGGGAGACCACGGCATCTGCAACGGCGGCGCCTGGGTCTGGGATGCGAGCGAGGCGAGCCACCTGTATCAGTACAACGAGAGCGGCCTGGCCATGCCGCCCGGGCCGCGCGACCTGCGGGACATCGCCCTGCCCAACGGCAACACCATCAAGGCGCTGGAGCCGTTGATGAAGTACCACATGACCTACTCCGACCCGGGCAAGTTCGAGTCCGACCTGGTGTTCGAGGGGATCATGGAGCCCAATCCGCACCCGGCCGGGTGCGCGCCGTTCTGGAAGGGGCGCCACTGGGACCAGGCCATGCACGTGACCGGCGAGATCGTCCTGTACGGCGAGCGGATCCCCGTCGATTGCCTGTCGTTCCGCGACCGGAGCTGGAGCCCCCGGCGCCCGCGGGACTCGGCGCGGGCCAACGACGCCTCGGGCGGGCGCGAGCCGCAGCGGCGCGCGCCGGAGCCGGGCGGCGAGTATTCGGACGTGTCCCGGCCGGTGCGCAAGCCGTTCAACATCGGCTACATCTTCGGCGCGGCGTCGCCGCAGGATGCCTTTCTCGTCTACACCATGGTGATCGAGGGCGAGGAGGATCGCGGCGATTTCACCAACTCCGGCTTCCTGATCCGCGACGGCGTCTGGGCGCACCTGGTGGAAGGGCAGCGGCGCTGTCTGGTGGACCCGGAGCACGGCTACATCTGGCGCATCGAGTACGAGGGCGTGGACACGCTGGGCCGCAAGCTGAACGTGGCCGGCGAGCAGATGAGCAATCACGGCACGTCCACCGGGCTGTTCTACTGGAAGTGGGACGGCGCCGAAGGCTGGGGTGAGAATCAGGGCGGGATCGCGCCCTCGTATCCCCGGGTCAAGCGCTCGTAGCCGGAAAGGAGGCGATCATGAGCTGGAACTACGATCTGTTCATCGACGGCGCCTGGACCCGCGGCACCGCCGCGGAAGACATCACCGTCATCGACCCCGCCACCGAGGCCGCCATCGGGCGCGTGCCGGAGGCCGGCGCGGCGGATGCCGGGGCTGCGGTGGCGGCGGCGCGGCGGGCGTTCGACGAAGGGCCGTGGCCGTACATGAAGCCCAAAGAGCGCGGCGCAATCCTGAAGCGCATGGCCGACATTCTCGCCTCCCGCCACGACGCACTGCGGGAGCTCATCGTGGCCGAGACGGGCACCGCGGGCATGATCACCGACGCGGTCCAGTGCGGCGGCGCTCTGGGGATCGGTCACTACAACGCCGATGAGGCCCACCACCTGGTGGAGTGGGTGGAAGCGGGGGCGCCGGTGGGCGGTCCCCAGGGCATGGCCGGCAGCGCCCTGGTGCGCGAGCCCGTGGGCGTGGTGGGCGCCATCACGCCGTTCAACTTCCCGTTCATGCTCAACATGGTGAAGGTGTTTCCCGCCATGGCGGTGGGCTGTCCGGTGGTGCTGAAGCCGCACCCCTGGACGCCGCTGGACGCTTTCGAAATCGCGCGTGCCGCGGAGGAAGCGGAGCTGCCCCCGGGGGTGCTGAACGTGGTGACCGGCGGCGCCGACGTGGGGGAGGAGCTCACCGGGCACCCCGGCGTCGACATGCTCACGTTCACCGGTTCCACGGCCACGGGCCGCCGGATCATGTCCCGGGCAGGGGAGCAGATCAAGCGCGTGCACCTCGAGCTGGGTGGCAAGAGCGCCCAGATCGTCCTGGACGACGTCTCCGAGGAGGTGGTGCGCTCCATCGGCTTCGGCGCGGTGCTGGTCCATTGCGGCCAGGGCTGCGCGCTGCAGACCCGGCTGCTCATGCCCGAGCACCTGATGGATGCGTACCTCGACGGTGTCCGGGCCGCCCGCGAGCACATCGTGGTGGGCGACCCGCGGGATTCCGCCACCGTGCTGGGGCCGCTCATCCGCGAGCAGCAGCGACAGCGGGTGATGGGCTACGTGCAGTCCGGGCTCGACGAGGGCGCCGAGCTCGTCACCGGCGGCAAGGTGCCGGAGCATCTCGACCGTGGCTTCTTCTACGAGCCCACGGTGCTCGTCGGCCGCAACGACATGCGCATCGCCCAGGAGGAAATCTTCGGGCCGGTGCTCACGGTGATCCCCTACTCCGGCAGCGACGACGACGCCGTACGGCTCGCCAACGATTCCATCTACGGGCTGAGCGGGGGCGTCATGGCGGCCAACACCGCCCGCGCGTTCAACGTCGCCCGGCGCGTGCGCACCGGCACCATCACCGCGACCGGCGTGGGCCAGCCGCCCGCCGGCGAGCCCGGTCCGGGTGGTGGACAGGGCCCCGGCTGGGGCCAGGCTCCCGGCGGCATCGGCCAGGGGGGCGCGTTCGGCGGCTTCAAGCAGAGCGGGCTGGGACGCGAATGGGGCCGCCACGGCCTCGAGGATTTCACCGAGGTGAAATCCATTTCCTGGAGCTGAAACGAAAACGCCCCGGGCCGGCCCGGGGCGTTCTACTGGCGGGCGTTCGCCGCTAGTCCTCGACGATGGAGATGCACTGCTCGGGGCAGGACTCGGCGCCGAGCCGCGCCTGCTCCTCGAGCCCCGGCGGCACCTCGATCGTCTCGGTGACGAGATAGCCGTTCTCGTCCAGGGTGTAGACTTCCGGCGCCAGCGCTTCGCAGCGCCCGTGCCCCTGGCACAGCTCGGTGTTACAGATCGCTCGCACGATTCACCTCCTCTTCACTCGGCGGCCACACGCGGTGGTCACGCCGCTTCTCCGCGATTCGCCTGGAACAGCTTGACGACGTCGCCCGAGGTGACCCGGCGCTCGTCACCGGCCTCCGTGGGCCGATTGCCGGCCTGACGCTTCGGCTCCGTGTCCACGTGGGTCGCCTGCGCCCGCAGGGCGCCCACCGTGCAGTTCTCGCGCCCGAGCACCGAGAACGGATCGAAACCGTAGGCGCGCATGGCGTTGCCGTGGGTCATGGCGTCGATCTCGGAATCCGGCACCCCGGCGTCGGCGAAGCCCTTCATCAGATACTCCGGCGTGTTCGGCCACACCGTGTCGGAATGCGGATAGTCGCACTCGTAGCAGATGATGTCCGTGCCCACGTCGTGACGGTTCTTCACGCCGAAGCGATCGTCGATGAAGCAGGTGATGAAGTGCTCGCGGAACACGTCGCTCGGCTTCTTGCCCCGGAAGTCCGTGTGCGTCCACTGGTGGTGGTGCTCGTAGGTGAAATCGGCCCGCTCCAGGAAGTACGGAATCCAGCCGATACCGCCCTCGGACAGCGCGATCTTCAGATCCGGATAGCGGTGCAGGGCGTCGAGCTGCAGCCAGTCCGAGGCGCTGTTGGCGATGGAAATGGGCATGCCGGTGATCCAGGCGTCGATGGGCGACTCCATGGACGGATGCGGCGGCGCATAGCCCGTGCCGATGTGGCAGTTGATGACCACCCGGTTGTCGTTGCAGACCTTCCAGAACGGCTCCCACGCCTCGTTGTGGATGCTCGGCAGTCCCTTGACCGTCGGGTTGTCGGAGAACGTCACCGCGTGGCAGCCCTTGGCGACCACCCGTTCCACTTCCTTCACGGTCTCGGCGATGTCCCAGCACGGCAGGATGGCCATGGGGATGAAGCGTCCGGGATACGCCCCGCACCATTCGTCGATGTGCCAGTCGTTGTAGGCTTTGACCATGGCCAGCGCCAGGTTCTTGTCTTCCGATTCCCAGAAGAACGAGCCGTCGAAGGCGACGAACGTACCGAAGTTCAGCGACGCCAGCAGGCCGTTGGCGTTCATGTCCTCGACCCGGGCATGGACGTCGTAAGTGCCCTTGCGAAGCTGCTCGTAGGAGGTGGGCTCCATGCCGTACTCGTCGCGGGGCCTGCCCACCACGGCGTTCAAGCCCACGTTGATGA
Source organism: Pseudomonadota bacterium (assembly GCA_048621375.1). Taxonomy (GTDB): domain Bacteria; phylum Pseudomonadota; class Gammaproteobacteria; order Pseudomonadales; family Azotimanducaceae; genus UBA7803. The sequence continues at coordinate 3,265 of JBMCWS010000025.1, read as the reverse complement.
CCTTGCGGCCCTCGAACATCCAGACGTTGCTGCCGTCATCGAGTGTCTCCAGGCGCGGTGCCCGGGATTTCAGCGACGCCGGGACGTGCTGCTCGAACATGTCGGGCGGCTCGATGATGTGATCGTCCACGCTGACGATGATCATGTCGTCGGTGTTCATACCGGTTTCCTCCATTGGATTGGCAGGGCATCCAGACCTTTGACGCCCAGGTGGGAGCGCAATTCCGCTCCGGGCTTTACAGTGAAATCGGGAATCCGTTTCAGCCATTCCTCGATGCCGATACGCATCTCGGCGCGCGCGAGGTTGGAGCCGAAACAGCGGTGCGGGCCGCCGCCGAAGCCCAGGTGCGGGTTCGGCTTGCGGGTGATGTCGACGTTCAGCGGATCGTCATAGGCCTCGGGATCGGTCCCGGAGAGGCCGAGATCGCACTCGATGTAGTCGCCGGCCTTGAGCTGCACGCCGTGGAACTCCATGTCCCGGGTCACCAGCCGGCGGGTGCTGACCACCGAATGGCGGCGCATGAGCTCCTCGATGGCGTTGGGAATGAGCGAGAAGTCCTCTGCCAGCCGGCGCCGGTCCTCGGGGTTCTCCGCCAGGTACTTGAAGATGTAGCCGAGGGTGGCGGCAACCGTATCGAGACCGCCGACGAAGAACAGGTAGCACATCCCCATGATCTCATCCTGGGTGAGGCTGCGTCCCTCCACCTCCATCTGCACGGCCATGCTGACGAGGTCGTCCTGAGGGTCGGCGCGGCGCGCTTCGATGAGCGAGCTCAGAAACTCGTAGATGCTCTTCGCGGCCTCGACGCGCTTGGTCATGTCGCCGGAGTGCAGCAGGTCGTTCTCCCAGGCGAGGAACGTATCCAGCCGGTCGAGGGGCATGCCCATCAGGCGCATGAAGATCACCACCGGCAGCGGCGTGCCGAAGGCCCGGTTGAAATCGCACTCGCCGTCGTCCTTGATCTGATCGATCAGGTGCACGGCGAGGCCGCGGATGTCGTCCTCCAGGGTCTTCACCCGAGCGGGCGCCAGGATCGGCGCCATGACGCGGCGGAACTCGGTCTGCAGTGGCGGATCGATCTCCAGGGGAATCAGCGGCCACTGTTCGCCGAGCAGCATGGAGAACCCGGCGATGCCGCTGCTCGAGAAGCTCTTGGCGTCGCGTATGATCTCGCGGATCAGCTCGTCGGTGGTGACCACCCAGTGGCCGGACTGGCCGCGCAGGTCCTCCTCGGCGGCGTAGAATATCTCCGGCAGCTCGCGGGCCGCGCGGCTGGTGCCGATGAACGGGTCGGCATCCAGGGCATGGGCCTGCATGGGCTCCGTCGAGCGGATCAGGTGTTCCGGTACGTGAGCGGGAGCGGTCATGACTCGAACATCCTCCATTGCGCCAATAGACCAGTGAGGCCTAAACTAAACGTGTGTTTACTTTTCGTCAACGAGAATCCCGGTGAACGTTCGAGCGCGTAGGACGCGCGATTCCGGCCGCACCGCCCGTGCGATCCTGGAAGCCGCGCAGCGGGTATTCTCCAGCCGCAGCTACAGCGAGGCGGGGGTGCGCGAGATCACGGCGGTGGCCGGGGTGAACCCGGCGCTGGTGAACCGGTACTTCGGCTCCAAGGAAAAACTGTTCGAAGCGGCGCTGGCGGACGCGCTGGACGCCAGCGTGCTCACCTCGGGAAGCCGGCAAGGATTCGGCCGGCGCCTGGCGGATCTCTTCATCGACGGCGTTCGCGGGCAGGAGGGCGGCGAGGCGGTCAACCCGCTCCCCATGCTGGTGTTCGCGACTTCCGATACCGCCGCGCGCGACGTCGCGCTGCGGCTCCTGCGCCTTCGGGTGCTCGCGCCGCTGATCGAATGGCTGGAGACGGAAGACGCCGAGGAACGGGCGGCGCGGCTGGTGGCGGTGGCCACGGGGTTCTTCACGTTTCGCGTCCTCCTGCCCCTCGAGCCCCTGACCGGCGAGGTGTCCGTAGAGACGCGGGAATGGCTCGCGCGGACGCTTCAGGACATCGTCGACTAGCGGCGCGCCCGCGGCCCGGCCTTCCCCTGTCGCCCTTTGTCTCATAGCAAAATAATATATATGATTCGCCGAACGCCGACAATGCGTGGGAACCGTCAGAGGAGCTCATGAGTCACGTCATAGAACCAGCGGCGCCACGGGTGCTTCCCGAGCTGGACGAGCGCACCCGGCCGTTCTGGACCGGCGGCCGGGACGGCCGGCTGCTGATCCTCAAGGATCGCAATACCGGCCGCTGGATCCACCCCCCGGAGCGCGTGCCCGAGGGCGCGGACGGGCTGGTGGCGGAACCGGTGAGCGGGAAGGGGGCGGTGTTCACCTTCACGGTGAACCATCAGCCCTATCATCCCGATGTGCCGGTGCCCTACGTCATCGCTCTGGTGGAGCTCGACGAGCAGGCCGGGCTGCGGCTGCCGGCGAACATCGTCAATTGCGACATCGACGCCGTGCACATCGGCATGCGGGTCCGGGTGCTGTTCGAAGGGCACGGCGAGGTGTACGTGCCCGTGTTCGAGCCCGACCCCGCGCGCTGACCGCAGGCAGCGCGCTGACCGCAGTCAGCGTGCTCAGTCCGAGGAGGGGAGCTTCTTCGTGCCCTTGATGCCGAGGACGGAGCCGTCGGCAGCCAGCGAGCCCTGACCGGCCTTCACACAGAGTACTTCGAGGGTCTCGTCGTCGCTGATGTAGCGCTTGCCCACCTGGCAGCCTTCCATCTGCGCGTCGTCCGGCGAGGCGTCGCCGTTGGCCGTCTCGTCCGGGCCGAGCATGGGCGCGCCGCCGCAGGTGAGCTCGTGGGCGCCTGTGCTCTTGATGATCATGACTTCCGCGTCGCAGACGGCGCTCTTCAGCTTGGTACCGGGTTTCAGTTGGGTCATGGTATGCGTACTCCGATTGCTTCGATTCTCAAGGTACAGGCGGCTCAGCCGAAGCCCCCGCGGGAACGCAGCGCCTCGATCTCGTCCCACTCGAATCCGGACTCCATGAGCAGCAGCTCGGTATCCTGTCCGATTTCCGGAGCCGGGCCGGCAGGCGCGGTCGGTGACTCGTCGAAGTGCATGGCGCTGGAGACGAGCCGGAAATCCACGCCGTCGTTGCTGGTGAGCTCGGGCAGATAGCCGTTCTCCGCCACCTGTGGATGGTCGTGCAGCTCCGCGAACTTGAGCGCCGGCGCCCACACGCCGGTGAAGCTGGCGAATCGCTCCTTCCACTGCTCGAGCGTACGGCTCGCGAACACCGCATCGAGCT
>JBMCWS010000024.1:0-28155 GCA_048621375.1 Pseudomonadota bacterium | reverse complement strand
GGTGAAGCCCACGTAGACCCAGCACAGCTCGTGCTCCGTTCCCAGGTCCTGGTAGTGGGCCACGTACTCGAACTTGTAGACGAAGCGCAGTGCCGCCTGCAGCGACAGCTCTTCCCGTAACCGTCGCGCCACCGCCTCGTCCATCGCTTCGCCGGCCCGCGGATGCGAGCAGCAGCTGTTCGACCAGAAGGCGGGCCACAGCCGCTTGCCCGGCGCCCGGCGCTGCATCAACAGCTCGCCCGCCGGGTTGAATATGAACAGCGAAAACGCCCGGTGGAGCACGCCGCTGCCGTCGTGGCAGGCCGCTTTGTCGAGCTGGCCCACCTCGACGTCGTCGCTGTTCACCAGAATCAGCGGCTCGTTCTCCGACGAGACGGTTTCGGTTTTCGTCAAAGGCTGGCCCACCAAAGCGACCGGATCGGGATCGAGTCGGGCAGTGTACCGAAAACTGCTTGTCCAGTCCCACTGCCTGATGGGGGAGGATTGCGCATGTTCAACGCCTGCAACGGATACCGGTCCTAGATTGAACGGCGCATTTGATCTGCGGGAGCGCGCGTGCACACACACCGGGCCAGCGGCCGCCCCCTGCGGGCGCCGCGACGGCAAATCGAGCGCCCGCTGGCCGTGGCCGTGGGGGCGGATCGTGAGGCGGAGCGGCTGCTCGAGCGCTGCGCCCGCGACCACGACTTCTGCTGGCGCGCACTGCCGAGCAGCGACGCGCAAGGCTGGGACGATCGCCGGCCGGAGGTGGCTTTTCTGCTCGGGGCGGAGACCCTAACGGCCGGTGAGGCGCTGCGGCATTGGGCCCGGGAAACGGTGCTGATCGTCGATCCCGACGACGCGACGCGCGGTATCGACCCCTGGCGCAGCGACGGGGTGCAGGTGCTGTACAAGCCCCTGGACCCGCGATTCCTCGGCTCGGTGCTCGGCGAGGTGGCCGACGACTTCCGTTTGCGGCGCCGCTACGCGCAGGGACCGGACGGCGGAGCGTTGCCGTTGGATCGGCTGGGCCGCCTCCACGGCAGCGCCCCCCTGATGCGAAAGCTGCACCGGCGGATGCACACCATCGCCCCCGGCGACGCGTCGGTGCTGATCTACGGCGAGCCCGGCACCGGGAGGTCGCTGACCGCCCGAACCCTCCACGAGCTCAGCGCGCGTGCGCAGGGGCCGTTCGTCTCCCGGGATTGCGCCGTCCGTGTCTGGAACGGCGCCGCCACTGCCGTCGGCAAGGGTGCGGATGGTTGGTGCGCGTGGCTGGAGGCGGGGCGCGGTGGCACGTTGTTCCTCGAGGAGATCTGCGCGCTGTCCGTCGAGCAGCAGGAGGGACTGCTGTGCGCTCTGCGCGAAACGGCGGACGCGCCGGCACCGGTGCGCTTGATGGCGTCGAGCGCGCGGGAGCCGCTGGCTGCGCTTCGCGAAGGTCACCTCGGTCAGGCGCTCTACGACCGGCTCGCGCAATTCGTGCTGCGACTGCCGGCCCTGCGCGAACGGGGCGACGACATTCTCGGCTTGAGCCGGCTGTTTCTCGATGAGTTGAACGCTGCCACGGGTGAGGCGAAGCGGTTGTCGGCGGCTGCTGCGGATATGCTGCGCCGTTACCCCTGGCCGGGCAACACGGCGGAGCTCAAGCGCGCGCTGGAGCAGGCTCACGCCGCCGCCGCCGCGGACATCGAGCCCCACGCTCTGCCGGCGAGCGTACGCGCCTACGACCTGCTCGAGCGCGATGAGGCCCAGCGTCCGGGCACCGCGGCCAGCCGCTGAGCTCCCCCCGCGTGAGCCGTCTCGTTGCGCATTTTCAAGGCGCCGGTGACCGGCAGCCTCGATACTGCGCCTTGACGTTGGCTTACAGGTAACGGCTCTATGGAAAAGTATCGCGTGCGCGGCGCCGTCGAGATCCAGACCGGCGTCGTCTGCAAGAACATCGAGTTCACGCTGACCACCGAAGCCGATGGCCCCGAGATGGCCAGGGCGTGGTCCCGGGCGGCGTTCGGGGGCATGCCGATGGTGATCACGGGTATCGAGCCCCTCCGCGCCCGGCAGCGGCCGGAGCCCGTGGTCGCGTATCGGTAGCGCGCATCCGGCCGTCGCCGTCCCGGCGACGGCGGGCCATGGCGGCCACTACTCCCTCAACGGTCCACCGACGTCATGCCTTCGCGGATCGCGAAGCGGGTGAGCTCGGCCACATTGTGGAGATTGAGCTTGCGCATGATGTTGCGCCGGTGGGTCTCGACGGTGCTCGGGGAGATGTTGAGCTTGGCGCCGATGGCAGAAGACGAAAACCCTTCGGCGACGAGCTGGACGATCTGACGCTCGCGATCGCTGAGCACCTCGGTGAGTATCTCGTGCTCGTTGTTGTCCCGAAGCAGACCCACCACCGTGGCGCCGATGGAAGGGGAGAGATAGACGTTGCCGCGCAACACTTCGCGAATGGCCAGGCGCAGCCGGTCGAAGACCTCGGACTTGACCACGTAGCCCAGGGCGCCCGCCTTCAGCATACCCATCACGTGGCGCCGTCCGCCGTAGCTGGAGACGGCAATGACCCGGGTGTCGGGTGCTTCCTTGAGAATCTGGCGCGTAGCCTCCATGCCGTTCATGTCGTCCATGGCCACGTCCATGATGACGACCTCGGGGCGGAGGTCACGAACGGCGCTGATGGCCTCCCGGCCGGTGCTGCCCTGTCCGACGACTTCGAGGTCGGCCTCGCGCTCGAGGACCGAGCTGAGCCCTTCGCGCACGAGGCCGTGATCGTCTGCAATGTAGATCTTGACGCGCGTGGACGTCATGGACGCGCTCCTCCCCGAATGGAGCAAAGATTACGTCCTGGACGTGGCTCACGCAAACGCGATGTCGTCGATCACATCCGAGTTGAACTTGTACAGCCGCTTGCCGTGCCGCTCCTTGCAAGGCTCGAGCACGCCGGAGCGTTTGAACTCGGCCAGCACCCGGCTGGCGCTTTCGGTGGAGACGCCGATCACCTCACCCATTTCCTGGCAGGTGAGCAGCTCCACCTCGTCCTCATCCGGCAGGTGCTGCAGCTCGGCCAGGTACTTGATGAGGCGCGCGATCCGGCAGGGCGTCGTGTCGGCGGAGAACTCGGCGATCCAGCGTTCTGCGTGCCGGAGCTCCTCGCAGTGGCGCTCCACGAGCTCCATGTATTCGGTGGATCCCTGGTTCCGCAGGCGGCGGAGCTGCCCCGCAGAGATCCAGTAGGCGCTCACGTCCTCCATGGCGATGGCCGAGTGTCCGTACGTCGGCTCGTCCGAGGCGGGCGTGATCAGCCCGAGCACGGCGCCGGGGCCGTGGAGCCCGAGAATGCGCGCGCGGCCGTTCGGCAGATGCGCGATCAACTTGACGATGCCCGACCGGGTGACGAACAACCGGTCCGCAATTTCTCCCTCCCGGTACAGTACTTGCCCCGCGGAGAACGTCACAGGCGTCCACGCGAGCTTGCGCGCCTGCCGCACCGGTGTCCGATATGGCCTGCGACTGACCGTGGGGGTGGTGGCAATAGCGCTGGAATGCTGGTCCATGTGTCCTCGCAAGTGTCTTTGGCGTTGGGTTTGTGTAAGACAGTGCAAAGGGTCCATGAGGGGCTTCGCTGATTCCATGCCCCGAAACCGGTAAATGCGGGCACACGAGCCGGTATCGTCTCCTCCCCCTCGATCGGGAGCGGTGGACCCGCACGCGCCAGCCGCCTACCATTCCGGCTTCCTGCAGATGCACAGCCGAGGCCCATGCGAGCCGATCCCGTTCAGCGCCAGTTCGACACCGGCGACCTCCGCCTGACCTACTACGAATGGGGCGCGGAGGGCGCGCCCACGGTGCTGCTGGTGCACGCCACGGGGTTCCATGCCCGGTGCTGGGACCGCACCGTGGCGGCGCTGCCGGACGGCTTCCGGGTGATCGCGGTGGACATGCGCGGGCACGGGCGCAGCGAGCGCAAGCCACCCTACGCGTGGGACGCGTTCGGCGAGGATCTCGTGGCTCTGGTGAAAGGCCTGGGGCTTCGAGGCGCCATCGGCGTCGGCCATTCCATGGGCGGTCACTGCCTCACCCAGGCGGCTGCGGCGGTGCCCGAGGCCTTCGCCCGGTTGATCCTGGTGGATCCGGTGATATTCGATCCCGACGCGTACGTCTCCGACCGGTACCGGGGGTTCGACGCGGTGGAGGATCACCCGGTGGCGCGGCGCCGCAATCACTGGGCGTCATGGGAGGAGATGTACGAGCGTTTCGCCGCGCGGGCGCCGTTTTCGCAGTGGCGACCAGAGGTTCTGGAGGATTATTGCCGCTACGGCGTGGTTCCGCGCGGCGATGGTTCCGGGTACGAGCTGGCGTGCCCGCCGCTGGTGGAGGCGTCCATCTATCTGGGCAACAGCCAGAGTGACATCTACCGCGCTGTCGCTGCGATCGCCGTGCCGGTGGTGGTGCTGCGTGCCCGGGGGCGTGACCCCGGAGACGCCGACGTGGTGGACTTCTCCAAGTCGCCGACCTGGGCGGGGCTCGCCGGCGAGTTCCCCCAGGGGCGGGACGTGTACCTGCCCGGGCTGACGCACTTCATTCCCATGCAGGCGCCGGAGCTCGTCGCGCGCTTCATCGTCGACCCGGACGCCGAAGGCACGGAGCCGGCGCCGGAATGACACCGGCGCCGGCTCCGCGTTCCTCCTCGACAGCTCAGAAGTTGTAGCCGATGCCGAGCGTGTAGAAGAACGCTCCGTCTTCGAAGTTATCGTCGATGTCGTCGGCGGACTCGAACAGGAACTGATACTCCGCCATGGCCATGATGAAAGTCTTCTCCCTCACGTAGAACTTGGCGCCCAGCTCGAGTCCGGCAGCCCCGGTCTCGTCGACGCCGTCACCATAGATGCCGCCGATGTTGGCGCCGATGAACGGCAGTGCGCCGGTGCCTCCGGCCCCGAGGTCGCCGAAGTGCATGTCCACATAGCCCCGGGTGGATCCGGCCCAGTTGTCGCTGGCGTCGTCCCGGATCGTGCCGTTGGCTGACTGGCGTATACCCAGTTCCAGGGAGTCGCTGGTCCACCATCCGATCTGGCCGGATACGCTGAACGAGTTGACGTCGAACGAGTCGTCGCTGGTGCCGCTGCCGGTCAGGGCAAGGCTGCGCTCGCCGGGCTCAGGGCCGGCCAGGGCCGCGGGTGCGGCAAGCGAGATGACAGCCGCCATGGCGGCACCGTCAACCAGCTTTGTTAGTTTGTTTGTCATTACGTTTCTCCTCTAGTTACCTGACGTTTTACGCCTCTTCCAGGCCGGATAAAGGCGGTTCGCGAGTTGTCTCACTGATTGCCGGACAATGCGTGCTACCTGATTTCCATGAACGCACCGTCTGCTAACATTCGTAAAAAGGGATCCGGAGGTACCCACTTTGCGGTATGTACGTCACCGGCTTCGCGCCGCTTTCAACACGGTCACCCTCGCTGCTCTCGCTCTTCCGGCGACGGCTGCGCTGGCGCAAACGAGCATTCCGCTCAACGCCCGCGAGGATCTCGACACTTTCTACGTCAACGTCGATATCGCCGGTGTCGCTCCAGAGGACTATCTCGTCGACACGGGTGCCGGCTACATGACCATCACCGACGAAACCCTCGCGCGCAGCAAGGACGCCGGAACCGCCACCTACCTGCGGCAGCTCGAGGGTCGCATGGCCGACGGTAGCGTTCTCGAGGTTCCGGTGTACCGGTTGAGCGAGATCACCATCGGTGGCTCCTGCCGGCTGCGAAACGTCGAGGTGGCCGTGCTTCCGGGGGCGTCGCGCGGCTTGTTCGGTCTGAGCGCGTTGCGCAAGATGTCTCCCTTCCAGTTCAGCGTCGATCCGCCGAGCCTTCAGTTGAGCAATTGCGGTGCCACGCTCGCTGACGCTGGCGCCGAGTAACGTGCGCGCAGGCGCCGGGCGGCCGCAGCCGCCCGGCTTGCGGAGTTGCCGCAGGGGCCTCAGTAGTCCGTCTCGCTCTCGGACTCGCTCTCGGACTCGCTCTCGTACTCGGTGTCGCTGCGGTGCTCCTCGGACTTGGACTCCTTGTCCATGCCCGATTGCTCCAGCGCCGCGAACTCGCTCTCGTCCACCTGACCGTCGGCATCCTGATCGAGCTCGGCGTGCAGCTCCGCCAGCTCGGCGTTCTGCTGAAACTCCTCTTCGCTCAGGTAGCCGTCGCCGTCGGTGTCCAGCTCGCTGAAGCTGGGCATTTCGGACCCGCTGTCGCTGGCCATCGAGGTGCTCTCTTCGGCCGTATGACTGCTGGTCTCGCTGGCGGTGTCATCGGACCACTCCTCGCCCTCGGTGCTCGCCAGGACCGCAGAAGCCCCGAGCCCGCTCGCGATGACGATGGCGCTGGATAGAAGCGTGCGTTTGAACATGGTGTCGTCTCCTCGATTGATACTACTCGTCGGTGACCGCGCTGGTTCGACCGATGGGCCGTTGCGGTCGCCATTAGCAAGAGCAAGCGACGTGCCATCGCATCCGCGGATGCCGGTGGGGCGTCATCCGCGGTGTGAATGACCGGCCGGGCCGCAATCGTGCTGCTGTACGGGGCATGCGGACGCGGTCGACGCCCGCCGCTCGGCAGCCGGAACGAAAGGCGCGGCACCGCGGGTGTCGCCAGAATGAGACGCTTTGCCCGGGGCCCCGGTTACTCGGCGGGGAACGGAAAGCCGTTCCGGTCGAAGCGCCAGTCCGCGAAGGCGAACGCGTAGGGGTGGGCACGGGGCGCCTCGAACCGCCAATGGTTGTCGTGGTTGAAGCGGATCGAAGTCGACATCATGGTCAGGTCGAGCTTCCAGGCCCGGTCCTCGCGGCGCAGAAAGAACGGCGCGCACCGGCGCTGCTCGACCGGATAGCGCACCACGGCGAGGTTGCGGCGTGTCCACACGCGCGAGCCCCCGCAGCGGCGGTAGGTTCGGACGAAATGCTTCATCTGCGCGCGGGTGAGCGTCCAGTCCCGCAGCATGGCTACGGTGTCGGCAGTGTAGATCGCCAGATCCGCGCGGTCATCGCCGGCAGCCATGGCGCCGAGGTACGCGGTCACGACCTGCGTCGGCGTGCGCCCCTCGGCCTCCGGTCGCGGAGCGGCCGCCGTATCGGTCTGCGCGGGCTCGTCGTCGCGGCCGATCCGGGCTGTAGCGCCGCCGCCCATGCTGCGGGCTGCCATCGGCGGCGCGAATGCTTTGCCGGCTGCGGCTTCCCGGGCCCGGGCGACGATGAGCTCCGTGGTGGCGAGTACACCATCCGCGATCCGGTCGTCCCGGAAAAACGGTACCATCTGCCGATTCTGCACGTAGGCGACGAAGGCGTCCGTGAAGATCCCTTCCAGCGACGCGGAGACTTCGAGCCGTACCTCGTCCGCTGCCGTGTCGATCACCAGCAGCAGACCGCGGCCGGTGGCGCTGCCCGAGCCGACACCGGCAGCCTCGAAGTATGCGTAGGCGATCCGGTTCAGGTCACTGCCGCCCCGGCGGGTGAGCACGCGGTAGTCGATGTCGTGCTCATCGAGAAGCGCGCGGTGATACTCGGCGATGCGCTCGCGCTGGGTTCCTGCGAGGAGGGCCGAACGGTCCTCGACCCAAGCCGGCGGCTCCGGTTCCTGCGCGAGCCGGGTGGCAAGCGATCCCGCGATGGCGGCGGCGAGGGCGGCCGCCGTCAGGGCGGCAAGCTTGCGGGGTAGCGTCATCCTCTCGGCCGACGATCGCTCAGTTGCCGGCGAACTCGAGCTCCGCCGGCTCGCCGGCGTCGCCTTGAGCCTCGAAATAGCCCTTGCGGCGGAAGCCGCCGAGGCTGGCCACCAGGGTGCCGGGCAGGCGCCGGATGGCGCCGTTGAAGCTGCCGACGGCGCGATTGAATTCCATTCGGGCGACGTTGATGCGGTTCTCGGTGCCTTCGAGTTGCGCCTGAAGCGAGAGGAACTGATCGCCGGCCTTGAGGCTGGGGTAGCTTTCCGCCACCGCCATGAACCTGCGAATGCTGCCGGCGAGGGTGCGTTGCGTGTCCGCGAGCTGCGCCAGCGCGCGTTCGTCCTCGGGCGTCGCACCGCCGGCCCCGGCAACCCGCTCCTGGTCGGCCATGAGCCGGCGCGCGGCCTCGTCGAGCGGCTCGAGCGCGCCGGCGCGCTGGTCGGTCACATCGTCCAGGGTCTCGCGCTCGTGGCGCATGTAGCGCGACACGGTTTCCACCAGTCCGGGGATGAGGTCGGCGCGACGTTGCAGGTTGCTCTCCACCTGGGACCAGGCCTGGTAGACGCGCTCCTCTTTGTTGACGATGCCGTTGTAGAGCCACGCGAACACGGCCAGGATCGCCACCACGGGCAGCGAGAGCAGCGCGACGCTGGTCAATATCGATAACGTTCTGTTCATGGCGCCCGTCCCTCCCGGAGGATTCGAAGTTTCCGACGCGTGGTGGGTGCCTTCCGCCGTCGCCCCGGCGCCGGCTACGGGCATCGTGACGAGCGTCAGCACGAGCAGCAGACCGGCGCCGGCTGTGCAGGCTATGCGTAGGGTTCGCAGCGTTGGCATGGTGACCTCACCTACGGAGAGCGAGACGCTACCCCGGTCGTGCACCGGGTTTTATTGACGTGGTTCGCAGTCTCGCGAGCCGGGCGGCGACTCGGCAACGGCCCGCGGCCGCTGCCGCTGTGAGCCAGCGACGCCACAGCGTGTCGAGGTGGGTCGGACGGGCGTGAGCCGGAGTGTCAGGAGGCCTTTTTCTGCTCTTCGAGACGGCAGCCCTGCTTCTCGTAGGTCTTCAGGCGGTTGTAGAGGGTTTTCTGGCTGATACCCAGGGTGCTGGCGGTGCGGGCGCGATCGCCGTGGTAGTGCTCGAGGGTGGCCAGGATCAGCCGCTTCTCCAGCTCCTTGATGGTGGTGCCGACGGGTAGGCCGGGCTGCGCGTCGCCGCAGGCGAAATCGTTGAAGAAATTCGGCGGGTCGACGATCTCGCCGTCGCTGAGGATGGCCAGTCGTTGCAGGGTGTGCTTCAGCTCGCGAATGTTGCCGGGCCAGTGGTGCTGCTCGAGCTGCTCGAGCACGTGGTGCGCGCACGTGACCCGCGTGCCGTTCTCGTCGTTCCAGGCGCGGAGCATGGCGTCCACGAACTGCGGGATGTCGCCGGCGCGCTCGCGCAGCGGCGGCATCACGATGGGAAACGCCATCAGACGGTAGAAAAGGTCCTCACGCAGTATCTTTTTCTCGACGAGTTGCTCGTCCACGCGGTTGGTCGCGGCGACCACGCGCACATCGAGCGGAATGCTCTTGCCACCGCCGATCCGGGTCACGGACCGGGTCTCGAGTACCCGGAGCAGGGCCGGCTGATGCTCGAGCGGTAACTCCGTCACTTCGTCCAGGAACACCGTGCCGCCGTTGGCGCGCTCGAACAGGCCCGGCTGCGCCCGGCTGGCGCCGGTGTAGCTGCCCTTTTCGTGCCCGAACAGCTCGTTGGCGATGAGGGACTCCGGAATGGCGCCGCAGTTGATGGTCATGAACTCCCCCTGGCGGCCGCTCAAGCGGTGGATGGCGTCGGCCGCCAGCTCCTTGCCGGTGCCGCTCTCCCCCAGCAGGAAGACGGTGGTGTTCAGCGGGGCCACCATGGAGATCTGCTTCTTCGTATGCCGCAGCGCCGGCGAGGAGCCGATCCAGTCGGCGAAGGCCTCGGGCTCCGCGTCGGTGACGTGTGTACCGTTGGCCGACACGCCATTGGCTGCTGCGCCGTTGGTCGTTGCGCCGTTGGCGCCGGACCGCGGCCGCATGAAGACGAAGCGGGCGTTGCGCCGCGCTTCGTAATCCCGGATCAGCTCCACGGCACAGTGGTCGTCGGGATCGACGAATACCAGATCGTAATCGCGGGCGTCGAGACGGGCTCGCGCTTCCGCCTGGTCGCCGGCCACCTCGGCGGTGGCGCCGTAGGTGTCGATCAGCTTCCTCGCGCAGGACGACAGTTTGGCATTGCCGTCCACGACGAGCACCCGGACGTCCTGTTGTATCGATTCGGCCAAGCCAGCGTACTCCTTCAAGCCAAAACTCACCCGGGTCAGAAGGCGTTCGCCTCTGCCATCCGGTTCCGGTCACTCGCTATGGCCGAAATGCTACTCGCCGCCATCGCCGGGCCACATCGACAATCATCAATACGCCGTTGGCGCCCTGGTGAAACACCGGAACGCCGGGCGGCGAGGCCTGGGGGCAGCGCGGGGCCGCTGGGGTTCAGCGCCTCAGGGGCGCGATCGTCGTAACATCCTCATGGAGGCCGCTCCGAATCGTTGTCGTCTCGATGTCGTCTCTCTCTATCCCGCGATTGCGAAATCGCATGGTTCGAAAGGCAAACCTCATGCCATTCGTACCACCCCCGTTTGCTTCGGTCGGTAGACCGGCTACGTCGCGCTTACAAGTTTGTGGTTCGTCAATGCATTGCGCCCGCCTTGGGCGCAGATTTGACGGACGTTTTCACAGGCAAACCCGGAACCGTCATGAAAATCGCCGAACTGCTCGACCACGGCGTCGATACCAACGTCCCGGTGTGCGCGCCCGATCAACCGCTACAGGATGCCATCGAAAGCATGTGGCTGTGGGGCTGCGAGTCCCTGCCGGTGTGCGAGTCGGACGGCGGTCTGGTCGGCGTGGTGAGCATGCGCACCATCTGCCTGCGGGCGCACATCACCGGCAAGCGGCTCGAGGAGCTGCTGGTCCGGGACGTCACTTCACGCGAGCGGCTGGCGTGCCGTGAGGACGAGTCGGTGGCGCGGGTCATGGAGCGGATGTGCCGGTCTCATCTGTGGCACCTGCCGGTGGTGGACTCCGAGGATCGGTTGCTGGGGGTGGTGAGCTACGCGACTCTGCTCGACAGCACCTCGAACACGACCCGCGATACCCTGAACATCGTGCCGCGCGCCGCGCCGGAGGGCGAGGCGGATGCCGACCTCGACGCGCTGGCCGGGGGATGGACGCTGCTGCTCAAGCAGCGGGAGCTGGTCTCGCCCACGGGTGAGCGGACCCATCTGTCCCAGGCGGAGCGGCGACTGCTGACGGTGTTCGCGTCGCAGCCGGGGCAGGTTCTCAGCCGCAATGCCCTGATGCGCCAGGTGTGCAACCGTGACTGGGTGCCGTCTGATCGCTACATCGATGTGCTGGTGGCGAGTCTGCGCCGCAAGTTCGGCGAGCGTGCCTCGGACGCGCAGATCATCCGCACCATTCACAATGACGGGTACGTGTTCACCCCCAGGGTGGCCCAACACGGCGCCGTCGAGGCGGAACCGGTGGTGGAGCGGCGTCCGCGGCCGCCCCGGCGCTCGGGCCGGCGCCAGGTCAATCCCCCGGAGGCCGCCAACGAAGGCAGTTGAGGGGCGTGCCCAAGCCCGGGGCATAATGAGGTTTTGCTGCTGGAGACCCCTGATGCCCAGGTTGCGACAGGTCGCGCGTGACGACGCCCCCGAGCACATTCAACGCATGTATTCGTTCCTTTTCGGGGAGCGGGATCCGGTGGCGGAGCCCGGAACGGACACGGGCACGCCCGGCAACTGGTGGACGGTGTTCGCGCTCGTCCCGGATTGCTTCGATCATGCGGTGGACGGCTTCCGGTTTTATCGCAGCCCCAAGCGTGATCTGGATCCGAAGCTGCGGGAGCTGGGTCAGGCCCGCGCAGGCTACGCGCGCGGCAGCCAGTTCGTGTTCTCGCAGCACTGCAAGTCCATGCGCAATCTCGGCTTCGCGGAGGCGCAGATAGCGGCGATTCCCCACTGGCACGCGGCCGAGTGCTTCGATGAGCTGGAGCGGCTCGTGCTGGCCTATGCCGACTGTCTCGTGCTCGACGGCGGCAGGACGCCGGATGGGTTGTTCGAAGCCCTGAAGGCGCACCTGTCGGACCCCGAGATCCTGGAACTGAGTTACGTGATCTGCATGTACGAGATGCACGCGACCCTGTGCCGCGCACTGCAGCTCGAGTACGACGACGTGCCGGAGCGGGTGGTGGAGGTCCCGGCTCCCGCGAACCCCGCCGGGGACGTGATGGGAGCCGTGGACGACGATTAGCCCCGCGGCGCCGCGCGGACGGCGTTCAGGTATTCCTCGACGCGCCGAACGTGGCCGTCGGCGTCGGTGGGGCCGGCATTGTGGGTGGCGATGGCGAGGTGGGTGGCGCCCAGCGCCTGCCACTTGCCGGCATGCTCTGCCCAGCGCTCAGGATCGCCGCCCCGATACTGGGCCTGGGCCTGAATGCCGAAACCGTCCATGGTCAGGCCGGCGGCCGTGCGATGCTCGCGCAGGGTGTCGATGCATGCCCGGGATTTGTCGTTCGGCCCGCCTAGAGGGATCCAGCCGTCGCCGAGCCGGGCGCAGCGCTCGAGCAGCTTGGGTGCCGAGCCGCCGAACCAGACCGGAATCGGCCGTTGCGGCCGCGGGTTGATGCTCGCGGCGGTCACGGTATGGTACTCGCCTTCGAACGTGAGTGAGTCCTCGCTCCACAGTTGCCTCAGGAGTCTGACCTGTTCCGCTTGACGCCGGCCGCGGGTGGAGAAATCCTCGTTCAGCGCTTCGTATTCCACCTGATTCCAACCGCTGCCCACGCCCAGGCGCAGGCGATCGCCGGAAAGCAGCGCCACCTCTGCCGCCTGCTTCGCCACCAGCGCGGTCTGGCGCTGGGGCAGCACCAGGACGGTGGTGGCGAACTCGATGGTGCGCGTCACCGCGGCCAGGTAGGCGAACGTGGTGAGGGGCTCGTGGAACATCACGTCCTTGTCGTACGGTCCGTTCCAGCCGCCGGGGCGGTTCGGGTCCGCGCCCAGCACGTGGTCGTAGAGCAGCAGGTGGGTGGCCCCCAATGCCTCGACACCCTGGGCGTACGCGCGAAGCGCGCCCGGATCGGTACCGATCTCGTGGTGGGGGAGGACTGCGCCGAATTCCATAGACTTCTCTCTTTCGCTGTTTGGTCGGGGTACAATGCGCCGCCTCTCAACGAACCTGCAAGACCATGGCTGAACCAGCGCAAACTGGCTCGTCGTTCTCCTTCGTGGACATGGAGCACGAGGTCCTGCGCTTCTGGGAAGAGGGCGCGATCTTTCAGAAGACCCTCGCCAAGACAGAAGGCAAGAAACCATACGTATTCTATGACGGCCCGCCCTTCGCCACCGGGCTGCCCCATCACGGCCACATCGTCGCGAGCACCATCAAGGACATCGTTCCCCGCTACTGGACCATGAAGGGGCGCTATGTGATGCGCCGGTTCGGCTGGGACTGCCACGGCCTGCCCATCGAGCACGAGATCGACAAGCAGCTCGGCATGCCCGCGCAGCAGGCGGTGAGCGAGCTGGGCGTGGCGGGCTACAACGCGCAGTGCCGTTCCATCGTTCAGCGCTACGTCGCCGAGTGGCGCAGCACCATCACCCGGCTGGGGCGCTGGGTGGACTTCGACAACGACTACAAGACCATGGACCCGTGGTACATGGAGTCGGTCTGGTGGGTGGTGAAGCAGCTCTGGGATCAGGGGCTGGTCTATCAGGGGGTGCGGATCATGCCCCTCTCCACCGCGCTCGGCACGCCGCTGTCGAACTTCGAAGCGAACATGAACTACATGGACGTGCAGGATCCGTCCGTGACGGTGCTGTTCCCGCTCGAGGACGAGGACGCGTACCTGGCGGCGTGGACCACCACGCCCTGGACGCTGCCGTCGAACCTGGCGGTGTGCGTGGGGCCGGACCTCGATTACGTCGAGGTCCGTGACCCGGACTCGGGGCGACGCGTGTATCTCGCCGAGGAGCGTCTTGAGGCCTACGGGGGCGACCGGCTCGAGGTGCTCCGGCGGTGCAAGGGGCGCGATCTGGTGGGACGCCGCTACCGTCCGTTGTTCCCCTACTTTGCCGGGGAGGCGGAGCGGGGCGCGTTCGTGGTGGTGATGGACGACTACGTCACCACCGACACCGGCACCGGGTTGGTGCATCAGGCGCCCGCCTTCGGCGAGGACGACTACCGGGTGCTGAAGGAGGCGGGGATCGACGCCTTCGTCTGTCCCGTCACCCTGCACGGCCGCTTCACGGACGAGGTGAGCGATTTCGCCGGCGAGCACGTGAAGGAAGCCGACAAGCACATCATCCGCTACCTCAAGGAGCGTGGGCTGCTGTATCGCCAGGAGGTGATTCAGCACAGCTACCCGTTCTGCTATCGCTCCGACACGCCCTTGATCTATCGGGCCATCCCGTCGTGGTACGTGGCGGTCACCGAGTTCCTCGACCGGGTGATGGCGGCGAACGAGCAGATCCGCTGGGTGCCGGAGCACATCAAGCACGGCCGCTTCGGCAACTGGCTGGCGGGCGCCATCGACTGGTCGATTTCCCGCAACCGGGTCTGGGGCACGCCGATCCCCGTGTGGGTGAACGATGTGTCCGGCAACGCCATCTGCATCGGCTCCATCGCCGAGCTCGAGCGCTACACCGGTGTGCGGGTGGATGACCTTCACCGGGAGCACGTGGACCCGCTCACCTTCGAGCTGCCGGGTGAGGCGGGCACCTATCGACGGGTGGAGGAGGTGCTCGATTGCTGGTTCGAGTCCGGCTCCATGCCTTACGCCCAGCTTCACTACCCGTTCGAGAATCAGGCGCTGTTCGAGGCGGGCTTTCCGGCGGAGTTCGTCGCCGAGGGGCTCGATCAGACCCGGGGGTGGTTCTACACGCTCACGGTGCTGGCCGCCGCCATCTACGACAAGCCGGCATTCCGCAACGTCATCGTCAACGGCATGGTGACGGCCGAAGACGGCAAGAAGATGTCGAAGCGGCTCAAAAACTACACGCCCCCCGACGAGCTCATGGAGACCTACGGCGCCGACGCGCTGCGGCTGTACCTGATCAACTCCGGACTGGTGCGCGGCGAGGAGCAGCGTTTTGCCGACAGCGGGGTGCGGGACATGACGCGCCGCGCGCTGCTGCCCTGGTACAACGCCTTCTCGTTCCTGCGGACCTACGCGGAGATCGATCAGTGGTCGCCGGACAAGGGGCAGCACGTGGGCGAGAACGTGCTCGACCGCTGGATCCTGTCGCGCCTGCAGACCCTGAAGGCCCGGGTGGCCGAGGAGATGGAGGCCTACCGCCTCTACAACGTGGTCCCGCAGCTGTTCGCGTTCATCGAGGATCTGACCAACTGGTACATCCGGTTGAACCGGCCCCGTTTCTGGGGCGACGAGATCACCGCGGACAAGATCGCCGCGTACAGCACCCTCCATACGGCGATCTACGAGCTGTGTCAGGTGATGGCGCCGTTTGCGCCGTTTCTGGCCGAGCACGTCTACCGGCAGCTCGGCGCGCTGGGGGGCGAGACGCCCACGCCGGTGTCGGTGCATCTGTGCGATTATCCGACTGCGGAGACGCAGTGGATGCAGCCGGAGCTGGAGGCGGCCGTGGAGCGTATGCAGCAGGTGGTGCTGCTGGGGCGGCAGAAGCGCGAGGAGGCGAAGATCGGCCTGCGCACGCCGTTGCGCTCACTGACCGTGGTGCATCGCGACGCCACCGTGCTGCGGGAGCTCGAGCGGCTCGAGGGCTACATCCGCTCGGAGTTGAACGTGCAGAGCGTCGTCTACGACAGCGACGAATCCGCCTACATCGAGGTGGTGGCCCGGCCCAACTTCCCGCTGCTGGGCAAGCGACTGGGCAAGCGGATGAAAGCATTCCAGCAGGCAATCCAGAATCTGCCGCGCGAGCGTGTCGATGCGCTGCAGCGCGACGGCAGCATCACGGTGGACGGCGAGACGTTCAGCGACGAGGAGATCGAGGTGCTGCAGCGGCCACGGCCCGGGACCGATACCGTGTCCAACGGCAGGATCGCGGTGGAGCTGGATACCCGACTCGACGACGAGCTGGTACGCGGCGGCTACGCTCGCGAGATCGTCAACCGGATTCAACGCCGCCGCAAGGAGCTCGGGCTCAACGTCACCGATCGCATCGAAGTGCGCTTCCGCGGCGACCCCGAGCTGGTTCGGGCGGCCCGTGAGCATGACGCGTACATCAGCGGCGAGACGTTGGCGACGGTGTTCGCGGACGATGCGGCGCTCGAGGACGGGGTCGAGGTGGAAATCGACGAGCGCCCGTTCCGGTTCGCGCTCACGGTGACGGAAGCATCATGAGCAGCGTTTCCGCGCCACGACCTCGCGCCGGCTATCATCACGGCGACCTCCGGGAAGCACTGCTGGCCGCTGCCGAGCACCTGTTGCACGACCAGGGATTGCAGGGCCTCACGCTGCGCGCCTGTGCCAGGCGCGCCGGCGTGTCCCACGCGGCCCCCAAGCACCACTTCGCCGACCTCTCGGAATTGCTCTCGGAGGTCGCCGCCCGCGGCTTCGACCGGCTCACCGACGCGCTGGTGGCTGCCCGCGCCGCAGCCGGCGAGGATCTCGACGCCCGCTTCGTGGCCGTGACCCGTACCTACGTGAATTACGCCCGCAGCAATCCGGCCCATTTCCGTCTGATGTTCCGGTGGGATCTGCTGAACCGGCGGAATCCCACCCTGAAGGCGGCGTCGCGGCGTACGTTCGCGGAGATGGTGGATTCGGTGACGGTGCAGCGAGGCGAGCCCGACGTCGCGCCCGACGAGCTGCCGGACCGGCTGCAGGACGACAATCTGGTGGAGGACCTGCTCATCGGCTGGAGCCACGTGCACGGCTACACCCAGCTCCTGCTCGAAGGCCAGCTCGCGACGTTCGCCCGGGACGAGAATCTCGACGATTTCATCGACCGCTCTCTCACCGCCACCGGGCGGCGGCTGAGTCGGCTGCTCAGGGAGCGCGAGTCGCCCGCGTCGTAGCGCACGGCGCGGAAAAAAGTCGGCCGAGCTTGCGCCCGGCCGCCCCTCGAAAAGGGGACGCGATGACCGCGACTCCCTTTCCTCCCCGATGGACGATATGACCAAAGGGCCCACAGCATGTCAATCGTGCACTGCGCAATGAATCCGCACAACCGCCCGGGCGGCCGATATCGGCGTGATCTGCCGGTACCGCTCGAGCGCCTCTACGAGCACGTGGCCGACTGGGAGCTGCTGCCTCACGTGCATGACCGGCGGGTGCGCCGGGTGGTCTGCGAGGACTGGGCGGCCTGGGGCTGGCGCGGCACGGTGACCTGGCGGTCGGGCTCGGACTCGGAGGTCGAGGTGGTGCTCGATCGCCAGCGCGGGGGCTGGGAAGCCCGGGTGCTCGCCGGCGCGGCTGCGGGTACCGAGGTCACCACCAGCGTGGTTCCCGCCGGCGCCGATCACGTCACGCTGACGGCGGTGTTCCGCCTCCCGCAGGACCAGCCCGGGGATGTGGAGCGCGCGGCCCGGGCTCTGGCGCGCTGGCACGACGGATTCTACGACACCGCGGTGGCGGTGATGCGCCAGCGGCAGGCGCAGCTCGACCGGCGTGTGGACCGGGCCCGGGAAGCCGAGCGCGAGCTGGACCTGGGGCCGCGCCGGCAACTGCAGGTGCCGCTGGCGTTCGAGCTGGGCGGCCGTGAGTTCGTGCTCGTGGAGCTGGCATCGGAGCTGGTGGCGTTTCCGCGCCGGTGCCCCCATCAGCTCGGCCCGCTCTCGGCGGATGCGCTGAACGGCGCCGTGGTCACCTGCCCTTGGCACGGCTACCGGTTCGACGTGCGTACCGGGGAGAATCTCTCCGGCCGCGTGTGCCGGCTGAGCCATCTGCCCCGGGTGGACGTCGGCGCCGACGCACGCGTGCGGGTGACCGCGACCCATTGATCGGCGCAGCGTCGTCGATCCGAAAAAAAGGCGGGACGAAGCGCTCGGCCTCGACCCCGCCGCAGCTAGGGAGGGGTAGACCGGGAGGGATACCCGAAGGGAGGGGAGGGGAGGGGAGGTCGGGTATCCCTCACCAGATCTTGCTGTGCATGTTACGTAAGGTAACAGCAGAATGCAACCTCAAGTAACGAACTTCGATCAGTAGGATTGCAGGAACGCCGTCACAGTTTCTGCACTTCCTTCGCACACCACCCGCCCGCGTTTGCGTTCGAGCTGATGATCGTACATGGGATCGTAGTACCAGGTGAGCAGCCGCTCGACCCAGCGGCCGTGATCGCCGCCGGCGAAGGCGCGGTCGAGCTCGGCTTGCACGGCCTTGCGGCGGGCGCCGCCGAGCCGGCGCTCGATGCGCTTCAGGGCGTCGGAGTAGTGGGCGTGCAGCGCCTCCCGGTCGGCGCCCCGGGACAACGGCTCCAGAACGTACTCCCGGATGATGTTGGCCACCCGCTCCTCCAGCGGCGCATGCAGCACAGCCAGCGGCGCGTGTTGCATGCGCTCGTGCCAGCCCTGGGGCAGGGCCAGTCGGCCGATGGTGCGGCTCTCGTCCTCCAGCACCAGCGAGGCGGGCTCGTGCGCCAGATAGGCGGCAGCCAGTGCGTTCTCGAACGCCACGGGCGGGGGCTGCGGCGTTTCCCGTGCTCCGAAGGCGGAGCCCCGGTGGGCGGCGAGGCCCTCGAGATCGATGGCGTTGGGAAGCCGGTGCAGCAGCAGGGTCTTGCCGGAGCCGGTGCGGCCCCCCAGGACGATCCAATCCTTGCGCCGGGGAGCCCGCTCCAGCACTGCGAGACAGGTTCTGCGCAGGGCCTTGAAGCCGCCGGGCACCCGGGGGAGATCCACGCCGTGCCGGCGCAGCCAGTCCTGGACGATGCCCGAGCGCTGGCCTCCCCGCCAGCAGTAGATCCAGGCCGCGGGGTGGGTCTCGGCGAACGCCAGCCATGCCGCCTCACGTTGCCGCCGGGTTGCGCCGCTCACCAGCTCGTGGCCCAGCGCCACGGCGGCATCGTGTCCGGCGTGATTGTAGGTGAGCCCCACCCGGTGGCGCTCGGCGTCGTCGAGCAGGGGGAGGTTCACCGCGCCCGGCACGGCTCCGCGGGCGAACTCCGCCGGCGCACGAACATCGATGAACGGGGTGCCCGCCGCCAGCAGCCCCTCCAGCGAGCGTCCTGTCACGGCACCGCTTCTGAGATCGTCCGGCGCGACCGGAAGGCATCGAGGTGCCGGCGCAGCACGTCGCGGACATCGTCCCGGTCGTCGGCTGCGGCCGCGTCCAGGGCCTGCTCCTGCAGCGTCACCGCGCGCTTGAAATCGCCGGTGGCCGCATACGTGGCAGCCCAGGTATCGAGGAGCTCCGGCTGGCTGCGGGCCCGCTCGCTGGCTTCCATCATCCGGTCCATGATCCGGCGCGCGTATCGCTCACGGCGCAGATCGTCCCGATCGCTCACCGCCAGGGTCCAGGCCACCTCGTTCACCAGATTCGGGTCGGTCGGCGCCTCGTCTACGGCTTGCTTGAACCACGCCACCGCGCGTCGCGGGCTTTCCGGGGTGCCGAGCCCCCGGGCGTGGAGGTTGCCGAGCAGCAGCATCGATTCGGCTTCGCCCTCCTCGGCCATCTCCTCGAGCCATTCCAGAACCCGCGGATCTCCGGGCTGCTCCACGTCGCGGTCGAGCAGAAACCGCGCGTAGCTCTTGCGGGCAAAGGGGTTGCCGTCCCGCGCCGCCGTGGCGTAGTAGTCGCGGGCGGTCGAGAGGTCGCGTTCCACCACCTCGCCGGCGTAGTGCAGGTGGGCGAGGAACATGGCGGCTTCGCTGTGTTTCGCCGCGGCCGCCTGCTTCAGCAGCCCTACCCCCGAGCTGCGGTTCTCATCCTCGTAGTGGCCGTTCACGTACAGCACGCCGAGGGCGTACATGGCGTCGGCGGAGCCGAGCGAGATGGCCTGTCGATAGTGCTCCATGACCTGCTCGAGCGCCGCCTCCCGGGTCGCTTCGTCCGCGGCGGTGCGCGCCCGTTCCCAGTGCATGCGCGCCAGGAACGAGTTCGCCAGCAGGTTGCCGCTGTCGGATGCGGCCCCCAGCCATTCCATGGCGTCGTCGAAGCGGCCGTTGTTTGCGAGGTAGGTCCCCACCGCCGTCTGCGCGGCGGAATCGTTGCGTTTGGCCAGATAGCCGATGAGGGTGAACGGTGTGAAGTCCGCGTCCGGCGGTCGCAGCTCGGCAACGGCTCCCTCGGCGTCCTCGGCGGCGCCGTCGTCTTCCGGGGCCGGCTGGCGGTCCCGTTCGGCGGCCGCGGTGGCGTCCGCGAAGTCGCGGCGCATGCTCTCGAATAGGCTCGAAAGGTCGAAGCTCAGGTGCTCGAACGGCCCTGAGCCCGTCTGCACCTGCAGCAGCAGCGAGAACGGCACGTCGTCGTCGCTGCGGTAGACGCTGCCCACGGGGTTCCAGCCCTTGCTGATGGCGTACATCCGCCCCTCCACCGGAGTGACCACCGGCAGCGGCTCTTCCATGGAGCCTTCGCCGGCCGCTTCCATGTCCTCGCGGATGCGCCGGACCCAGCGCTCGTGCGGCTCGGCGGCGCTCGAATTGGCCAAATGCTCGTAGAAACGGGCCATCACGTAGTGCCCGGTGAGGCTGGCGTAGTACGTGTCGAGGATCGCCGAGCCGATGGAGCCGAGCTTCAGCGGCTCGTCCTCGACGATGGCCAGTGCCTGGGACTCCAGCTCGTGCAGCCGTTCCAGCCGGGCGGGCAGGTCGTCGGCGTCGAGGAAGCCGCGGCGCAGCTCGGCGGGCGCTACGGTTTCGCCGGCGTCGATCTGCTCGACGAGCGAATGATAGTCCGGCGGCGCGGTCTGACAGCCCATGAGAAACAGGGCGGTGAGCATCGACAACGTCAATCGCATGCTGGGCCTTATAGCACTTGTGTGTAACCGGGTGAAAGGTATGATCGCCGGAAACTGAGGGATATAGACATGGGCATGGAGCAAAAACTCCGACTGCCGCGCGCCGAGGAGGCGCTCAATGGTCGTGACGCAACGATGCCGGTCCCCGATGCGCACTACGTCACCGGCCGGCCGCTCGAGCCGCCGTTTCCGCAAGGTCTCGAGCAGGCCGTGTTCGGCCTCGGTTGCTTCTGGGGCGCCGAGCGCCGGTTCTGGCAGATCGAGGGGGTGTACACCACCGCGGTGGGCTACGCCGGCGGGATTACCCCCAATCCCACTTACGAGGAGGTGTGCTCGGGGCGCACCGGGCACGCCGAGGTGGTACTGGTGGTGTTCGACCCCGAACGCGTGACCTACGAGACATTGCTCAAGACGTTCTGGGAGTCCCACGACCCGACCCAGGGCATGCGCCAGGGCAACGACGTGGGCACCCAGTACCGCAGCGTCATCCATACCTGCGATGCGGCGCAGCAGGCGCTGGCCGAGAAGTCCCGGGCACGGTACCAGCAGGCGCTGACCGGCGCCGGCTTCGGTGCCATCACCACCGAGATCGTGCCCGCCGGCGAGTTCTACTACGCCGAGCCGTTCCATCAGCAGTATCTGGCCAAGGTGCCGGGCGGTTATTGCGGCCTGGCCGGTACCGGCGTCGGCTGCGAGGTCGAAGCGCTCGTCAAGGCGGACTGATGCCGCTCGGCATCGGGATCGACTTCGGTACCACCAATTCCGCGGCTGCGGTATACGATGGCGAACGCGTCCGGCTGGTGGCGCTGGAAGACGGCCATCCCATTCTGCCCTCCGCGACCTACATCGACCGCGACCTGCAGACCCTGACCGGCCAGGCCGCCATCGACCGCTACATCGACGACAACACGGGGCGCACCGTGGAGATGATCCCCGAGGTCATCGGTGGAACCAGCGCCTTCGTCGAGCATGGCGACAGCGAGAACCCGGCCCCGGTGGAGACCTCCACACAGAGGATCTACGGCAGACCGCTGGTGGACAGCGGCCTGCAGGGCCGGCTGTTCCGGGGTACCAAGCGCCTGCTCGGCGACAGCCGGGTGCGGCGGCTGATGGTATTCGACCACCCCTTCCGTCTGGTAGCCCTGATCACTCCGCTGTTGCTGCGCATTTGCAAGGCAGTGCAGGCGGAGGCCGGATCCTGCGCCGAAGCACACCTGGGGCATCCGGTGACTTTCGAGGGGCGGGAGACGTTCCGCGACAAGACCGCGCTGGCCCGTCTCGGCGAGGCCTACCGCTATGCCGGCATCGTCCGCCAGCACTTCTATCCGGAGCCGGTGGCGGCGGCGGTCAGCTATCTCTCCGGGGAGCACGCCCGTGGCGCCGAGGCCCCGGGGGATCATCTGCTCACCCTGGACTTCGGCGGTGGCACCCTCGACCTGTGCGTGCTGCGGCGTCAGGGGGGTGCCCGCTTCGAGGTGGTGACCACGTACGGGCTGGCGCTCGGGGGAGACCACATCGATCAGCGGTTGTTCCGGGAGCTCTTGTTCCCCCGGCTCGGCAAGGGCGAGCGCTGGCGGCGCCAGGGCATGGACCGGGAGATCGAGACGGATTTTCCGTTCGAGGACTACGAGGAGCTGCTGCTCAACTGGGCCGTCACGTACACGCTCAATCAGAACCGCTACACCGCCCCGGTCACCGAACGCATCGCCCAGGGCGGGCCCGGCACCGAGAAGTTCAAGCGCCTGAACGACCTCATTCAGCGGAATCTGAGCTATCAGGTGTTTCAGGCGATCAAGGATTTCAAGGCGCGCCTCTCGTACGAGGATGAGGCGGTGCTGGACATTCCCGAGCTCGACCTGGAGATTCCGCTGCGCCGGGACGAGTTCGAGCGCCTCATCGCCGATTTGCTCGACCGGGTGGCGGCAGCGCTCGACGAGACCCTGGCGCGCGCGGAGCTGCCGCCCTCGGCCATCGACGTCGTGCTGCGCACCGGGGGCTCGAGCCTCATCCCTGCCGTGCATCGCATGCTCACGGAGCGTTTCGGCGCTCGGGTGGTGGACTACGACCCGTTCACCAGCGTCGCGGCCGGTCTCGCCATCGCCGATTATCACAGTCTGGAGCACCGGAGCGCCGATTCCGCGGCCGCCGGGGGGTGAGGCGCCGACTCACGATTCGTCCGCCGGCTGCCAGTTCGGATCCAGAGCGGCGAACAGAGATTTCAGCATGCGGTAGGTGAGCCCCCAGACGAAGTGCCCGCCGGGGAGGCGATAGCCGTTGAATACCGAGGGCTCGCCCGCCATCGGGCGGGTTTCCGTGTCGTGGCAGCGGTTGCTGACCAGGGGCGCGAGGGGCGAGAAGACGATTTCCTGAACCTCGTAGTTGGCGCGCAGATCGTGCTCGCCGTGCATCGCGAACACGTGGGGCTCGATGTAAAGGTCCATGGTCCGGCCGCGGGCGATGCCACGGATGCGTTCGAGGGCCCCGAGGTATTCGCACTGCTCCAGATCCAGGCCGATTTCCTCGAGCGTCTCGCGTTCCGCCGCGGCCCGCAGGCTCGGATCACCCGGGTCGCGGTGGCCGCCCGGGAACGCCATGTGTCCCGACCACGGGTCGCCGGCATACTCGGCGCGCTTGATGAAGAGCACCTCGGCGTCCCGTCCGCGTTCCCGCAGGATCACCGCCACCGCCGCCTGACGGGCGTCGGCCGTGCCGATCCGTTCGGGCGCATGCGTGGCCAGGCGGGTACGTATGAAATCCAGGCAATACACGACTCCTATATGATAGGCGCTCACGTAGAAGAAGGCTGCATCTGGAATGGAATGTGATCGCGAAAGTCGAAACGCCGCCGACAGTGACAGCAATCGGTGCTTCGTCTGCGGACCGGGCAACACCAGCGGGCTCGGGGTTCATTTTGATTTCGAGGGGGAGACGTGCGTGGGGAACTTCACTCCGGGCGAGGCACACGCCGGCTACGGCTCGCTCACTCACGGAGGCATCGTATTCAGCCTGCTCGACGACGTCATGGCCAACTGGCTGTGGCTGCAGGGTACCAAGTGCTTCACCGCCAGGGCCGACGTCCGTTATCGGGCGCACCTGCCGTTGGGCACGCCGGTGCGCCTGGAAGGCGAATGCCGGCGACGCAAGGGTCGCCTGGCGCTGATGGAAGGGCGGGTGATCCGCCGGGACACCGAGGAGGTCGTCGCCGAGGCGAGCGGGGCGTTCATGATCAGTAATCAGTAGTCGGTAGTCAGTAGGCAGACGGTCGGCGGACGATTACCTCCGGGTGCGTTTGAGCCAGTCCAGTATGAGGGCGTTGGTCTCTTCCGGCTTTTCCTGTTGGATCCAGTGACCGCATTCCAGCGTGTGGACCTCTACGTTGGGGACGTAGCGCTCGAGCTCGGGGTTGGGTGGCACGATGTCGTATTGCCCGTGGATCATCAGCGCCGGCGCGCGGACGTGCTCGGGGACGTCGGCGGTGGTCTCCCAGTTGCGGGCGAAGTTGCGGTACCAGTTGATGCCGCCGGTGAACCCCGAATGGCGGAAGCTCTCCACGAACACGGCGAGCTCGTCCTCGCTCATCAGCAGATCGCCCGGCACGGCGTCGGCGGTGGCCATGTTGATCAGCGGCATACCGGGGCCGAGGTCCGCGGGGGCCTCCTCCCACTGCCGGGTGCGGTAGAGGTTGCGCAGCAGGTTCTCGACGTTGGCGTCGAAAACGGCATCGGCCACCCCCGGCTGGCGGTTGAAATGGACGATGTAGAAGTCCCCGCCGAGCTGCTCTTCCCAGAAGGTGACCCAGTCTTTCGGCCCGCGCGGCAGGAACGGGACGCTCAGGTTGATCAACCGGCGTACCCGCTCGGGGTGCAGTGTCGCCATGTTCCACACCACAATGGCGCCCCAGTCGTGGCCGATGAAGGTGGCGTCGGCGTAGCCGAAATGGTCGAGCAGGGCGGCGAGGTCGCCGCACAGGTGATGAATGTCGTAGGCCTCGACGGCTTCCGGCCGGCTCGAACGCCCGTAGCCGCGCTGGTTCGGCGCGATGACGTGGTACCCGGCTTCGGCCAGCGCCGGAATCTGGTGGCGCCAGGAATAGGCGATCTCCGGGAATCCGTGGCACAGCACCACCGGCCCGGCGCCGCCCGGCTCGCCCGCGGTGAACACTTCGAGCGTGGCGTCGCCGACGTCGACGAGCCGTGGTTCGGGAAATTGATTCATGCGTATCTCCGTCGAGCCCGGATGCCCGCGTTCGCGTATGCTGGTGTCGATTGCGGCGACCGGCGAGGGACGGCGACACCATGAGGGACACGCACAGCCTGGGCATCGGCTACCTGTTGTGGATATTCGGCTTTCTCGGCGCGCATCGTTTCTACTTCGGCCGCCCCGTGAGCGGCACCATCTATCTGTTCACGCTGGGATTGTTCCTGATCGGCTGGATCGTCGACCTTTTCCTCATGCCGAGCCTGGAAGCCTCGGCCGGGCGCCGCTACGTGGCCGGCGACAAGAACTACTCGGTCGCCTGGCTGCTGCTCACGTTCACCGGCATTTTGGGCCTGCACCGGTTCTACCTGGGCAAGGTGGTGACCGGCATCATCTACCTGCTCACGGTGGGTTTGCTGGGCATCGGCATCATCTACGATTTCTGGACGCTGAATGAGCAGATCTCCTCCATCAACACCGAGCGGGGCGGGCTCTACTGACTCATGTACCAGCCGCCGTTGGGTGACAGTGTCTGCCCGGTGACGAATCGCGCTTCGTCGCTGGCCAGGTACACGGCGGCCCAGGCAATGTCGTCCGGCTCTCCGAGCCGGCGCAGCGGGGTCTGCAGCTCCAGCATGGGATGCATGGGCTCGAGCGGGTCGGTCATGTCGGTCTTGATCCAGCCGGGGGCCAGGGCGTTGACGCGGATGTCGTAGCGCGCCACTTCGTGGGCCAGGGCCCGGGTGAAGCCGAGGATGCCCGCCTTGGCTGCGGCATAGGCGGTGCCGCCACCGCGCCCGAAAGTGCCGATGATGCTGCCCATGTTGACGATGCTGCCCGCCTGCTGCGGGCGCATGCGCTGCACGGCCTCACGGCAGCAGAAGAACGTGCCGTCGAGGTGTACGCCGAGCATGCGGCGCCACTGCGCATCGGTCACGCCGATGATGCCGCCGTCCGGGGGATCCTCGGGCTCCTCGCCGCGGCTCAGGGCCTCGGCCTGCCGGGCGATGCGCGCCCGGGCGGCGTTGTCGCCTTCGATACCGCTGATGCCGGCGTTGTTGACCAGGATGTCGAGCCGGCCCCCGATGAGCTCGCCGAGCTGCGCGAACATTTCCGTCACCGCGGCGGCGTCGCTGACGTCACAGGCCAGGGCATCGCCGCCGATGGCGTCTGCCGTGGCCCGGGCCGCCTCGGGACTGACATCGTTCACCACCACCCGTGCGCCCTCTTCCGCCATGCGACGGGCGATGGCGGCGCCGAGGCCGCGGGCGGCGCCCGTCACCAGCGCCGTTTTCCCTGCGAGGCGGCTCACGATCCAGCCTCGGGCTGGTGCCCGTTGCGGTAGGCGGCCCAGCGGTCCATGGCGCCGAGGATCTCCTGGCTGCGCCGCTCTACGTACTCGCGCATCTCCGGGTGGCTGAAGATGTAGAGCTCGTCGTGGCGAATCGCATGGAGCACCATGTCGCCCACCAGAGCCGGGTCCAGCGCGCCGTCGAGCAACGCCTGCAGACCTGCTTCGCGTTCGGCCTCGGGAACGTCGTCGAGCAGCACCGCGCCGGCGGTGTTCTCGGCCGCCGCCAGGTGCGGCGGCCGGTTGCGTCCGGAATCGAAGATGTTGGTGCGCACCACGCCCGGGCACAGCACCGATACGCCGATGCCCTGGGGTGCCAGGTCGCGGCGCATGGCCTCCGACAGCCCGACCACCGCGAATTTCGAGGTGCTGTAGACCGACAACCCGGGCGTGGCGATGTGCCCGGCCATGGATGCGGTGTTGACGAAGTGGCCGCCGTCGCCGTGGGCCGCCATGCGGGGCGTGAAGGTCTGCACCCCGTTGATCACGCCGTTGACGTTCACGCCGAGCACCCAGTCCCAGTCGGCGTAACTCATGCGGTCGACGGGGCCGCCGACGGCGACCCCGGCGTTGTTACAGACCACGTGGACCTTGCCGAAGGCTTCCTCGGTGGCGTCGGCCGCGCGTTCCATGGCGGCGCGGTCGGTCACGTCGAGCGGCAGCGCGAGGACCCGGCCGCCACCGGATTCGAGGTCGGCGGCGGCCCGTTCGAGGGCACCCGCCTCGATGTCCGCCAGCGCCACGTTCATGCCGGCCGCCGAGAATGCGCGCGCCATGGCGAGGCCGAGCCCGCTGGCACCCCCGGTGACGAAGGCAATTTTGCCCGCAACGTCTTTCATGTCATCTCTCCCGCCGGAACGGGAAACGATGCGGCAAACGCCAGCGAGGCGCAAGCCCGGCCCATGGGCTATGATCCCGCGTGGAGCCCGCGGTGGCGGTCGACACAGGGGAATGGAGTAAGATCGAAATGTGGCTGATGTTGCTGGCGTCCGCGCTGTTTTTGGGCACCCACCTCGGCATCTCGAGCACCGTCCTCCGCGGCCGCCTGGTGGCGATGCTCGGAGAGAAGGGATACCTGGGCGCCTATTCCCTGGTGGCGGCGATGACGCTGGCGTACCTGATCTGGATCTACGGTGCGCTGCCCCGTTACGAGTACCTGTGGATGCCGGACCCGCTGCTCTATCAGGTGCCGAAGTTCGTCATGCCGGTGGCCATGGTGCTGCTGGTGGGCGGGTTCATGGCACCGAACCCCACCGCGGTGGGTCAGGAGTCGCCGCTGCAGGGCGGCGCGGGGGATTCCGTCCGGACCCGCGGCATGGTCAGAATCACCCGCCATCCGTTCCAGTGGGCCGTCGCGTTATGGGCGGGCGCGCATCTGGTGGCCAACGGCGACCGGGTGTCGGTGGTCTTCTTCTCCACCTTCCTCGCTCTCGCCCTGGGCGGCTCGGTGCTCATCGACCGCAAGAAGGCGGCGCGACTCGGCGACGACTGGACGCCGTTCGCGCGCGTGACCTCCAACGTGCCTTTCGTCGCCATCCTGCGCGGCCGCAACCGGCTGGCGCCGCGGGAACAGGTTCTTCCCCTGCTGATCGGCGTCGCCGCGTACGCGCTGGCCTACTGGGCGCACCCGTGGATCGCCGGGGTGCGCGTGCCCTAGGGGAGCGTGTCGCGGATCGCCGCGGCGAGCGCGCGCATGCGTGTGCCGAAGAAGTGGTCGGCGCCCGCAATGCGGTGCACCGTCACCCCCTCCCAGGCGGCCAGTGCGTCGTGATCGATGAAGGCATCGCGCTCGCCGGCGAATACGTCCACCGCGGCGGAGCCCGCCTGTCGGGAGAAGTCGAGGGCGCCCAGGGGCGGTGCCACCAGAAGGGCACGCTCGACGCCGGCGGTACGGCCCAGCGCCTGCCACGCGATCCAGGCGCCGAAGGAATAGCCGCCGATCCACAGCGGCACGCCCCC
>JBMCWS010000023.1:0-28348 GCA_048621375.1 Pseudomonadota bacterium | reverse complement strand
ATCGCCCGTAACCAGGATCTGCCCGGGGGACTCGGCGTGCACCGCCTCGGTGAGCCGGTCGAGGACGTCCCGCCGGTGGATGAAGCGCCGGCGCCGCTGCCAGGAGAGATACCCGGCCCAGCGTTTACCGCGCAGCGGCCACAACGGCGCACCGGCCAGGGAGGTCAGGTGGGGGTCGGTTATGTGAATCAGTCGAATGGAGGCCTCCCCCGCCGTTTGCCGGCCCGCAGAGCCGACGACTATAATCCGGCCTTCTCCGCTACCGAACCCCAGCCCGAAGCCGACGAGCGGGCACTATAGCATGAGGCAATTCGCGCACGTAGTTGGCCGCTCGGCGGTACGTTTGTGGAATCTCTCCGCGGAGACGCGCATTCGCCGCCAGCTCGCGCAGGCGGGGAACGTAGCCGTGGTGGCCGACCCCGCCGAGGTGCCACCGGGGTCCCGGCTGCTGCTGCTGCGCGCCGACTTCCTCTACGAGGTGCGCACCCTCGCGGCCCTGCTCGAGCGCGACTCCGTTCTGCTCCGGCACCCCGACAGCGGCGCTCCCGCCGCTGCCGTTGGCAACGCGGAGCAGGCGCCGGCGCTGCGTGCGGCGGTGCTGGGGGAGGCGGAGCCGCCGGCCGGGATCGTCGAGCTCACCCCGCGCGACCTCGGAGCCTTCGACCACCAGTTGCGCAAGGCCGAGCCGCCGCTCCTCGAGCCGGTGTCCGAAGCGCGGCGCCCGGAGCTCGAAGCGCTGCTCTACGGCTCATCGTACAAGGGCATCACCGACCTGGTGACCAAGTTCGTCTGGCCGCGTCCCGCGCGTTACGCGGTGCGGCTCTGCGCTCGGCTCGGCATCACCCCCAACATGGTCACGGGGCTGGGGTTTCTGCTCATGCTCTGGGTCTGCTATCTCTTCGCCCACGGCCAGTACGGCGCGGGTCTGGCGGCCGGCTGGTTCATGACCTTTCTCGACACCGTGGACGGCAAGCTGGCCCGGGTGACCGTGCGCTCGAGTCGGGTGGGACACGTGCTCGACCACGGCATGGACCTGGTACATCCACCATTCTGGTACTACCTCTGGGGCGTAGGGCTGACGGGCTATCAGCCGCTGCTGGGTCTGGAGCTGGGCACGCTGTACACGCTGATCATCGCCGGTTACGTCCTCGGCCGCGTGGCCGAGGGTCTGTTCCACACCCTCGGCCACGCGAGCATCTTCTCCTGGAGGCCGTTCGACGCCTATTTCCGGCTGGTCACCGCCCGGCGCAACCCGTGCATGATCCTGTTGACCGTGGCCGCCCTGCTCGGACGTCCGGATTGGGGCCTGGTGGCCGTCGCCCTGTGGACGGCGGGCACCACGGCGGTGCTGTTCCTGCGGCTGCTTCAGGGCGCGATCACGCGAGCGCGCTCCGGCCCGCTGACGTCCTGGCTCTCGGATGCCCGGGCGCCGGCACGACACGGCCGCGCCTACCGGCTGTTCTCGGGCACGCAGAGCGCCTATGCCTGAGGTCGCCGGCGGCGACGGCGGCCCGACGCTGACAACCGTCGTCGCTCACCGCCTGCGCGTCGACGCGCATCGCGATGATCCGGGCATCGCCCGCCTGCTGGCGGCGATCCACGAGCGCCACGGCGGCCATGTGGCGGCGGTGCTGCTGTACGGCTCCTACCTGCGCGGCAAACGCGACACGCTGCTGGATTTCTACGTGCTGCTGGACGACCTCCGCGGCGCCCTGCCACGCCGCTGGCACGAAGCGGCCAATCGCTTGCTGCCCCCCAACGTCTACCATCTGTCACTCCCCGGGCAGCCCGGGGCGCCGCCGCTGCGCGCCAAGTACGCCACCATGACGGTGGCCGCGTTCGAGACGGGCATGCGCCGTTTCCACAGCTACTTCTGGTCGCGCTTCACCCAGCCCTGCGGCCTGGTCTACGCCCGCGACGCCGACACGCGGGCTGCCGTGACGCGGTCGCTCGGTGCGGCCGTGGACACCTTCGTGCAGCGGGTCGCGCCCATGCTCGATCCGCCCTTCGCGTCGCCGGCGCTGTGGCGCCGGGGATTCGCCCTCACCTATGCCTGCGAGCTTCGCGCCGAAGACGGCGACGGGGTCGCGAGGCTGTACCGCCACGACGCGGACCACTTCGATGCCCTGCTCCGGGCCTATGCCGGGGAGCCGGGGGCCGCCGTGCGCCACACCGGCACCGGCTACGCCGGAACGCGGCATCCATCGGGCCGCGGGCGGGCCCGCTGGGGCTGGCGCGTGCGGCAGATTCAGGGCAAGCTGCTGAGCGTGGCGCGGCTGGTGAAGGCGGCGGGCACCTTCGATGATCCGCTCGACTACCTGCTGTGGAAGATCGCCCGGCACTCGGGTATTCAAGTCACGCCCACCGACCGGCAGCGCCGCCATCCGCTGATCTTCGCCTGGCCGCTGTTGTGGCGCCTGTACCGCCGCGGCGCCTTCCGCTGATTTCGCCCGTCAGCCGCCGGTGGCGGCCAGCGCCCGGCGGAAGCCGTCGATCACTGCGATGATCTGTTCCGGCGTGTGGCCGGCGCTGGCGCTCAGGCGCAGCAGGCTGGAACCGTCGGGGGAGGCCGGCGGCATCATGAGATTGCAGTAGATGCCGTTGTCCAGCAGCCGGCGCCAGATCGCCACGGCGCGATCCTTTTCCTCGAACCGCACCGCCACCACCGGGCTCACCGGCGCCCCGAGGACGAGGTCGAGCGCCTCGAGCCCGCCATGCAGCGTGCGGGCGTTGCGCCACAGCCGCTCGCGGATCTCCGGACGCTCCCGGACCAGCCGCAACGCCGCGCGGGTAGTCGCCACCACCGACGGGCAGGGTGAGGCGGTGAAGATGTAGGGCCGGCTGGCGAAGCGGAACAGCCCCACGACGTCGTGGCGGCTGGCGCAATACCCCCCCGTGCCACCCAGGCTCTTGGAGAACGTGCCGACCACGAAATCCACCTCGTCCAGCACGCCGGCCTCCTCCGCCACCCCGCGACCCCGGGCGCCGTAGATGCCCAGGGAATGCGCCTCGTCCACGAACAGGTAGGCGCCGTGGCGGCGCGTGACCGCGGCGATCTCCGCCAGCGGCGCGCGGTCGCCGAGCACACTGAACAGCCCCTCGGTCACCACCAGGGTACGGGTGCTGCGCGCCCCCAGGCGGCGCAGCCGCTTCTCGAGACTGTCCGGGTCGTTGTGCCGGAACCGGTAGACCTCAGCGCCCGTCATGCGGCAGCCGTCGTAGAGGCTGGCATGGGCGTCGGCGTCGAGCATCACGCAGTCGCCGGGCTCGAGGAGCGCGGTCAGGGTGCCGAGATTGGCGGAATAGCCGGTGGAGAAGACCATGGCGTGCGGGCAATCGTAGAATTCGGCCAGGTCGCGCTCGAGCTGCTCGTGGAGCCGGTAGTTGCCGTTGGCCATGCGCGATCCGGTAGTTCCCGTGCCCAGCGCCGCCAGGGCCTGCTGCCCGGCGCTGATGCACGCCTCCTCGAAGGTGAGCCCCAGATAGTTGTTGGTGCCGGCGAGGATGGTGCGCCGGCCGTTGATCTCGGCTTCCGTGGCCGAGTACATGCGCTCGATGACGACATTGGCGGGGTCGGCATCGACCAGATCGAGCTCGCGTTGCCGCTGGCGGTGGGCGTCGAACTTGTCCAGCAGGTTCATTGCTCACACCTCGCGGCCACGACCTCCGCCAGTTGCGTCACCGTGCGCACGTTGGAAAGGCTCTCCAGATCGATGGCGATGTCGTAGTGGTCCTCGACCTCCACCACGAATTCCATGATCTGGACCGATTCCAGGTTCAGGTCGGAGATGAGGTCGGTATCGCCTTCGAGGGCGTGGGGGTCCTTGAGAAAGCCGGCGAGGATGCGCCTGATCTCGTCTTCCGTGGTCGTCTCGCCCGTCAAATCGTCACTCTCCTTGCACGGGGGCGAACAGCGCAGCCGCGCCGCTGACGAGATCGAGCTCCGGCCGCCAGCCCGTTGCTTCGGTGAATTCCGCATTATCACACAGCCACTGGGGCTGGCGAAGCTCCCGCACCTTGCCCGGCGTGAGCATCGGCGCGTAGCCGAGGACCCGGGCCGCCCGAACGTTGGCGCGGGCGAGCAGCCCCAGCAGCCATCCGGGCACCCCCACCTCGGGCACCGGGCGTCCCGCCACGGCCACCGCCACGTCGCCCCAGGAATGCCCGCCCTGGGTACCGTCATCGAGGGCGAACGCGCGCTGACGGCAGAGCGACGGTCGCTCCAGACAGGCGATCACGGCCCGCGCCAGGTCGTCCACGTGCAGCAGCGCGAGGCGCTGTCCCCGCGGCCCCGGCCGCAGCACCAGGCCCCGACGGGCCAGTGCCAGCAACGGCCGCAGCTCGGTGTCGCCGGGACCGTAGACCGCCGGCGGCCGCAGAATCGTCCAGTCGATGCCGGGGGCGCGCTGCAACACCGCCTCGCCGCGACATTTGCTGCGCGCATAGTGCGAGAGCTCCGGGCGGGTGGCAGCCAAGGACGACAGCAGCACCACCCGACCACCCGCCGCGCGCCCCCTGAGCGCATCGACCAGGGTCGCGACGCCGCACACGTTGGCAGCATCGAAATCATCGGCGACCGCGCCCCGCACGGCGCCGGCGCCGTACACCACGGCATCGATGCCCTGCACTGCGGCCGCCACCGCTTCGGGGTCGGTGAGCGCGCCCACGTGAACTTCGCAGCGGGAATCGAGACGGCGGTCGCCACCGCTGTGCGGGCGTACCAGGGCTCGCACCCGGAAGCCACGATCGAGCAGATGGGCCTGCAGGCACCGACCGATGAAACCGGTGGCGCCGGTCACCAGCACCGAGCGTGCTGCAGCGGTCAAGCCGCCGGACCGTTCAACCGTTGACGGCTTTCGAGTACCACCCGCTGTCCTCCAGCGCCACGCGCGCCAGGAAGTCGTCCCGGGTACGGGATCGGGCCAGCTTTCCCGAGGAAGTTCGTGGCAGGGTCCCCGGCGGCACCAGATCCACATAGGCATGAATGCCGAAATGTCGACGCACCGCGGCGTCGAGCTGCGCCACCAGGGTCCGGCGCTTGTCTTCGTCCTGCTCGCGGCATTCCACCACCAGCACCGCCAGGTCCTCCCCCATCGGCGACGGCGCAGCGAAGGCCGAGACGTTGCCGTGACGGACGCCGGGCATCTCGTCCGCCAGATGCTCGAGATCCTGAGGCCAGATATTGCGGCCGTTGACGATGATGACGTCCTTGCTGCGGGCGGTGACGAACAGGCGCTGACCCACCCGGTAGCCCACGTCGCCGGTGTCGAGCCAGCCGCCGGAGAGCACTTCGGCGGTCGCGGCGGCATCCTGAAAGTAGCCGCGCATGACGCTCGGGCCCTTGAGGCAGATCCGCCCGCAATGACGCTCCGGCAACTCGTTGCCGTTGGGGTCGCGGATGGCGAACTCGTAGCTGGACAGCACGTCGCCGCAATCGACGAACTCGAGAACGTCGTCCGTCGCCGGCTCCCCGTCCTGCAGCGGCTCGGCAATCAGCTGCTCGGACATGAGCCGCTTGCGCACCCGATCCACACCGATGCCCGAGCCCAACTGCGCAAAGCTGACGGCCAGGGCGCATTCCGCCATGCCGTAGCAGGCCACGAAGCTGCGGGGGTCGAAGCCGGTGGCGGACAGGGCCTCGGCGAATGCGGCCAGCGGTTTCGGCTGAATGCGCTCCGCCCCCACGCAGGCCGCGCGCCAGCAGGAGAGGTCGTAGCGCTCGGTGTCCGAAGGCCGCAGCCGCTTGGCGCACAGCGCGTAGCCGAACGGCGGGCTCGACGAGATGGTGCCGCGATTCTCGGAGATGATTTTGAGCCACAATCGCGGGCGCATGGCGAACGTGCGCGGACTGAGCAGGTCCACCGACAACTGCGTGGCCAGGGGCAGCAGCACAAAGCCCACCAGACCCATGTCGTGGTACAGCGGCAGCCAGGAGACGAAGCGGTCCTGGGCGTCGAGATGCAACCCCTCCTCCGCGATCTCCCGGAGGTTGTTCAGCACGGACGCCTGGGTGATCTCCACGCCGCGCGGGAAACGGGTGCTGCCGGAGGTGTACTGCAGATAGGCGGGCTCGTCCCCCGCAAGGGCCTCTAGAGGCTCGTCACCCTCTGCCAGCCCTTCGAAATGCTCCAGAAGGCCCACCCGGATGCCCCGCAGCCCGTCCGCCGCCTCTTCAAGAAAGCGGATGTGACTCTCGGGCGCCATGGCGGCCACCGCCCCGCATCCCTCGAGCATCCGTCGAAGCTGGCTCACATAGGCGTCGTGGGCGCCGAGCTGGACGCCGGCCGGCAGCGCCACCGGCAGCAGACCGGCGTACTGGCAGGCGAAGAAGACTTTGTGGAACATGGGGTCGGTCTCCGCCACGATGGCGACCCGGCTGCCCCGGGCGATGCCCAGCCCGAGAAGCTTGCGGCCGAGGGATTGCGCCTCGTCGCGCAGAGTGCGGTAGCTCAACACGTACTCGAGCCCGCCCCGCCCGTCGTAGAAGTTGATCCCCGTATCGCCCAACGCTGCGTATTCGAGGGCTGCTACGAGATTGCCAAAGCCGGAACTCTTGTAGTCCAGTGACCGATTATCGCCCGTGCGATGCAATCGTAGTGTCTCCCTTGCTTGCAGGCGTCGGCGTCACCCCTGCTCCCCAGTCAGAGGCTGCCGTTGGATTATATACCGTGTCGGAGCCAAAGTAGAATACTCGGACACGTCTTTAACTTACTGATATTGCCGAAATTGGTCAGCCGGCAACTCAGGAGCGCTCGAACACTCGCGCTCAGCCTGGCGCCCCCTCGGGTCACGGCCGGCCCGCCTCGGTACCCGCCCCGACCCGGCGCCCGTCTCCATCCCGCCGCAAAGCTCAACATACCACGCGCCGAAAAACGCAAAACCGGTTTGCATTTCGCCAACACGGCCCCAACAGCATCGCACCGGGAATCGCGTACAACTGACCGCGCATTACGCCACGGGAGCGGTTGATGGGCAATCGTCCGACAAGAGGTATGCAAAATGGGTTCCTGCTGGCCGCCGGCATGCTGGCGGCGCTCCCTTTCGCCGGCGGTTGCCAGTCGCTCGACCGCGACGAGCTCACCTGGCAGACCCTGCATGCCATGGATGTGGCCCAGACGCTGAGCGCCGCCGGCGACCCCTGCTACGAGGAAGAGGCCTGGCTGACCCGCCGGATCATCGGCGAGCAGCCCAGCGAGTCCGAGGTGCTCGCCTGGGGCATCGGCACATCGCTGATGCACGCTTGGGTGAGCGACGCCCTGGAACGCCGCAACGCGCCCGGCTGGCTGCAGAAAGCCTGGGAGCTCGGCACGCTGGGACACACCACCTACGCCGTCGGCAGCAACCACGAGGCCGGGGTGCGCCCCTTCGGCCGCAACCGGGAGGTCCCCGGCTGCTACCGGCGCTGACCCCCGGAACATCCCGAGCTACCGAATCGACGTACGTTGATCGCCCGCAACGACGGGGCTAGGGTCACGGGTTAGGCTCGCCTGCCATGCTCGACGTGAACCCCGACACCGTCTGCCGGCTCATCGACCTGGCCCGCGAGTTCCACGGCCAGGAGGCGGTGAGCATTCCCGAGGAGCCCGACAATCCCGCCGATCACTGGCCCCGGGAAGTGCTTGCCGCGCACACCGGCGACGCGACATTGGGCGAGTTCCGTTCCATCATCGAGGATCTCGAGCCCGACCAGCAGCAACAGGTAGTGGGCCTGCTGTGGGTGGGCCGGGGCGATTACGAGCTCGACGAGTGGGCGGACGCGCTGGAATACGCCGCCCATGCCTGGACCGAGACCACCGCCGACTACCTGATCGCCCACCCCTTGCTGGCCGACTACCTCCGGGAAGGGCTGGAGCTCCACGGCTATTCCTGCGACTGACGCTTTGACTCCCGCGTGAGCAACGTCCCGCCGATGCCCGGCACCGGCCGGCCTTCCGAGTCCCGGGGCGGATCGATTTCCAAAAGCTGCGCCACCGTAGCGGCGACGTCCACCTGCTGCACCTCCGGCAACACCAGATTCGGTGACACGCCCCGGCCCATGGCGTAGAAGATGCCCGCCATGTCGGGGTGCGCTGGGTCGTACCCATGGCCGCCGTAACGCATGCCGAGCATGTGCAGCCACGACGCCAGATGCCCCACCACGCCCGGCGGACGGGAAAACGTGT
This sequence comes from Pseudomonadota bacterium, assembly GCA_048621375.1. Lineage (GTDB taxonomy): Bacteria > Pseudomonadota > Gammaproteobacteria > Pseudomonadales > Azotimanducaceae > UBA7803. The sequence goes on along the minus strand of JBMCWS010000023.1, from coordinate 20,186 downwards.
TCGGCGGCTCGGTGACCGCCACCAGGTCACCGGTTCGGTGCGGGTGACGCAGCCGCAGCGCCTCGGGTAACGCCTCTTTGCGGTAAATCCGAGCTGGTTCCAGGGTTTCCAGGGCGGCGAGGGCGGCACCGGCCCGCTCCGGCTGATCGAGATAGACCTGCGCCACCGCGCCGCCGGTCACGCGCGCCGACACCCCGGCATCCTCCAGAGCGCCGCGCAGGTCCAGATAGCGGCCGATGCCGGTCATGCCGTGATCGCTGACCACCACCACCGTGGTGTTGCGCCACAACCCCAGCGCTTCGATGCCGTCGAGCAGGCGTTCGAGCTGCCGGTCCTGCGCGCGGAGCCGGCGCACCACCGCGGCGCTGTCGGGGCCGCGATCATGGCCGACCGAGTCGACCCCGGCCCAGTAGCTCATCACCAGCCGCGGCCGCACCCCGGCGGGCAGGGACAGCCACTCGAGAATGCGATCGACCTTGTCTGCTTCCGGGCGATCACCGTCGAATGGCGCCACGCGGTAGCTCGTGCCCTGGCCGCGCCAGTCCGATTCCGAGCCGACCCAGAAATAGGTGGCGGCGGGTACGCCCTGTCGCTCCGCGGCGATCCACAGCGGTTCCGCGTCGATCCAGTCGGCGTCGGCGTCGTAGTGGTAGCGCCCCCGCTGCCGATCGATGAACACGTTGTCGATGATGCCGTGCCGGTCCGGACGGGTGCCGGTGGCCAGGGAGACGTGGGTGGGAAAGGTATTGGAGGGAAACACGGGTATCAGGCGGCCGGCACGGACGCCCTGTCGAGCCATCCGCTCGAGCGCCGGGAGCTCGGCCCGGTCGGGAAAATCGTGCCGCACGCCGTCCCAGGAAAGCAGCACCACAATGGGCGCGGACGGCGCCCCCGCCGCCCACGACGCCAGCAGCAGCAGAACGCTCGCCAGAAGCCACGACGCACGCCGGCTCGTGGCCTGCCCTGGCCGATTCCGAGCTCGCGTCTTGCTGTGGCAGGGGCCGGCCATAGCGCCAGTGTACTGATTGCCGCCGCCGATCAGTACACTGGCGCGCACGGACGCTCGCGCCGCCGCAAACCGGAGACAGGAATGTCCGAGCTCGGAAAATGGCTGGTCATCATCGGGGTGGTTCTGATCCTGGCGGGGCTCATGGCGCAAACCGGGGCACTCAACTGGTTCGGCCGCCTCCCCGGGGACATCCGCATCGAGCGACCCAACAGCTCGTTCTACTTCCCCCTCACCTCGATGGTCATCATCTCGGTGGTGCTGTCACTGGCAGCCAGCGTGATCCGTCGCTTCATGTAGCCCCGCCTCCGGCCGCGCGGGATCCCGGCTCGTCCCGGGCCATGGCGAGCTGCGCTTCGAGGGCCTTCAACGTCTCGTTTTGCAGCGCCCGCTCGCGGGCGAGTGCTTCCACCTGACGGCGCTCTGCGCCGAGGGCCACCTGCGCGGCGTCGCGCTCCTGACGCGCTTCGTTCAACGCCGCCTCCAGCGCCTCGCGTTCCGGGTCGTCCGTGGCGGACGGCGGTACCTGCTGCGAGCGCGCTTCCAGCGTCCGTCGCAGCTGCTGAACCTCCGCGTCGCGTTCCTGCAGGGCCTGTTCGAGTGCCGGTATGCGTCGGCGCAGGTCGCCGACGATCTGCTGCTGGTGCTCCTCGCGCCGAAGCGCCTGTCGATGCCGCCACAACCAGCCCGCGGCAGCCCCGAGCGCCAGCGCCAACGCCAGGTACCCGGCGATGCTCGCGACCAGATAGATCATACGCGCCCGCCGGTCACCCGCAGCTCCGTGCGGCGGTTCGCCGCCCGCCCCTCGGCACTCGCGTTGTCCGCCACCGGTTGCGCTTCGCCGTAGCCGGTGGCCTGCAGGCGCTGGGGATCCATGCCGTGCTGGGTCAGCAACCGCACCGTGGCCTCGGCCCGGCGCTGGCTCAGTTTCTCGTTCAACACCGCGTCGCCCCGCGCGTCGGTATGAACGGCCACCTCGAAAGCGAGACCGCAGCGCCGCGCCACCGCGGCGAGCTCCGCCACCGCGGCATGGCTCGAGCGCGCCAGCTCCGCGCGCCCGGATTTGAACCGTATCGGGCGCGCATCGAGCTGCGCGTTCACCGCGCGCTGACAAGCACCGGCACCCGCAATCACCGCGAGACCGTCACGCACCGTGCCCACGCCGGGGGCCGCGGCCGCGGCCCTCAGTGCGCGCTCGCGCGCCGCGGCATCGGGAGCGGCGCCGGTAAGCTGCAACGAGCGACCGTGGACCTCGACCCCCACCCAATGCAGCGGCTCGTCCTCGAGCGCCTCCACCACGGCCATGGCGATTCCGTTCTCGATGGTGGACGCTTCGACGAAGACGCACACGAACACCAGGCAGAAAAACAGCGCGCCGGTACCCGTGGCGATCTCGAAGCGAGAGAAGTCAAGTTCCATAACCCATGCCACCCTATGGCATCCCCGGAGTATGGCCGGGGCCACGGCGACACAGCGTTAACTGTGTCTCACCCTAAACCGCCGGGTCGGGCCGGCCGAGGTCGAGCCCGTGCGCACGGGCGAAGGTCGCGGCCCGGCCCGCGTCGGCTTCGCCGGCACCGCTCGCGAGCGCGGCGTAGGCTATCCATTCCGCCGACACCTCGAAATGGTTCCGAAGCTCCCGTCGGCCCTCGGAAAGCCCGAAGCCATCGGTACCCAGCACGGTGTACGTCCCGGGAACCCAGCGGCCGATGCGCTCCGGCAAAGCCTTCATATAGTCGCTGGCGGCCACGAACACCCCTTGCTCGTCGGCCAGCAGCCGCGCTACCAGCGGCTCGTCCGCCGGTGATCCGACGTCGTCGCCGCCACACGCCAACAGGTGTCGGCGCTCGGCGGCCAACCCCTCGCGGGCCAGCTCGTTGTAGCTCGTCACACTCCAGACGTTGCAGGCCCGCCCGAGCTCGCGCAGCAGCTCCGCGGCCCGCAGTACCTCGGTCATGATGGCGCCGCTGCCGAACAGGTTGATGCGGGCGCCCGGCTCGCGCTCGAAACAGTACATGCCCGCGAGGACGCCTTCCTCCACCCCGTCCGGCATGGCCGGCTGACGTTGGTTCTGGTTGGTCAGGGTGAGGTAATAGAAGACGTCCTGCTGCTCGTGGTACATGCGCCGGATACCGTCGCGCACGATCAGCGCGATCTCGTAGGCGAACGCCGGGTCGTAGCTCTTGAGGTTGGGCACCGTGGCAGCCAGCAGATGCGAGTGCCCGTCCTGATGTTGCAGACCCTCGCCGTTCAGCGTGGTTCGCCCGGAGGTGCCGCCGAGCAGGAACCCCTTGCACATCATGTCCCCGCACGCCCAGATCAGATCACCCACACGCTGGAAGCCGAACATGGAGTAGAAGATGTAGAAGGGAATCATGGGCAGGCCGTAGTTGGCGTAGGCCGTACCCGCAGCCATGAACGACGCCATGGCGCCGGCTTCGCAGATACCCTCCTGCAGGATCCGGCCATCCTCCGCTTCGCGATAGGGCGCGATGGATCCCGCGTCCACGGGCTGGTAGCGCTGGCCTTCCGGGGAATAGATACCGGCCTGGGAAAACAGCCCGTCCATACCGAAAGTACGCGCCTCGTCCGGAACGATGGGCACCACGTAGCGGCCGATGGACGGATCCCGCAGCAGTTTCGACAGCATGCGCACCACGGCCATGGTGGTGGAGACCTCCCGGGCATGACCGGCCAGCATGTCCTCGAACAGCTCGAGGGGCGGCGGCTCGAGGGCCGGGAACCGCGATTCGCGGCTGGGCAGATAACCGCCCAGCGCGGCCCGCCGCTCGTGCAGGTAACGCCTTTCCTCGCTATCTTCCGGCGGCCGATAGAATTCCGCCCGGGCCACCGCCTCCTCGGAGAGCGGAATGCCCAGCCGCTTCGCCAGCTCCCGCCGTTCGTCGCGATTGAGCTGTTTTTTCTGGTGCACGGTATTGCGACCTTCGGCCCCCGGCCCGAGGCCGTCTCCCTTCACCGTCTTCAACAGGATCACACACGGTTTGCCACGCACCCGGGCGGCGTGGTGGAACGCCGCGTAGATCTTTTTGTGATCCTGACCGCCGCGTTTGATGGAGCGGATCTCCTCGTCGGTGAGCGACGCCATGAGCTCCCGGAGCTCCGGCGTGTTCTCCACCCAGTGCTCGCGGACCACGTCCCCCGACGAGACGGTGTACATCTGATAGTCGCCGTCCACCGCCTGTTCCATTCGCTGCTGCAGGAGCCCGTGCTCGTCCCTGTCGAGGATTGGGTCCCAGCCGCTGCCCCAGATCACTTTGATCACGTGCCAGTCGGCGCCGCGAAACGATCGCTCCAGCTCCTGGATGATCTTGCCGTTACCCCTGACCGGTCCGTCCAGGCGTTGCAGATTGCAGTTGATCACCAGCACCAGATTGTCGAGGTGCTCGCGGCTGGCAATGTTGATGGTCCCGAGCACCTCGGGCTCGTCGGCTTCGCCGTCACCGATGAACGTCCAGATTTTGCCGCCGTTGTCGGGCTTCAGCCCCCGGCTCTCCAGGTACTTGGCGAACCGCGCCTGATAGATGGCGCTGGGTGTCGACAGCCCCATGCTCGCGGTCGGCATCTGCCAGAACCAGGGCAGGCGGCGCGGATGCGGATACGACGGCAGCCCGCCGCCATCCGCCAGCTCGCGGCGGAAGTTGGCGAGGCGCCCGGCCGACAGCCTTCCCTCCAACAAGGCCCGTGCGTACACCCCGGGCGCGCTGTGGGCCTGGAAGTGTACCTGGTCTCCCCCGTATTCCCCGCTGCGGGCGCGGAATACGTGGTTGAACCCCACTTCCATCATGGTGGCGGCGGAGAGGTAGGTGGCGATGTGACCGCCGACGCCCGACCCGCTGTCGTAGGCTTGGAGCACCATGGCGACGGCGTTCCAGCGAATGATGTTGCCGATGCGGGTCTCGAGATCGATGTCGCCGGGGTACGGCGGCTGCTCGCGCAGGTCGATGGTGTTCTTGTACGGGGTGTTGAGAGCCGCGTCGGTGAGCACCAGCCCGCGCTGGGAGAGGTGGGCCTGAAGTCGCTGCAGGACCTCACGGGCGCGCTCGCTGCCGCGGAAACGCAGCACGTCGTCGAGCGCATCCACCCATTCCTGTTGCTCCTCGAGCCAGTCATCGGCGCTCGAGGCTTCGCCGTCGCGAAGAATCCACTGATTGCTGGACATGACAGCCGCTCCACTGCCGCCGCTCGAATACCAGCATCACACACTACGTTGGGCGGCAGCCGGTTACAACGCGGTCTGGTACACTCGCCGCCGAACGAAGTAGCAGGGGGAGCTGGGATGATTCACGCAGGCCGATGGTTGCGGCTCGGCTGGGCCGCATGCGCGCTCACGGCGCTCGCGGGATGCACACAGGGCGGTGACGGCAGCGTCTCGGCCGAGGCCGGGAGCGCCACACCGGAAACCAGCGGTGACCGCGCCGCGGCCATCGCGGAGGCCACGGCGGACGTAAACGGAGAGCGGATCACCGGGGCCGATGCCGAGCCCGGCAACTGGCTGAGCCACGGCCGCAACTATGCGGAGGAGCGCTTCAGCCCCCTGGACGCCATCAATCAGGAGACGGTGGATGATCTGGGGCTGGCGTGGTACTGGGACACGGGCACCACGCGGGGCCTCGAAGCGTCGCCTATCGTCGTCGACGGCGTGATGTTCACCACCGGATCCTGGTCGGTGGTCTGGGCCCACGACGCCAGGACCGGCGAGCTGCTCTGGGAGTACGACCCGGAGGTGCCGCGGGCCTGGGGCAAATACGCCTGTTGCGACGTCGTCAACCGCGGCGTGGCCGTGTGGGAGGGCAAAGTCTACGTGGGCACCCTGGACGGCCGCCTGGTGGCGCTGGACGCGGGTACCGGCGATGTCGTCTGGGAGAAGCAGACCACGGACCCGGATCGTCCTTACACCATTACCGGCGCGCCGCGTATCGTCAAGGACAAGGTAGTGATCGGCAACGGCGGCGCCGAGTACGGCGTTCGCGGCTACGTCACCGCCTATGACACCGACACCGGCGAGCGGGCATGGCGCTTCTATACCGTGCCCGGGGATCCTTCCGAGCCGTTCGAAGGGCCGCACCTCGAGAAGGCCGCCGCCACCTGGCGCGGCGGCCGGTGGTGGGAAGTCGGCGGCGGCGGCACCGCCTGGGACTCCATGGCCTACGACCCGGAGCTGGACCTCCTCTACGTAGGCGTAGGGAACGGCTCGCCCTGGAACCGCTACATCCGCTCGCCGGGAGGCGGCGACAATCTCTATCTCTCCTCCATCGTCGCCATCGACCCGGACGACGGCAGCATGGCCTGGCACTACCAGACCACCCCGGGCGACACCTGGGACTATACCGCCACCCAGCACATGATCCTCGCGGACCTGACCATCGACGGCGAACCCCGCAAGGTCATCATGCAGGCGCCGAAGAACGGCTTCTTCTACGTCATCGACCGCACCAATGGCGAGCTGATATCCGCGGAGGCCTACGTCCCGGTCACCTGGGCCAGCCACGTCGACCCGGAAACCGGACGCCCGGTGGAGAACCCGGACGCCCATTACGCCAACGACGCCCGGCTCGTCCGGCCAGCCCCCTACGGTGGCCACAACTGGCATCCCATGGCGTTCAGCCGGGACACCGGCCTGGTCTACATCCCGGCGCTGGACATTCCGTACAGCTTCGCCCAGGACAACGCGTTCCAGTATCGGCCCGGCGAATGGAATACCGGCCTGGACCTGACCCAGCAGATTCCCCCGGACGATCCGGACGCGCTGATCGCCGCCATGGGCGACGTCAAGGGCCATCTGTCGGCCTGGGACCCGGTGACGCAACGTGAGGTCTGGAAAGTGCAGCACGACACCTCGTGGAACGGCGGCGTTCTCGCCACAGCCGGTAACCTGGTGTTCCAGGGCCGCTCGGACGGCCGGCTGGCCGCATACGCAGCCGATAGCGGCGAGCTGGTGTGGGAGTTCCCGACCCACGTGGGCATCATCGCGCCACCGGTCACGTATTCGGTGGACGGCGAGCAGTACCTCGCCGTCGTCGCCGGCTGGGGCGGCGCCTTCGCGCTGGCATCCGGCGTGCCGCGCCACGAGGACAACGTCCTCACGGAGGGCCGGATCCTCACCTTCAAGCTCGGAGGGGAGGCGGAGCTTCCTGCGCCCAATGTGACGTACATGGAGATTCCGGAGCCCCCAGACGTCGGGGCCACGGCGGAGCAGGTGAGTGAGGGTGAGGTGCTCTACCACACCTACTGCGCGGTCTGTCACGGTCCAGGCGCCATCGGCAGCGGCGGCGGAACCCCGGACCTGCGCTACTCCGAGCCCGCCGTGCACGAAAGCTGGGACGCCATCGTGCTCGAGGGCGCGTACACGGGCAAAGGCATGGACGCGTTCGACCACGTGCTCGACCCCACGGATGCCGAGGCCATTCAGGCGTACGTGGCCGACCGCGCGCGGCAGTCCATCGCGCTGTGCCGCAGCGAGTATCGGGAGAACTATCCGGAAGTAGTGGGCACCGCCTGCAGCCGTCCCGCGCCGTGAGAGCCCGGGCGCTGGCGTGCTACGAAGCCAGCGCCCGCACCGGCGCCTCGCCGGGCGCGTCCGTCATCTCCAGGGTCACGGCGATGGGCCGGTGGTCGGAGAGCCGGCAGTCGAGCACCTGGTAATCGCTGACCGCCAGATTGCGGGAGACCAGCACGTGGTCGAGACAGCGCAGCGGCCGCCAGGCCGGATAGGTGGGCCGCACCTGGCCCACCGGGCGCAGCCCGCTGCCGGCCAGGGGCGAGTCGAACAGCAGTCCGGAGAGGTGGCTGTTCATGTCGCCCATGAGCACCACGTGGTCCTCGCGGTCGATCAGCTCGCGCACATAGTCGAGCTGCAGGCGCCGCGACCGTTCCCCGAGAGAAAGATGCAGCATCACCACCAACACGCTCGACGGGCCGTAGGGCAGCCGCACGGCGATGGCGCCCCGGCCGGGTATGGCACCCGGCAGCTTGTGATCCTGCAGCTCCATGGGCTCCACGCGCGAAAGCAGCCCGTTGCCGTGCTGGGCCAGCGGGCCGAGGTCGCGATTGAGCTGGGTATACCAGTAGGGGAACCGCGCGCGGTCGGCGATGAACTGGACCTGGTTGACGTAGTTGCTGCGCAGACTGCCGCTGTCGATTTCCTGCAACGCCACGAAATCGTAGTCCGAGACGACCTCGGCGATCCGCTCGAGATTCAGATGCCGCCCCTGGTGCGGCAGAATGTGCTTCCAGCCTTTCGTGAAGTAGTGGCGGTAGCGGGCCGTGCCGATACCCACCTGGATGTTGAACGACAGAAACCGCAGCGGCCGTTGCCCCTCCCCCGCGCCAGGCCCCGAATACCGGGACGAGGCGAGCTCCGTGGGCACGGTCCGCATCCGGCCCCGCTTGGCCCATGCCAGCATGGCGGAATGCTCCAGGGATCTCGCCAGCAATCTAACCGCGTCGCCGCGGCGATTCTGCGGCATGTCCCGCATTCCCGAGGACGCTTCCCGCGTTCCGGGGGACGACGACCGGGGCGTGCCGGGGGGCCCCCCGGTCACTGCGCTCCGCCCTCGGAACGGGCCGCGCGCCGCTGGGCCACCAGGAAATCCACCACGTCCAGCATCGCCGAGTTGCTTCCGGCCATTCTCCCGTCCACCCGATACATGCCGTCCACGATCATCGAAGGGGTGCCGTTGATCCGGTAGGCCCGGCCGCGGGCGTCCGCCTGCTGTACGCGGCTGCGTACGCTGAACGAGCTGAAAACCTGCTGGAACACCTCCGGCGATACGCCCGCAGCGTCCTCGAATACCTGCGCCATCCGCTCCGGATCGGCCAGATTCACGCCATCGTCGTGGATGGCCGTGAACATCGCGTCGTGCACCTGCTCGGTGGCCCCCATGGACTCGGCGGTGTAGTACCCCTGAGCGAGCGCAGCCCATGCCTCGTTGAAGGTGGCCGGCATGCGGTAGAAATCCACGTACTCCGGCTTGTCTTCGCGCCAGCGGTCGATGTAGGGCTGAAAATCCCGGCAATGGACGCATGCGTACGAGAACACCTCCACCACCTCGACGTCGTCCGGATCCCGGGTGTCTACCGGCACCGGCAGTCGCTCGTAATGCTCCCCCTCCTGGAACGCGGTCTCGGCCGCAGCCGGCAATGCCAGCACCAGGGCGCTGAGAGCAATCAGCAATGATGAAAGGGTTCGCGTGCGCAGCATGACTACCTCGCCGTTCAGCAGAAAGTGTAGCGCACCGGCCCTTTTGCCCATGCGCGATTTGACCGCGGCGAAGTCCCGGGGTGCCCGGCGCCAAGGTGCCCGCTTCAGTGCAGCCCCCGCAGGTAGTTCGCCAGCATCTCGATCTCGGTGTCGGTCAGCCGCCCGGCGACGTTGCGCATCATCCTGCCGTATTGCTCGTCGGTGGTGCGCTCGCCCTCGCGGTAGGCGGTGAGCTGGGCGATGGTGTAGTCCACCGGCTGGCCGCTGATGTCCGGAAAGCCCGCAGGGGCGTTGCCGTTGCCCGTCGGCGAATGGCACGACGTGCACGCTGCCACGTCCTTCTCCAGGATTCCGCCGCGATAGATGCTCTGCGCCGTGGCCAGGGCGTCGTCGTCCCCGGCCGCTGCGCCCACCACGTCGTCCTGGGCGGCGAAATAGGCGGCAAGGTCCTCGAGATCCTGCTGCGACTTGCCGTCGAGTTGCCCGCCCATCTCGGGTACCGGGCGCTCCCCCGACTGGATCAGCTCGAGCTGGCGCGTCATGTACGTGGCATTCTGCCCGGCGAGTACCGGATAGGTGCCGTTGATGGGCTCGGCGCCGTTGGGCCCGTGACACGCGGCGCAGGGCGTGGCCTGGGCCTCACCGGCTTCCGGATCGCCTTGCGCCTGAGCGAGTTGAGCAGAGAACAATGCCACCATGACCAGCAGCGCGACTGGCGTAGATCCCATGAACTTCATCTTCCGCTAATCACAAAAGCGAAATTATATACTATTGGCCAACCGCACACCCAGCGAGCGCTCGAGCACCAGCGCAGGAGCCATCATGGCCCGACATCCATCCGCCGTCGACCCCGCCTCCGACACCGCGCCCGCGGGCCGTCTCGAGGTCTCGTTCGTCACCAGCGCCCCGGACCCCGAACGGTGCCCGCCGCCGGCCGGCCCCGAGGTGGCCGTGGCCGGGCGGTCCAACGCCGGCAAGTCCAGCGTGCTCAACCGCCTCACCGGCAGCCGCCAGACCGCCAAGGTGAGCAAGACGCCGGGCCGGACCCAGCTGTTGAACTTCTTCGACGTGCACCGGGTGAACGGCGCCCCTTGCCTCGGGCGCCTGGTGGATCTCCCCGGCTACGGCTACGCCAAGGCCAACCGGGCGGCCCAGGCGCGATGGCAGGCGGCGGTGAACCGCTTTCTGTCGGAACGCCTGTCGCTGCGGGCGCTGGTGCTGGTCATGGACATCCGCCATCCGCTGCAGGCCTTCGACGTGGAGCTGATCGAATGGGCCGCCGCCTCGCACCTGCCCCTGCTGGTGCTGCTGAACAAGGCGGACAAGTTGAAGTTCGGCGCCCAGCAGCGCACCCGGAACCAGGTCATCCGGGCGCTCGAAGCGATTCCCGACGCTCGGGTGGAGACGTTCTCGGCTACGCGCGGCCAAAACACCGCGGCGGTGCTCCAGTGTCTGCACGAATGGCTGTGCGATCCCGAGCGGCCTCAGTGAGCCTCGTCCCAGTTCTCGCCTACGCCGGCTTCCACCAGCAGCGGCACTGACAACTCGGCAGCCTGCTCCATGCGGCGGCGGACCTCGCGCACCAGCGTGTCCACCGCATCCTCGGCCACTTCGAACACCAGCTCGTCGTGCACCTGCATGATCAGCAGCGCATCGATCTCAGACGCCTGCAGCCACGCGTCCACTTCGATCATGGCGCGTTTTATGACGTCCGCTGCTGTCCCCTGCATGGGGGCGTTGATGGCGGCGCGCTCCGCGCCCTGACGCCGGGCCGGGTTCTTGGAGGTGATCTCTGGCAGGTACAGCCGGCGGCCGAAGACCGTCTCCACGTATCCCTTCTCCCGCGCGAGCTCCCGGGTCTCGTCCATGTACACGCGCACGCCGGGGTAGCGCTCGAAGTAACGGTCGATGTACGCCTGCGCCAGCGTGCGCGAGATACCGAGCTGACGGCCCAGGCCGAACGCCGACATGCCGTAGATCAACCCGAAGTTGATGGCCTTGGCGCTGCGGCGCTCGTCATCGCTCACGTGATCGAGATCGCGATTGAAGACCTCCGCGGCGGTGGCCCGATGGATGTCCTCCCCGGCGGCGAACGCAGCGTAGAGCCCGGCGTCCCCGGAAAGGTGCGCCATGATGCGCAGCTCGATCTGCGAGTAGTCCGCCGCCACGATGCGCCGCCCCGGGGGTGCCACGAACGCCTGCCGGATCCGCCGGCCCTCATGGTGGCGAATGGGAATGTTCTGGAGGTTCGGATCCGACGAGGACAGCCGGCCGGTGGCGGTAATGGCCTGGTGATAGGAGGTATGGATGCGCCCGCTTTCCGGGTTGATCTGCCCGGGCAGCTTGTCGGTGTAGGTGGACTTCAGCTTCGCCAGCACCCGGTAGTCGATGATCAGCCGCGGCAGCTCGTAGTCCTGGGCCAGGTCCCCGAGCACCTGCTCGGCCGTGGACGGCTGTCCTTTCGGCGTCTTCTTCAGCACCGGCAGACCCAGCTTGTCGTAGAGAATGGCCTGGAGCTGCTTGGGGGAATCCAGGTTGAATTCCTCGCCGGCGGCCGCCCAGGCGGATTCCTGGAGTGCCTGCATGCGCTCGGACAGCTCGGCGCTGATCGTTCGTAAGCGCTCACCATCCACCAGGGCGCCGTTGCGTTCCATGCGAGAGAGCACCGGTACCAGCGGCAACTCGATGGTTTCGTAGACGGACTTGAGGGTGCCCTCGCTTTCCAGCCGGGGCCAGAGGATCCGGTGCAGCTTGAGGGCGATGTCGGCATCCTCGGCCGCATAGGCCGCCGCCTCCGCCACCGGAACCTGAGCGAAGCTCACCTGCTTCGCCCCCTTGCCGGCCACTTCCTCGAACAGGGTGGTCTCCACCCCCAGGTGGCGCCGGGCCAGGTCGTCGAGGTTGTGGCGCCCGCTCACGCTGTTGAGCACGTAGGACTCCAGCATGGTGTCGTGGCGGATGCCGCACACGTCGACACCGTAGCGGCCAAGCACGCTCATGTCGTACTTGAGGTTCTGTCCCACCTTGGGCCGGGCGTCGTCCTCCAGCAGCGGTTTCAGGCGCGCGAGCACCTCCGCCGCAGGCAATTGCTCCGGCGCGCCCGGGTAGTCATGGCCCACCGGAACGTAGGCGGCCTCGTCCGGAGTCACGCAGAAGGAAAACCCCACCAGATCCGCCTCCATGTACGCGAGGCTGGTGGTTTCGGTGTCGAACGCCACCAGATCGGCAGCGCGCAGCCGCTCGAGCCAGTCGTCGAAGGTGGCCCAGTCGCTGACGATGGTCACATCCATGGTCGCTTTCGTGTCTGCGGCTGCCGCCGCCGCGGCCCCCCCGTCGCCCGGGCCGCCGTCCTCGCCGCCTTCCAGCTCGGCCAGCCAGGTACGGAACTCCAGACGGCGGAACAGCGTCCCGAGGGCCTCTTGATCCTCCGGCCCCGGGCAGAGCTCGGCGAGCGTCACCGGCAGTGCCAGGTCGCAGCGGATTCGGGTGAGCTCCCGGGAGAGCGGGAGCCGGTCGAGCGCCTGCCGCAGGTTCTCCCCCACCTTGCCCTTGATCTCGTCCGCCGCCGCCATCACGCCCTCGAGGTTGTCGTGAGCCTGGAGCCATTTCGCCGCCGTCTTCGGGCCGACCTTCTCCACCCCCGGGATGTTGTCCACCGGATCACCCACCAGGGCCAGGTAGTCGACGATGCGCTCGGGCGGCACGCCGAACTTCTCCACCACGCCCTCGCGGTCCATCCGCGTATCGTTCATGGTATTGACCAGGGTCACGTGGTCGCTCACGAGCTGCGCCATGTCCTTGTCGCCCGTGGAGATGACCGTGGCGCGGTGGTCCCGGGTCGCCTGCGCCGCGAGGGTGCCGATCACGTCGTCGGCTTCCACTTCCGGGACGATCAGCAACGGAATCCCCATGGCGCGGATGATGTCGTGGATGGGCTCGATCTGCTCCGCCAGCTCGTCCGGCATGGGCGGGCGGTTGGCCTTGTACTCGGGATAGAGATCGCTGCGGAAGGTCTTGCCCTTGGCATCGAACACCACGGCGACCGGACTGCCGGGGTAATCTTTGGCGAGCTTGCGGATCATGCCGATCACCCCGCGGATGGCGCCGGTGTGGAGCCCGTCGCTGGTCTTGAGATCCGGAAGCGCGTGGAACGCGCGGAAGAGGTAGGACGAGCCGTCCACCAGAATCAGGGGCGCATCGTCCGCCTCGCAGGCGCTTCGGCCCGGCTCGCGCGTACGGTCGGCATTCTCGGCCATCGACGATCCTCTGGAATTTCGGGCGGCGACCGCTTTGCCTCGAGCGGCGCTTTGGGTCACCATGGGACTAATGGTAACCGCGTTTCACAAAGCCCCGAAACCGGCCGCGCTGCGCCGGCGGGCCGCGGCGATGGCAGTCCTGCTGACGGTGGCACTGGCCGCCACCGCACCCGCTCTCGCCGCTGAGGAAGGGGAATCGCTGCGCGGCCCGGACGTGACCATCATCGCCGAGGAGGACCGAACCATCCACGAGTACCGCCAGAACGGCCAGCTGCGGATGATTCGGGTGGTTCCCGCGTTCGGCAAGCCGTATTTCCTGGTGCCCCGCGACCCGGCCCAGGGATTCGAGGATCTCGAACGTGCGGACATGCTGCTGCCGTCCTGGGTCATCGTGGAGTTCTGATTGCCTCCCGCACCCGCACCCGCGGCCGCGGGTGCGGGTGCGGGTGCGGGTGCCGTGAGCGAGCTCGACACGTCCCGATTCGAGGAGCTGGCGACCCGCTACGGGTTGGGTGAGCTGGTCTGCTGCCGGCCCGCGGCCGCCGGAACCGAGAACCGCAACTACTTTCTGACCACGCGCACGGCGGCCGTTGAACGCCACTTCGTGCTCACTTTGATGGATCAACCCGCCCACGCCGGTGACGTCCTGGTGGACCTGCTCGACCATTGCGCCGCCGCCGGGCTCCCGGTGCCAACGGTGCTGCGCACCACCACCGGGTCCCCGACCAGCGAGATGGAAGGACGGACGACGCTGCTGGCCCCGCGCCTGCCCGGCTGGCACGTGACCAACCCCACCGGGGAAGACGTGCAGGCGGTGGGACGCTTTCTCGCCCGCCTGCACGTCACCACCGCGGACTTCGCGCCGGCGCTGCCCGACTATCCCCGGGACGGCGCCTGGCTCGAGCGCGGCGCGGCCGCCAGCCGGCCCCGCATGTCCTACCGCGCTGCATCGCTCATGAGCGACACCGTCGATCGGGTGCGCGGGGCGTTGCGCCGCCACGACGTCAACGCCCTGCCCCGCGGCGTGATCCACGGCGACCTGTTCCGCGACAACGTCCTGTTCAATGCATGGGGGCTGTCCGGGGTGGTGGACTTCCATCACGCCGCACGGGGCTTTCTGATCTTCGACCTCGCGGTGGCGATCAACGACTGGTGCACCGGCGCCGACGGGACCCTGGACCCGGAGCGGGCAATTGCGATGTTGCGCGCCTACCACCGCCTGCGGCCCCTGACCCGCGGCGAGCTGTGGCACTTCACCGTGTTCGCGCTCTACGCCGCCCTGGTGTTCTGGATCGCCCGCCAAGCGGCCGCGCCAGGCGGCCGGGCGCGCGATCCCGGAGAGTTCCAGCGCATCGTCGAGCACCACACCGCGCACTTCCTGTATCTGGACGAACGCGTCCTGGACTAGACCGCCCGGAGCAGGAACAGCCCGAACCGCTCGGCCTCGTCGGTCCAGCGGCTGTCACACGCGAATCCGCTGCGCGCCGCCAGGGCAACGAACTCCTCCGGGTGGTACTTGAACGAGTTCTCCGTATGCACCAGCTCGCCCGCCTCGAAGGTGAAGGTCTCGTCACCGATGCGCACGGTCTGCGCGAGCCGGCTGCGCAGGAACATCTGAACGCAGCCCCGGTCGGCGTTGTAGCGCGCCTCGTGCGCGAAACCGGCGAGGTCGAAGTCCGCCCCGAGACGCTGATTGATGTGGGCAAGCGCGTTGGCGTTGAACGCAGCGGTGACGCCGCCCGCGTCATTGTAGGCGGCTTCGAGCGTGGCGGGGTCCTTCTTGCGGTCGACGCCGATCAACAGCCGGGCTTGGTTCCCCAGGGTACGCCGGACATTGCCCAGGAACGCCTCCGCCTCGTCCGGCTCGAAGTTGCCGATGCTCGACCCGGGGAAGAAGCCCACCAGCGGCAGCCCGCGCACGGGCGCCGGCAGCGGGAACGGCGTGGTGATGTCGGCGCAGGTGGGAAAGACGTCGAGCCAAGGAAAATCCCGGTGCAGGGCCCGGGCGCCGGCTTCGAGGTGCTCACCCGAGATATCCACCGGCACATAGGCAGCCGGGCGCAGCCGCTCCAGGAGCTTGCGGATCTTCTGGGTGCTGCCGCTGCCGTATTCCACCAGGCAGAACCCCTCACCGAGCACGCCGGCGATGGTCTCCAGATAGACGTCGAACAGCGCCATCTCGGTACGGGTGAGGTAGTACTCGGGCAGCTCGGTGATCTTCTCGAACAGCCGCGAGCCGGCCTCGTCGTAGAAATACTTCGGCGCCAGCCGCTTCGGACGGGCGCGGAGGCCGCGGGTTACCTCGTCGCGCATGTCGGCGACGTGCGGCTTGCGATCGAAGTACGCGAACCGACCCGTGTCGTCGCCCGGCTCTCTGGGCTCAGAGGTCATGGGCCAGTCGAATGCCGGTGAACTGCCATCGGTCGCCGGGATAGAAGAAATTCCGATAGCTCGGGCGTACGTGGCCCTCCGGCGTGGCGCACGATCCGCCCCGCAGAACCAGTTGATTGCTCATGAACTTGCCGTTGTACTCGCCCAGGGTGCCGGGCAACGGCCGATAGCCCGGATAGGCCACGTAGGGGCTCGCGGTCCATTCCCACACGTCCCCGAACATCTGCGCGGGGCGCCGGCCGCCGCCGGCCGCCAGCCGCGGATGCAGCACCTCGGCATCGGCGAAATTTCCCACCACCGGCTGCTCGCAGGCCACGACTTCCCACTCGTGCTCGGTGGGCAGCCGACACCCGGCCCAACGGCTGAAGGCGTCGGCCTCGTAGAAGCTCACATGAGTCACGGGCAGGTCGTACCGAAGCGGCGCGGGCCCACAGAGGCGGTACTCGAACCACTCGCCGTCTTCCCGATACCAGTACAAGGGGCCCGGCCGCGGGCCGACCCCGGGCCGCCGGTCCGGCGCATCCACGGCCGGCTGTCCGGCCATGGCCGCCCAGCCATCGCTCAGCCAGAGCTCCGGGCGCCGGTAGCCGCCGTCCTCCACGAAGGCCAGGAATTCGCCGTTGCTCACCAGCCGGTCAGCCAGCGCGAAGGGCCGCAGCAACACATCGTGCCGGGGCAGCTCGTTGTCGAAACAGAACGCCTGCTCCGGACCGCACGCGCCGACGGAGATGATCCCGCCATCGAACTCGATGAAACCACCGCCATCGTCCAGCGCTCCCGCCGGCACGGTGGCCAGGTCGCGGCGGTACGCCGGCAACAGCGGGTTGGTGCCGAGGATGCATTTGATGTCCGTGAGCAGCAGCTCCTGATGCTGTTGCTCGTGATGCAACCCCAACTCGACGCGGGCGCGGGTCTCCGCCTCCGGGCGCTCGAGCAGCGACGCCATGGCGGCATCGACGTGGCGGCGGTACTCGTACACCGCGTCCACCGTGGGCCGCGAGAGAACGCCGCGCCGGGGGCGGGGATACTGCTCGCCGATGCCGTTGTAGTAGGAATTGAAGAGAAACTCGAAGCGCTCGTCGAAGGCGCGGTAGCCGGGAAGGAGCGGCTTGAGGAGGAAGGTCTCGAAGAACCAGGTGGTGTGAGCCAGGTGCCACTTCGGCGGGCTGGCATCGTCCATGGGCTGGACGCCGTAGTCATCCGTTTCCAGGGGCGCGCAGAGCGCTTCACTCGCAGCCCGCACTGCGGCATAGGAGCTGTGGTCGATGGTGGCGCCCGGGAGTCCGCTCACGCCGAGCCGGTCAGAACCGCGCCTCGAGGGATCTGAAAGCGCTCACGATGGTCTCGGCCTCGTGCGGCATGCGAATGAACCCGTGGTAGTGGCCACGCGGATTCACGATGATGATGTTCCCGGTGTGATCCACCTCGTATTCCCCATCCTCGGAGGGGACCTTGGCGAATGCAACGTTCACCTGGGTCGCGAACTCCGCCGTTTCCTCGATGGAGCCGCGGACGCCCATGAAATCCTCGGAGAAAGCCCGCACGTAGCGTGCCAGCGTCTGCTGATCGTCCCGCTCCGGATCCACGCTCACCAGAATGCCCTGGAACGCGTCCGCGCGCTCCGGCGACTCCTCCTCCAGGACCTGCTCGGCCTGGGCCATCACCGCCATGCTCGTGGGGCAGATGTCCGGGCAGTTGGTGAAGCCGAAGAACAGAAACGACCAGTCGCCCTCGAGGTCCGCCTCCGTGAACGGCTCGCCGGTGTGGGTGACCATGTCGACGTCGACGATCTCCCGCGGTGTGGGCAGAACGAAGACGCCGCGCTCCTTGAGCTCTTCGTCGGAAAGCACGGGCTCCCGGGTGACGCTGTAGATGAACGCCCCCAGGACCACGGCGACGAAAGCCAGCAACAGCGTGACGGTGACGGCAATGCGACTCACAGGGGCGTGAGCTCCATGACCGGCGGCTGCGACGCCACCAGCACGTAGTGATCCACCAGCAACACCACGAACAGGGCCATGAGATAGAAGATGGAGTAGCGGAACGTCTCCAGCGGTGCGCGCGGATTACGGTTGCGCACCAGCACCACCGCCCAGTAGAGGAATCCGGCCCCCAGCGCCACGGCGCCGGCGAGGTACAGCCAGCCGCTCATGCGAATGGCGAACGGCAGCAGGCTCACCGCCACCATGATCAGGGTATACAGGAGGATGTGTAGGCGGGTGAATGCTTCCCCGTGGGTCACCGGAAGCATGGGAACGTCCACCGAGGCGTATTCCTCCTTGCGATCCAGCGCCAGGGCCCAGAAGTGCGGCGGGGTCCAGGCAAAGATGATGAGCACGAGCAGGAGCGGACCGGGATCGACGCTGTTGGTCACCGCCGTCCAGCCGAACAGCGGCGGTGCGGCCCCGAACAGGCCGCCGATGACGATATTCTGCGGCGTCGCGCGCTTGAGAAACAGCGTGTAGACCAGCCCATAGCCCACCCAGGACGCCAGGTTCAGCCAGGCGGTGAGCGGATTGACCAGAAAATACAGGACCAGCATGCCGGTGATTCCCAGGACGCCGGAAAAAGCCAGCCCCTGCTTCATGGAGACCCGCCCGGTGGCAACCGGGCGGCGCTGGGTGCGGGCCATGCGCGCGTCGATGGTGCGGTCGGCGATGTGGTTGACGACCGCGGCGGAACTCGCCACCAGGGCGATGCCGGTGATGCCGAATACCAGTGCATCGACAGGCACCATGCCGGGAACGGCAAGGAACATACCCACCAGCGCGCACAGCAGCATCAGCAGGACGACCCGCGGCTTCGTCAGCTCGAGGAAGTCGCGCCATCCCGGGGTATATATGGTCGCCTCGCTCATCGGCCTCGCTCGTCGCGTACAGCCGCGTAGTTTACTGTAACGGCCCCCAGCAACAACAGGGCTCCCACGGCGTTGTGGGCGGTGGCCGTCCACAGCGGCAGCACCAGCACCACGTTCAGGATGCCGAGGCCGAGCTGAACTGCGAGGATGGCGCCCAGCGGCGCCGCCAGGCCGGACCCGTGCCGAAGCAGTCGCCAGACCAGGGCGCCCACCACCGCCAGCACCACCAGCGCGCCCAGACGATGGACGAACTGTATGGCGACGCGGGCGTCGTTCTCGAGCTGCCCGCCCAGGTAGTTCGGGCCCACGGACTGCGCGATGTTGAACCCTTCCCCCACGTTCATGGGCGGCCACCAGTCACCGTGGCAGGTGGGGAAATCCGGACATGCCAGTGCGGCATAGTTGGAGCTCACCCAGCCACCCAGGGCAATCTGCACCACCACTACCGCCAGCGCCAGCGCGGCGTGGGGAAGCAAACGCCGGGGCACGGCGCGAAGGTGGAACGCGCCCATGCGCAGCGCGAGCAGCCACAGCAATGCCAGGGTGGTGAATCCGCCCAGCAGGTGCGCGGTGACCACCTGCGGCCAGAGTTTCAGGGTCACCGTCCAGGCGCCGAAGGCGGCCTGCAGAATCACCAGCGCCAGTAGCGCCGCCGGCAGCTTCAGCGGCAACCGGCGGCGGTCCGCCGAGACCGCCGATCGCGCATCGAAGGCGGCCATGAGAAAGATCGCGAGGATCACCAGACCGAGCCCGCCGGCAAAGTAGCGATGGATCATCTCCCACCAGGCCTTGTGGGCTTCCACCGGCGATTCGGGAAAGCGCTCGGCGGCCGTCTGCAGGGAAGCATCCGTGCTCGGCACCGCGAGGAATCCGTAGCATCCAGGCCAGTCGGGGCAGCCCAGGCCGGCGTCCACCAGACGGGTGAAGGCGCCGAGCACCACGACGATGGCGGCCAGCACCACGGCGAACAGGACCAGGCGGGTGAAGCGTTTCTCAACCAATTTGCGAGACCCTCAGCAGGTGTTCGAGATCATCGAGCACGGGCTCTCCGGCATCCTCCATGGGATAGTGGAGAATGACGTTACCCAGGGGGTCGACCACGTAGATGCCGCGCTCCAATGGCGCCAGGCTACCCGAGAGAAACGATAGCTTGGGATACTCCCGCGCCAGATCGGCATTGGACGGCCGCACCTCCGCCACCAGGGCGCGACGCACCCGGCTGGCATCACGGTTCAACAGCGCATGCAGCTGCCGGAGCTGGTGCAGCGCTTCCCGGCACGGCGCGTCGCAGGGGCCAGCCGGCACCACCCAGAGCCACCAGGTGCGCCCCCGGCTCAGCGCCCGGCCGGCCTCGTCGCGAATCTCCAGGTCCGCCATGGAGAGCGGCGGATCGAGGAGGGTGCCCTCGTTGGTGGTGCGCCAGGTCGCGGTGGTGGTGGAGAAATAGTACAACGC
>JBMCWS010000022.1:0-29936 GCA_048621375.1 Pseudomonadota bacterium | reverse complement strand
CTTGGCGTAACGCCGGAACCGGCGGTGATACCGAGTTTTTACACAGCCTGTGGCACTACCTGTCCCTCGACCGCCCGCAATGACCGCCACCATCAAACGCTATCGGCCGCCTGCTCGCGGAGGATTTCGAACCGGCCGGACTATCCGCTATGCCCGGCGTCCATGTTGGTCTCGTCGGCGGTCGGTCGCCGAGGCGGCCTACACCTCAATGACCGGAAGCCGTGAGAATCCGGCCGCCTACTCCCGGCCCGGCGGCAACAGCCCGTCGGCCTGATAGCGCCGGAACCACTTGCGCACCATCTCCTCGCCGTCGAGATACTCGTCGAAACCGGCCTTGCGGATCTTCACCGTGGACATCACCGAGGGCGGCCCCACGTTCTCGCCGCCCAGGGTCAGGCAGAAGTCGGCGAACTGGAACGACTTGCCGATGAACGAATCGAGCTCCGGCGCCTTCAGGGCATGGCGCTCACGCACCGCGTCCCACTCGGCCCCGCAGTTGCCGAGGGTCTCGACGAAGTGGATGGGCCGTTGCTCCCCCGGCTCCATGCCCAGGGTTTGCGCGACGACCGGCCACAGCGCCTGCAGCGACATCATATCCCCGTCGGTGACGTTGAAGATCTCGTTGTCCGCGGCCGGCGACTCGAAGCACCACTCGAAGGCGGCGGCCATCAGGTCGGTGTCGGTGGGCTGGGCGATTAGGTCGTGATGCCCGGGGTAGTGCAGCGGCTCACCGCGCTCGCGCTGCAGGGCGGCGTACACGCCGATGGCGCCAATCAGGTTCATGGCGGCGCCCACCGCCTCGCCGATCACCAGCCCCGGGCGCAGCACCGTCCACGACCACGGGCGGCCGGGCTGACGTTCCTTGAGATAATCCTCCTGGGCCCAGTAGAAATTGGGCACGTCGCGGCGCTCGTGGCGGCCTTCCCGGGCCGGCATGGGCATGGCGCCCACGTGCACGCCGTAGGCCTTGGGGCCCTGCACGATCACCACGTGCTCGAGGGCCGACCCCCCGGCGTCCACCGCCTCCATCACGTTGGCCAGCATGGCGCGGTTGCGCTCGATCTGCGATTCCTGCAGCCACCCCTCCACCAGTTGCGGCTCCTCGTGCAGGGCCGCGAACGCCACGTGGGTAATGCCTGCGCCGGTGAACGCGGCGCGGCAGGCGTCGGGATCGTCGAGATCGACGGAGACGAAGCGCGCGCCGTAGTCGGCGATCGGTGGCCGTCGCGATACCGCCGTCACCTGCCAGCCCCGGCACGCGAAGTGCTCCACCAGCGCGCGCCCCACCAGGCCACTGGCGCCGGCCACCAAGACGTGGCGATCTGCTGCCATGCTCGCTCTCCTTCAGTTTCGCTACAGTGTGCAGAGGATCCACCGGCGGGTGAAGGACGCGTGACCGTCAACTTCTGATCGACCTGCACCGAGCCCGCCGCGGGTAGACTACCCGAGCAGCTCGAACAGGCGCTGGGCATTGATCGGCTTGATCAAATGGTCGTCGAAGCCCGCTGCTTCCAGCCGATCAGCGTTTCTGCGGTAGCCCGTGATGGCGATCAGTCGCACGTCGGGCTGCTCGGCGCGCAGGCGGCGGCCGAGCTCGTAGCCATCCGTGCCCGGCAGGCCGAGGTCGAGCAGCGCCACCTGCGGGCTCAGGCGCCGCGCAGCCTCGAGCGCTGCCTCCGCGTCGCCCGCGGTGAGCACCTCGTGCCCGTGGGCGAGCAGAAGATCCTCCAATGTGGCCGCCACGTCGGCTTCGTCGTCCACCACCAGCACCCGGCGCGCCGGGCCCCGAGCCGCCTCGCTGCTGTTAGGCGCGAGCGCCGGATCGAGCTCAGCATCATTGTCGCGCGCAAGCGGCAACACCACGAGGAACTCGCTGCCCTTGCCCTCGCCTTCGCTCGAGACCGTCACCTCGCCGCCGTGCAGGGCGACCAGGCTTCGCACGAGGGGGAGCCCGAGCCCCAACCCGCGATCGGCGCGGTCGAGGTAGCGCGGGCCCTGGGTGAACGTGTCGAAGATCTCGCTCTGCAACTCGGGCGCGATGCCCATGCCATTGTCGGCGATCCTGATCACGGCCGTATCGGCGTCGGTCTCTATGGACAGGTCGATGCGGCCGCCCGACTCGGTGTACTTGATCGCGTTGCCGAGCAGATTGGTGAGGATCTCCGTCAACCGCAGCGGATCGCCCTCGACCCACACCGTTCCTGCGGGGGGCAGCGATACATTCAGCGCCTGCTCCTTGTCTTCGGCGAGCGGGCGCACGGTGTCGCTGGCCCATTCACCCACCTCGGCCAGATCGAGCCGCCTGCGTTCGATCTCGAGCTTGCCGGAGATGATCCGGGCCGCGTCCAGCAGATCGTCGAGCAACCCGGCGATGTGCGTGACCTGGCGCTTGAGGATCGCCACGGTGCGGGCATGCTGCTCGGCGGGCAGCGGCCCCTTCTCGAGCAACTCCACGGCGTTGCCGATGGCACCCACCGGGTTGCGCAGCTCGTGGCCGAGCATGGCGATCCATTCGTCCTTGCGGCGGGCGTCTTCCTTCAATTCCTCCGCACGGCGCTGCGACTGGCGCTCTGCCTCGCGATGCTGGGTCACGTCCTCGAACGAGACCACCACACCCTCCGACTCGTCTCCGCCGCGAACGCGGCTGGCGTTCACCAGGATGTTCCGATTCGGGCTGTCGATCTCGAAGTCGGTCACGTCCCGCCCCTGGCTCAGGACGGCTCTGATGATCTCGTCGAGCTCCGGCACGTTCCAGGACCGGTCGCGAATCTCGGCAAGGGCTTTGCCCGCCACCTCGTCGATTTCGCCGAACACCTCGCGGAACGCCCGGTTGGTCGCGTTCACCCGCAGCTCGGTGTCGAGCACCAGCAAGGGCGCCCGCACCGTCTCGATGATCTCTTCGGCGAAGGCCCGGTTGGCCTCGCTGGCCCGAGCCGCCAGTCGCTGCTCGGTCACGTCGTTGAACGTGATGCACACGCCGCTGACCTCGTCGCGCTCCAGACGGTACGGGAGGATGTTGCGCTGGTAGATGCGCCCGGCCTGCGTGGTCACCTCTTCGGAGACCTTCTCCCGGGTCGCGAGCACTTCCCGCGCCTTCTCGAACGTCCGCCCGCCTTCGAAACGCTCCTTGACCTGCTCGATGGAGCGGCCGACGTCCGACGCCACCAGGTGCATGAGATCGGTGGCGGCCGAGGTGAAGCGTCGAATGCGCAGGTCGCGATCGAGGAACACGGTCGGAATCCCCGTGTTCACGAACAGGGCATTCAGGTCGGCGTTCGCTTCACGAAGCTCGACGTTCTTTTCCTCGAGCTCGTGATTGATGGTGTTCATCTCCTCGTTCAGGGCCTGCAGCTCTTCCTTCGACGCCTCGAGCTCTTCGTTGCTCGACTGCAGCTCCTCGTTGAGGGATTGCAGCTCCTCGTTGCTCGCGTGGTGCTCCTCGCCCGCGGATTCGAGCTGCTCGATGGTGGCCTGCAGCTCGCGACGGGCATCGCTCAGCTCCTGCTCGAGGGTGCGCACCAGCGGCTCTTCGGACTCGGCTACCTCGACAGCCTCGCGCGTCGGCTCGCCGAGATCGTGGAACGTGACCAGCAAAAGCCCCTCGGCGCCGATGGCCGCAGCCAGCGGCTCCACCGTGCATTGCACGCGCTTCATGGTGCCCTCGCGGTCGATGTGGCCCTCCGCGGTGACGGTTTCGCCGGTCTCGAGCGCCTGCATGAGCACGGAGCGCAGCCGGATGTAGAAGCCGGGGCGGATCCAGCTCAGCAGATCCTGACGCGACTCGCCGGTCGGCGGCACCAGATACTCCTGGGTGCGGCCGTAGAGGTGGCGAATCTCGAAATCGGCGGTGACCACGACACTGGCCGGGGTGCGCTCGCGCAGCACGAAGCGCTCGATGCGGCGGTCGGGCCCCGGCTCACCATCCCGGCCGGGAGCGGTCGCCGGTCTCGGCGACTGAAGCGGGCTGCGCACCCGAGCGCTGGAACGGGAACGGATGTCGAAGGGCTCGCGCAACGGCACGTCGCGGGCACGGAAAATGTTGTGCGTCTCGGAGACGACGTCGAACAGCCGGCTCTGCCGGCCCAGGGTCTCAGCCCGGCCGAGCACCAGCAGCCCCCCGGGGCGCAGGGCGAAGTGCAGCCGTTTGAGCAGCATGTCGTGGCCCTGGGGCGTGAGATAGATGAGCAGGTTGCGGCAGGTCACGATGTCCATCCGCGAGAACGGCGCATCGCTCAGCGCGTTGTGGGGCGCGAACGTCACGAAATCGCGGATGGTACGGTCGATCTGAAGGCGGCCGTCGTAGTGGTTGAAGTAACGCTGACGCCGCCCCTCGGTCACGTTCTCCACCGCCTCTGGCGGATAGATGCCGCGACGCGCCACCGCCAGCGTGTGCTCGTTGAGGTCGGTGGCGTAGATCTGGATCTTGCTGTGGGACCTGGCAGGTAGCTGCTCGTGCAGGAGCATCGCCAGGCTGTACGCTTCTTCCCCAGTGCCGCATCCCGCCACCCAGACCCGGGCGCCCGGTGCGTCGCGATCGGCGAGCAGCGCCGGAAGCTCCCCGGCGAGCTCGTCCCAGACCGGGGGATCGCGGAAAAACTCGGTCACGCCGATGAGCACGTCGTAGTACAGCGCTTCGAGCTCGTCGGGATCATCCGCCAGGCGCGCGGCGTAGTCGTCCCAGTCCTCGATACCGAGATCGTCCATGCGGCGGCGGGTACGACGTTCGAGCGTGCCGGTCTTGTAGTAGCTGAAGTCCACGTCGGCCAGCTCGCCGAGCATCTCGAGGATGCCTTCGAGCCCTCGTGCTCGGGGAGCGTGCACCTGTTCGGCGGGTGGCTCGCTGCTCTCCGGCCGGGAACCCTCCTGCGCGAACCGCAGCAGCGCCGCCGGGATGTCGGCGGGCGCGAGGGCGGCGTCCACGACCCCGGCGTCGATGGCCGCCTGGGGCATGCTGGTGGTGGAAGCCGTATCCGGATCCTGGGCGATGGTCAGGCCCCCGGCTTCCCGGATCCTGGCGAGGCCCGCCGCACCGTCGTGCCCGGCGCCGGAGAGCACCACGCCGACCGACCGCGCGCCTTCGGCCTCCGCCAGCGAGGTGAACAGATAGTCCACGAGCCCGCCCCGTATTTCGTCCGTCGCCAGCGGCTCGACTTGCAGCGCGCCGCGCGCCATGTGCAGCTTGGAGTTGGGGGCGATCACGTAGGCGTGGTCCGGCTCCAGCACAACGGTGCCCTCGGCCTGGACGATGGTGACGTTGTCGGTGCTGCCCTGGAGGATCTCGGCGATATGACTCGTGCGGGAGGGATCGAGGTGCAGCACGAGGACGAACGCCATGCCGGTATCGGCCGGCATGGCCTGAAACAGCGCTTGCCAGGCTTCGATCGCCCCGGCCGATGCCCCCATGCCGACGAGCAGCGTCGGCGTTTCGGTCGCGCGATCGCGACGGGCTCGTGAGCTCAGTCTCTTTGGCGTAACCGTCGCCTCCCTTCTATGCAAGCGTCCTGCTGTCGGCGAAACATCGGCACAGCTTGAAGCGATGCCTGCCGAACTGCAACAGCACTACATTCTGCGCAGCCTGTGCCAATTGCCTGCCCCTCGCTGGCACATCGGTTGCAGCGGAAGCCACCTCGACCAGACGACACACCGGAGAAGGCCGATGGCCAGCAAGGACCCGACACGGAAAGGCTCGGCCCGCTACGAGGATCAGCACGTCCCGCGCGCTCCCGGCGGCGAGACGCACCAGACCTCCGGCGGCAGCGTACCGGACATGACCACTCAGCAGGGAATTCCGGTTGCGGACGACCAGAATTCCCTGAAGGTCGGCCCCCGGGGCCCGTCGGCCCTCGAGGACTTCCACTTCCGCGAGAAGGTCTTTCACTTCGACCACGAGCGCATTCCCGAGCGGGTGGTGCACGCGCGCGGTTTCGGTGCGCACGGTTACTTCGAGAACTACGAGTCGCTGGCGGACCTCACCCGGGCGGACCTCTTCCAGCGCCCCGGCGAGAAAACCCCGGCGTTCGTGCGCTTTTCCACCGTCGCCGGCAACAAGGGCTCCGGCGACCTCGCTCGCGACGTGCGCGGCTTCGCGGTCAAGCTCTACACCCAGGAGGGCAACTGGGATCTGGTGGGCAACAACATCCCGGTGTTTTTCATCCAGGATGCGATCAAGTTTCCCGACATCATCCACGCCGCGAAGCAGGAGCCGGACCGCGGTTTTCCGCAGGCGCAGACCGCCCACGACAATTTCTGGGACTTCATGTCGCTCATGCCCGAGAGCATGCACATGGCACTGTGGATCATGTCCGATCGGACGATCCCGCGCTCGTTCCGCTTCATGGAAGGCTTCGGTGTGCACACGTTCCGGCTGGTGAACGCCGAAGGCAAGGACACGTTCGTGAAGTTCCACTGGAAGCCGAAGCAGGGGCTGCAGTCGGTGGTCTGGAACGAGGCGCTGAAGATCAACGGCGCCGACCCCGACTTTCACCGCCGCGACCTGTGGGATGCCATCCAGAGCGGTCAGTTTCCGGAATGGGAGCTGGGGCTGCAGATCTTCGACGAGGCCTTCGCCGAGCGCTTCGCCTTCGACGTGCTGGATGCGACCAAGATCATCCCCGAGGAAGAGGTGCCGGTGCAGCCCGTGGGGCGGCTGGTGCTCGACCGCTGTGTCGACAACTTCTTCGCCGAGACGGAGCAGGTGGCCTTCTGCACCCAGAACATCGTGCCGGGCATCGACTTCAGCAACGATCCGCTGCTGCAGGGCCGCAACTTCTCCTATCTCGATACGCAATTGAAGCGCCTGGGCAGCCCCAATTTCACCCATCTGCCCATCAATGCGCCGAAGTGCCCCATGGCTCATCTGCAGCAGGACGGCCACATGGCCATGACGAACCCGGTGGGCCGGGCCAACTACGAGCCGAACTCCTGGGGTGATGTCGGTGGTCCGCGCGAGAATCCGCAGCGCGGTTTCACGACCCATCCCCGCCAGGAGCAGGGCGCGATGCAGCGGGTGCGCTCCGAGACCTTCGCCGACCACTACAGTCAGGCGCGCCAGTTCTACGAAAGTCAGACGCCGGTGGAGCGCAAGCACATCATCGCCGCCTTCACCTTCGAGCTCAGCAAGTGCGAGACCCCGGAGATCCGCATGCGCATCGTCGCGCACCTCATGAACATCCACGACGAGCTCGCCCGGGGTGTCGCCGACGGTCTGGGACTCGCGAACATGCCGCAAGCGGCGGAGGCGGCCATGCCGACCCGGCAGGACCTGAAAACCTCGCCCGCCCTCAGCATCGTGGCGAACGGGCCGGCGAGCTTCGCGGGGCGGAAGGTGGGCGTGCTGGTGAGCGAGGGCGTGGACGTGGCGACGCTCAACGCGTTGAAGTCGGCCCTGGACGCCGAAGGGGCGGGCATGAAGATCGTGGCGCCCACCATATTCGGAGTGACCGCAAGTGACGGCACGCCCGTGAGCGCCGACGAGAAGATCGACGGGGGCCCTTCCGTGCTCTACGACGCGGTGGCGCTGCTGCCCACCGCGGAGGGCGCCCGGGAGCTGGCGGCCCTGGCGCCGGCGCGGGAGTTCGTCTCCGATGCATACGCGCACATGAAGTTCGTGGCGTATCTGGCCTCGGCGGAGCCGCTGCTCGAACGCGCCGGCGTGAAGGATGCGCTCGACGGCGGCTTCTTCGCGCTCGACGACGGTCGCAAGAGCTGTGACGCGTTCGTTGCGGCTTGCCGCGACCTGCGCTTCTGGGACCGCGAGATGGCGTGAGCAGGAGCTGACATCCGAAACCTGACGAAAGGGCGACTCAGGCGCCGAACCGCGCGGTCCGCCGCGGCAGCCGAGCCGTGAAGGTCGTTCCCTGGTCTTCCGAAGACGTTACCTCAATGGTGCCGTGGTGCGCTTCCACGATCTGCCGCGCGATGTAGAGCCCCAAACCCACCCCCTCGTCGTTCGGCCGGTTTGCGTCGAGTGCGCCACGACTGAAGGGGTCGAAGATGGCGCTCCGAAGTTCAGGCGGGATGCCGCCGCCTTCGTTGTGTACTCGAATGATGACCTGATCGCCCTCTCCCCTGGCGGTGACGGTGATGGCGGATCCCGCCCGCCCGTGCTGAACGGCGTTTACGATCAGGTTCGACAGGGCCTGCTTCAACCGGGCCGGATCCCAACACCCCTCGAGGTCGCCCGACGCCTCGAACACGATCTCCGCCGCGGGGTTGTAGGATCGGAGTTGCCCGATCTCCTGTTCGACGATCTCCCGTAGGTCCACGTCCTCCGGGTATACGGGCAGCCCCGCCCCCAATCGGGTCCGCGTGAAGTCGAGCAGGTCATTGATCATCCCGTTCATGCGCGTGGCACTGTTGCGTACACGCGCCGCCATCTCCGTGTAGTGGGAATCAAGCGACTCATCGCGCCGCAATACGTCGGCCACCGCGAGTACTGCGTTGAGGGGGGCACGTAGATCGTGCGCCAGGACACCGTTGAGCAGGTCACGTGCACCCTCGACCCGGGCGTTGTACCAGCTGATCGCCTCCGTCAGGGATTCATCGATGGCCTCGTTGAACCGGACCAGCTCCTCCAGCTCGGATTCCCCGGCCTGCGTGACCTCCACGCGCCACAGCCGGGTCACGCTTGCCCGGAGCGCACGATACTCGGCAACCACTTGATTCAGCGTGAACCCCGAAGCCAGGCGTTCGGCGGCATGGTCCTTCGCTGAATCGATCATTTCGCGCCCGGGCTCGTGCGCTCCGGCCTCAGCGGTGGCCTTGACGTGCCGCTCCTGTTCGGACTCCTCGCGCCTCAGGTCATCGGCGATCGCGCGCAGGATGACCTCGGCCAGGTCTCTGAGCTCCAGCGAGGTCATGCCTTCCGCAGCAGGCCGCTGCATCCCGGCGAAGTGCTCCCACTCCTGCAGGATCGATTCGAGATTGTTCTCGATGAAGTCGGATATCCGCATCGAAATATTCCTCCGCGGGCCCGATTGCGGCGACGTTGGGATTGATGCTAACGCCCCCGATGCGCACAGGCGAGGACGCCGTCAACCACGCCATGACCACGTGCGCGCCCGCCCGGTGGGGGACGATGCGTCTCGACGCCGCCTTCAGGGGCAATCGGAATGAAGGCCTGGCGTTCCGCTGTCGGATCCACGAATTCCTATATATGATTTATCTCTATTTACGGAGAGGCCATAGACCATGAAACTCGCCATCAGTACCGGCATCGGGCCGCGCAATCCGCATCCGGACATCGGCTTCATCAAGCGCGCCGAGGCGCTCGGCTACGACTCCGTCTGGACCGGGGAAACCTGGGGCGCGGACGCGTTCAGTCCGCTGGCGTTCATCGCCGGGCACACCGCCACCATCAAGCTCGGCACCGCCATCGCTCACGTCGACGGCCGCACCGCCGGTACGACCGCGATGACCGCCCAGACCATCGACGCCATGGCCGGCGGCGGACGGCTGCTCCTCGGTATCGGCACCTCGGGGCCGCAGGTGGTGGAAGGCTGGCACGGCCGCCCCTGGGGCCGCCCCAACTACAAGCTGCGCGATACCGTGACGATCATGCGCCGGATCTGGTCCGGCGAGAAGGTCGAGCACCACGGCCGCGAGCTCCAGGTTCCCTACACCGGCGAGGGCGCCATCGGTCTCGGCAAACCGCTGCGCAACGCCCTGAAGCCGCTGGCCGACATCCCGATCCTGATCGGCGCCGACACGCCGTTGAACGTGCGCATGACCGGCGAAGTGGCGGACGGACTGATCACCCTGCACACGGTGCCCAGGCAGGTGCCCGAGGTGCGCGGGCTGCTCGAGGAGGGCCTGGCCCGGCGCAGCGACGGCAAATCGCTGAACGACCTCGAGATCGTGGGCTCCGTGAACGTTGCGGTCACGGACGACGTGGCGGGCACCATCGCCAAAGCCAAGCGCGGCGTCGCGTTGTACGCCGGCGGGTTCGGCGCCAAGGATTTGAACTTCCACAAGGACGCCTTTGCCCGGCGCGGCTATCAGGCGGAAGCGGACCGGATTCAGGAACTGTTCCTGGCGGGGCGCCGGGACGAAGCGGCCGCCGCCGTGCCGGACGAGTACCTGGACGAGGAAATGCTGATCGGGCCGCCGGCGCGCATCGCCGAGCGGTTCGCCGCCTGGCGCGACTCCGGCTTCACGACGCTGCGCATCCAGACCGGTCGGGAAGACGTGCTGGAGCTGATCGCAAAGGCCAACGCCGCCTGAAGCCGTCAGCGACGGCGGGCGCGCAAGGCGCTACACTCGCCCGGCAGGATCCAGGAACCATGGAGTCGAGATCGAACATGACAGATGCACAACGCCGCTTTCTGCTCGTCGATCAGTGCCTCGTCGGCGGCGCAATCAACTTCGTCCTGAACGCGGCCATCGTCTGGTACCTGTTCCGCGCCCTGGAGCAAGTACCGATGACCGGCGGCTCCCAGAACATCCTGGGTGACGTGGTGGGCACGTTCTTCCTGCTGCCGCTCATCCTCGGGCTCATCGTCACCGGCCTGGTCCGACGTCAGGTGCGCAGCGGCAAGCTCGCGGCGCTGCAGTGGGATCGCACCAGCCATCCGTTGTACCGGCGCCTGCCGGCGTCCTCGTTTCCTCGCGCTCTGATCCTGGCGATCGTGTGTACCATCCTGTTGGGGTTGCCCCTGTTCGGCCTGGCCGCGGCGCTCGGCGTCACGTCCGTGCCCTACTGGGACTTCGTCGTCGCCAAGGGCACCTATTCGGGCGCGCTCGCCGCCGCCGTCGGCCCCGTGGTCGCCTATGCCGCGCTGGGGGATCCTGGGCCCGACGAGGCGACCGCCGCGACCTGACCCGCGCTTAGGCCGGCGTGACCGTGAATCCCGCCCGCGGGAAGTGGACCACCACCTCCCCGACTTCCGCAGCGGTCCGGCGAATGGCCACGTGCTGCGGCGAGCTCGCCACCAGCACGCCCTCGACGGGATCGCGGCCGTAGTCGGTGGCCGCGACGGTGACGTCGACGCCCGGCTCCAGACCGTCCGGATCGTTCGGGTCGGAATCTTCCGCGGTGGCCGGCGCACTCTCTCGGGCCACCGCCATGGCGTCACTCCGGCTCATGTCGCTGTGACTGCCGTAGCCGATGGCTTCCATCCGCGTCATCCACTGCCGCAGCCGCGGGAACTCCGCGAGCAGCGCCTCGGCGGTGTCCGGCACGAACCGGCTCACGAACCAGACGTTCATGTAGGCGTGCACGTCGCTCGAGCTCACCCCACCGTGCAGGAACTCGCCGTGGCTGGCCAACTGTGCCTCGACGAAGCTGCAGAAGGCCCGCCACTGCTGACGCATGGCGGGCACGGCGGCCTTCATGGCCTCGGGATCGAAGGGCCGCCCGGAGAGGGCCTCGCGATCCTTCTTGAACGCTTCGTCGACGGCGCCGGCACCGGCGAGCTCCGAGAAGATCAGCACCACCGACGCATTGAAGACGACCTGATCGGCCCAGGCGCCGATGGCCGCGTGCAGCCCGCCCGCGGCACCCTCGGCGCCGGGGTGCCGCCGTTCCAGCTCATTGAGGATCATCTGGCTGTCGCAGTAGATGTCGGCGCCGATCTGCATGACCGGAATGCGACGGTACCCGCCGGTCAGGGGCAGCAACTCGGGCTTCGGCATGATGGAGGGCTGCTCCACGGCGCGCCAGCTCAACTGCTTCATGCCAAGCACCAGGCGCACCTTCTCGGTGAAGGGCGACTGCCAGTACTGGTGCAGGATGATCTGTTCCGCCATGCGGCCTCCCGGGTTTTTGCGGGACCCTACCACACCCCGCGCCGCCCACGCCGTACCGGCCCGGTGGAGCAACCTGATAGCATGGCGCCCCGAACGCTCCCGCTCGCCGAGGACTGGCTTTGATGACGAACCGACCCGGGTGGGTATTCTTTGCCTCCATTGCCCTGCTGGCCGCGTTCGTCGCCACGGGCGCGAAGATACCGCTGGAGCTCGCGCGCGGTGCCGAGGCCGTGCTGACCTACACCCAGGAGCGCTTCGGCTGGCTCTATCTCTTCGCCACCACCGGCTTTCTGGTGTTCTGCCTCGGCGTCGCGCTGAGCAGCTACGGCCAGATCCGCCTCGGCGCGGATGGCGAGGCGCCGGAGTTCGCCTATCCCACCTGGCTCGGCATGATCTTCTCCGCCGGGATGGGCGTGGGGCTCGTCTTCTGGGGCGTCGCCGAGCCTATGAGCCACTACGTGGAACCGCCGCTCGACCTGACCGCGGCGCGCAGCCCCGCTGCCGCCGAGCTGGCCATGCGCTACTCGCTGTTTCACTGGGGCTTTCACCAGTGGGCCAACTTCGCCATCGTCGGCCTCGCCATCGCCTACGTGAGTTTCCGGCGCCAGCGCCCCGGGCTCATCAGCGAGACCTTCCGCGAGTCTCTGGGGGACCGGGTGGACGGCGGCCCCGGCCATGCCATCAACACCCTGGCCGTGGTGTCGACGGTGTTCGGCGTGGCCACCACCCTCGGACTCGGCATCATCCAGATCAACAGCGGCCTGGCGGCTGTGGGCGACGTGGGCGTCGGGCTCACGGAGCAGTTGTGGATTCTCGGCAGCGTCGCGCTGGTCTTCCTCGTCTGCGCGCTGACGCCGCTGGAAAAAGGCGTTCGCTGGATCAGCAACGCCAACATGTGGCTCGCCGGCGGCATTCTGGCTTTCGTCTTCTTCGCCGGGCCGACCAACTTCATCACCGCCGCCGCCACCAACGCCATCGGCGGCTACGCCGATCACGTCGTCGGCATGAGCCTGGTCATGACGCCCTACACCAACGAGGACTGGGTGGAGCGCTGGACCATCTTTTACTGGGCCTGGGGCATCTCCTGGGCGCCCTTCGTCGGCAGCTTCATCGCCCGCATCTCCAGGGGCCGCACGGTGCGGGAATTCGTGCTCGGGGTCATCGGCGTACCCGTCGTTCTCAGCATCCTGTGGTTCGCGACCTTCGGCGGCACGGCGCTGTACTTCGAGCTGTTCGAGGCGGCGGGTATCAGCGACGCCGTGGTCGTCGACATCGCCTCGGCGTTGTTCGTCACCCTGGAGCAACTCCCCTTCGCACAGGTGCTCGGGCTGCTCATGGTGACGCTGGTGGTGCTGTTCGTGATCACGTCAGCGAACTCGGCCACGTTCGTGCTCGGCATGTTCGTCAGCGGCGGCGCGCTCGAGCCGGCGCGCTGGATCCGCTTCGTCTGGGGCATCGTACCGGTGGCGGTCTGCAGCGTGCTTCTGCTCTCCGGCGGGCTCGACGCGCTGCGCACCGTGTCCATTCTCGCCGCCTTCCCGTTCATCGTGCTGATGATGTTCATGGCCGCCGCATTGCTGCGCTCGCTGCGCGCCGAGCGGCGCCAGCAGGAGCTGCACGAGGCCATCCTCTGGGCCGAGCTCGAGCGCCTGCTAGAGGCGCGCCGGGCGGCGGAGCGGGATGGCGCCGACGGCTCGGCCTGACGGTGCTCACCCCCGGCGGGCGGAACGGCCGCAGATACCAATGCATGGCAACGAGAAGACCCGCCTGCCCGTCGAACCACAGGCAGGGGCTGATTCGGTTGATGCCGGCCATGGTGTAAACCGCCTCGGCGCGCTCACGGTTGCTGCAGGTCGAGTTCCCGGGCCGGACGTACCTCGATGCTGCCGATCCTCGCCGGCGGGATGCGGGATGCGATGCGGATGGCTTCGTTCAGATCCTTCGCCTCGATCAGGTAGAAGCCGGCGAGCTGCTCCTTGGTCTCGGCGAACGGGCCGTCCACCACGCTGGTATTGCCGTTGCGCACGCGCACGGTGGTGGCGGTTGCAACCTCTTGCAGCGCCTGGCCGGCCAGCAGATGGCCGCTGTGCTCGATGGCTTCGGCGAAGGCGGCGCAGTGCCGATCGTCCTGCTCGCGCATCGCCCCTTCCTCGCCGTAGACCAGACAGACGTATTTCATCGTTTGCTCCGATATCCCTGGCTGTGTGGGTTGGTCGAGCGCCAGCTTGCGTTTTCGACCGCTACCCGCCGTCGTCCTCCAGCTCCCGCAGGCGCCGCTCCAGCAGGCGCCGCCCGGGCGCCTGCTGCGCCAGCGCCAGCGCACGCCGGTATGCCTGCCGGGCCTCTCCGGCACGCCCCAGGCGCCGGCAGAGATCGGCGCGGGCGGCGTGGGCGAGGTGGTAGTCGGTGAGCTCGCCGCGTCGGAGGATCGCATCCACCAGCGCCAGGCCCTCGCCGGCGCCGTCACGCATGGCCACGGCCGCCGCCCGATTGAGCTCGACCACGGGCGAGGGCGCCGCATCCAGCAGCACGTCGTACAGGGCGACGATCCGTCCCCAGTCGGTGGCGCCCGCGCCGGAAGCCGCCGCGTGCGCGTCCGCGATACCCGCCTGCAGCGTGTAGGCGCCGATGTCGCGGGTCGCCAGCGCGCGCCGGTAGGAGGCGTTGCCCTCGGCGATCAACGATGCGTCCCAGAGCGAGCGGTCCTGATCCTCGAGCAGCACCGGCTCGCCGTCGGCGGTGGTGCGCGCCGGCCGGCGCGCCTCGGTGAGCAGCATCAGCGCCAGCAGACCCAGCGCTTCGCCGTCGCCCTGGAGCTCGACCAGCAGGCGACCCAGCCGGATCGCTTCCCCCGACAGCTCGGCGCGGACCACGGCGTCACCCGCGGATGCGAAATACCCTTCGTTGAACACCAGATAGATCACCCGTAGCACCGCGTTCAGCCGCTCCGGCAGCGCCGCGGCGTCGGGCACCTCGTAGGGTATGCCGGCGTCACGGATCTTGGCCTTGGCGCGCACGATGCGCTGAGCCATGGTGGGCACCGTGGTGAGGAAGGCGCTAGCGATGGCCTCGGTGGTGAGGCCGCAGACTTCACGGAGGGTGAGCGCCACCCGGGCGTCCTCCGCCAGCGCCGGATGGCAGCAGCTGAAGATGAGCCGGAGCCGGTCGTCGGGAATGGTGCTGTCGCCGTCCCGGTCGGCCGGGCCCTCGGCGTGCTCGGCGTCGTCGTCGAGCGCGGCGGCAATGGCGCGCAGGGACCTGTCGTAGCGCGCCCGGCGGCGCATGGCGTCGATGCCCTTGAAGCGCCCGGCGGAGACCAGCCACGCCCGGGGATTGTCGGGCACCCCGTCCCGGGGCCACTGCTCCAGGGCGGCCGTGAACGCGTCCGCCAGCGCCTCCTCGGCACGATCGAAGTCGCCGAGGAGGCGGATCAGGGTGGCGAGCACCCGACGTGACTCCGCCTGATACACGCGTTCGACCACATCCCGGATGTCGGGGCTGTCGTTCGTCTGCACTGCCGGCTCCACGGCCGTGGCCAGACCGGAATGAGAAAGCAACGGTTCTCCGGATTCAACTGCGCCGGCAGTGTGTCGATTGCAGGGGCCGCCGTTCGACCAGACGAGGCATGATCAGCAAAGCAACGGAGACCCACCATGAGCTACATCGACGGATTCGCCGCCGCCGTGCCCACCGCGAACCGGGAGATCTACCGCAGCCACGCCCAGCACGCCGCCGAAGTGTTCAAGGCGTGCGGGGCCCTCGGCGTGGTGGAGTGCTGGGGCGACGACGTGCCGGAAGGGGAGCTCACCTCGTTTCCCATGGCCGTCAGGAAAAGCAGCGACGAAACCGTGGTCTTCTCGTGGATCCTCTGGCCCTCCCGCGAGGTGCGCGACGCCGCGATGCCCCGGGTCATGGCCGACCCGCGCATGGAGCGCGCCCCAATCAGCCCCATGCCCTTCGACGGCGCGCGCATGATCTTCGGGGGCTTCGAGGTGATCGTCGATGAATGACGCCGTGGCCGGCTCACTCCTCCATCTCTTCACGGATGGTCTTACGCGCGAGCCAGAAGCAGAAGAAGGCCGGGATCGCGAGGAACTGCGAGGCGATGAGCGCCCAGCGCACGCCTTCGGCGGAGCCGAGGCCGAAGGGTCCGGCCAGAACGTCGCTCACCACGCCCACGGCCACCGGGCCCATGCCGAGCCCCACCAGGTTGGCGATGAACAGGAAGATCGCCGCGGCGGTGGCGCGCATGTGCGTCGGTGCCACGTTCTGCACCGTCGCATATACCGGGCCCTGCCAGAGGGAGACCAGCACCGAGTTCAAAGCCAGCAGCGGAATCACGGGCATGACCGTCGGCATCAGCAGCGCGATGGTGTAGATCGGCACCGAGGCCAGCACCGCGAAACCCGGAATCACCATATAGGCACGCATGTCCCGCACCCCGAAGCGGTCGGCGATGACACCGCCGAGATAGACGCCGGCCGCCGCCGACACTCCCATGATCACCCCCAGCGCCAGCCCGACGAAGCCGAGGGGACCGAGCCCGAATTGCGCGGCAATCTGCTCGATCTCGTCCCCGTGCACGCGCAGGAAGAACGAGGCGCCGAACGGCGCGTGACCGTAGCCGACGAAGGCCACGATGGAGACGGCACCGGCCATGTACCAGAACGTCCGCTTGCCGCGCAGCACCTTCACCACGTCCTTGAAAGGCACCTGGGGCGCCTCGGACGCTTCACGCGCCGCGTCCCGGGCCACGGCCGCCGCCCGCCGGGCGCGCGGCTCGATGAGGGTGGCGATGGCGATGATCGCGAGCGCGATCCCCGGCAGCCCCACCAGCAGGAAGGCCATGCGCCAGCCGAACGCATCGGCCACCAGACCACCCACGACCACGCCGATGAGCGCGCCCACCGGGTTGCCCATGGAATAGAACGCCATGGCCGAGGCGCGTTGCTCCTTCGGGGTGTAGTCCGCGATCAGCGAATGCGCGGGTGGCGTGCAGCCGGCTTCCCCCACCCCGACGCCGATGCGCGCCAGCACCAGTTGCCAGTAGTTCTGCACCAGACCGCAGACCGCGGTGAACCCGCTCCAGGCCGCCAGGGAGAGGCCGATGATCCACGGCCGGTTGTGATGCTCGGCGAAGCGCGCGATGGGAATTCCGAGGGTGCAGTAGAATATCGCGAAAGCCGTGCCCGTCATCAGCCCGAGCTGCCAGTCGGCGATCATCAGGTCCTGCTTGATCGGCTCCGCGAGGATCGTGACGATCTGGCGGTCGATGAAATTGAACACGTAAACCAAAAACAGCAGACCGATCGCATAACGGCGATACCCCGGTGTGACCGGGGCCGTTCGGGTATCGGCGTGCTCGGCGGCTGCCGGCGCAGCGGTATCTGTCACGAAGCGGACCTCCCCTCGTTTCTTCTGATCGAACCCGGGCAGCCGACGTCCGAGCGGACGCCGTCACCATGGACCTGCCGGGCAGTACGCGCGTGATGTTGGCAGAAATCGCCGCCGCCGTCGCGCCCGAGCGGGTCGCGTCTGACGATCCGGATCCGCGGTTGCACGACCGTGAGTTGTCCGCTTTCGTCTATCCACCGGGGAGGTGGCCACGAACGGCCCGCAGCTCGAGACGGACTGGAGCCTGACTGTGGGCTGGCAATACACGCCGTAGCCGGTGAAGGCGGGGTCGCGCGGCCGGATATGGCGATTTTCACCGACGATGGTAGAGTCGGGGAAAACCAATCCGGCCACTGGCCGGCGCGACCAAGGAAGCGTGCACCCATGTCCGAATTCGACCTCCTCATCACCGGCGGAACCCTGATCGACGGCAGCGGCGCCGAACCCAGGCAGTGCGACATCGGCGTGAAGAACGGACGCATCGCCTCCCTGGACCCGGGCCCCGGAGCGAAAGCCGACGAGGTCATCGATGCCCGGGGCCAGATCGTCACCCCCGGGTTCGTCGACGTGCACACCCACTACGACGGTCAGACCACCTGGGACGAGCGCCTGAAGCCGTCGTCGAACCTCGGCACCACCACCGTGGTCATGGGCAACTGCGGCGTGGGCTTCGCCCCCTGCCGGCAGGACGATCACGACGTGCTGATCCAGCTCATGGAAGGGGTCGAGGAGATCCCCGGTACCGCCATGGCGGAGGGCCTGCCGTGGAACTGGGAGACGTTTCCCGAGTACCTGGACGCCCTGGAGGCGCGGCGCCGGGACATCGACGTCGCCGCGCTGGTCCCGCACGGCCCGGTGCGGGTGTTCGTCATGGGCGAGCGCGGGGTGCAGCGCGAGCCCGCCACCGCCGAGGACATCGCCGGCATGCAGCGGGTGATCGCCGACGCGCTGTCGGCGGGGGCCGTGGGCTTCTCGACCTCGCGGACCCTCGTCCACCGCAGCAGCACCGGCGACTTCATTCCCACCTACGCCGCCGCCACCGACGAGCTGAAGCAGCTCGGCGAGGTGCTCTCCGGCGAGCAGGGCCACGTGTTCCAGTTCATCTCTGACTGGGAAGACCCGGAGTCCGAGTTCGACATGCTGCGCCACACCAGCCGGCGCACCGGCGCCAAGGGCACGTTCACCCTCCTCGACCTCGGCAACGAGGCGCCCGACGGCACCCCCTTGTGGCAGTATCACCTGCGCAACGTCGAGGCGGCGCAATCCGAGGGGCTCGACATTCGCGGTCAGGTGCTCTCGCGCCCGGTGGGCATGCTGATGGGGCACCCGGCGTCCATGAGCCCGTTCTCCCGACGGCCCACCTTCGCGGCCCTGGGCGACCTGCCCCACGCGGAGCGGATGGCCGAGCTGCGCAAGCCCGAGGTGCGCGAGAAGATCCTCAATGAGGAGAACGTCAACCCGCACATGTTCGTGCGGATCTTCGAGAAGCGCTTCGACCACATGTATCCGCTGGAAGAGCCGATCAACTACCTGCCCGCGGCCGAGGACTCGGTGGCGGCGCGGGCCGCGGCGGAGGGGCGCGACCCGGAGGCGTGGCTGTACGACTACTTCCTCGGCAACGACGGCGCCAACCTGGTCTACATCCCGGCGACCAACTTCTCCGAGAACATCCCGACGCTGCTCAAGCACCGGAACACGGTCTCGGCGCTGGGCGACGGCGGCGCCCACGTCGGCTCGATCTGCGATACCAGCGCCAATCTCTACGTGCTCACCAAATGGGTGAAGGAGCGCCGGGAGATCGAACTGCCGGCGGCGATCCACATGCTCACCCGGCAGCCGGCCGAGCTCTACTCGCTGTTCGACCGCGGCCTGGTGGCAGAGGGCATGGTGGCCGACCTCAACGTCATCGACTACGACAAGCTCGCCCTGCGCACGCCGCACATCGTCGCCGACCTGCCGGCCGGCGGGCGGCGCTTCCTGCAGGATGCCGACGGGCTGTCGGTGACCGTGAAGTCGGGTGAAGTTATCTTCCGCGACGGCAGCCATACCAGCGCCCTGCCCGGAACGCTGCTGCGCGGCAAACGCCAGGATCCGCGCGCCGCGCGCTGACCCGCGGGCACCCGGGCGCAGCGGGAGCCGACGTTCGGCGCCTAGGGCCCGGGCGGGCTCACCCCCACAGCCGGTCGCTGGCCCTCGCCGCCCCTTCGGCCAGGGCCGCCAGCTTGCCCCAGGCGGCGTCCGGGTCGACGCCCTGAATGCCGACGTGGACGCTGAAGCCGCAGTCGACGCCGGCCATCACCCGCTCGCGCCCCACGCGCTCGGCGTAGCGCTGGATGCGCTGGGCCACCAGCTCGGGGTGCTCGATGTAGTTCGATTGCGGCTCGATCACCCCCGGGCACAGCACCTTGTCCTCCGGAACCGTCACCGAGTCGAACAGCGTCCACTCGTGGGCGTGCCGGGGATTCGCCGCTTCGAACAGCAGCGTCTGCGGCTTGGCGCGCCAGATTAGATCGACGATCTCCCCCAGGGCCACGTCGCAGTGATGCGGCCCCGGATAGTTGCCCCAGCACAGGTGCATGCGCAACTGCTCCGCCGGGATGTTGCGCACCGCGTGGTTCAGGGCCTCGATGTTCATGGCCACGCGCTTGCGGTAGTCGGCGTCGTCGAGGTCCGCGTAGGCGGAGTGCCGCCCCATGGCCAGGTCCGGGCAGTCGAGCTGCACCAGGGCGCCGGCGGCGGCGATGGCCTCGTACTCGTGACGCATGGCCTCGGCGACCGCGAACACGTATTCCTCGTCCGACGCATAGTATTGATTGCCGAAGAATATGGTGACCACGCCCGGCGAGGCGGCGCTCGAGAACGTGCCGGACACGTCGGCCTGCGCCGCGGCGGCGGTGAGGTTCTCCATGTCCCGCGCTGCGGCGGCGGGGTCCTTCACCGTGATCGGTCCATCGCAGGCCGGCGCGGAACGTTTCCGGCGGCCCGGGTTGGCGGCGACCATCTCGGCACTCTTCGGATAGTCCACCAGGTCGGCGAAGAAGTAGGTCTGCACCGAATCGCCGCCGAAGCCGTGCAACCGGTCCTTCACGTAGGTGGCGTAGCTCGGCTTCGACATCTCGCCGTCGTTGACGAAGCTGATGCCGGCAGCCACCTGGCGCCCCACCACCTCGCGAAC
The DNA here is from genome assembly GCA_048621375.1 of Pseudomonadota bacterium. Taxonomy (GTDB): domain Bacteria; phylum Pseudomonadota; class Gammaproteobacteria; order Pseudomonadales; family Azotimanducaceae; genus UBA7803. Next base: position 9,622 of record JBMCWS010000022.1, on the reverse strand, counting down.
GGCGTCGGCGACCCGCTCGGCCAGCGCCTGCTCGTCCACCGGAATGCCATCCCCCTTGGCCCACATGATGCGGATCAGATCGTCCGGGCGCGGCAGGCTGCCCGTGTGGGTGGTCAATATACGATCGGCCCTGCTGCCCATGGTGACCTCCGGTTCAGAAAAACTCGGCGCGCAGCTCGGCCGCGGCCAGGCACATCGCGGCCAGCTTGCCGAAGGCCGCTTCCCGGGAGAGATACTTCATCCCGCAGTCCGGGGCGAGCACGACCCGGTGCGCCTCCACGTGCCCCAGGGCGCGCCGCACCCGCTCCTTGATCACCGGCACCGATTCCACCTCGTTGGTGGAGAGATCGAGCACGCCGAGCAGGATCGTCTTGTCCGGCAGCGCTTCCAGCACCGCGCAATCGAGATTGGCCTGCGCCGTCTCGATGGCCACCTGGTCGCAGTCGGCCCCGGCCAGCTCCGGGAGAAACGAATAACCCTCCGGGCGGTCGTGGATCAGCGCGGCGTAGCCGAAGCAGATGTGGACGCAGGTGGTGCCCGCCACATCCGCCAGCGCGCGGTTCAGCGCCTCGACCCCGAACGCCCGGGCCGCTTGCGGACGAGCCTGCATGTAGGGCTCGTCGATCTGCACCACGTCGGCGCCGGCGGCGAACAGATCGCGGATCTCCTCGTTCACCGCACCCGCGTAGCCGAGCGCCGCTTCCCGATCCGTCGCGTAGTAGTCGTTCTGGGCCTGCTGCGCCATGGTGAACGGCCCCGGCACCGTGAACTTGATGGCGCGATCGGTGTTGGCGCGCAGAAACCGCACGTCCTCGACCCCCACCGGATGCCGGCGGGCGATGGGGCCGACCACGCGCGGCACGAACACCTTCTCGCCGCTGCGGTCGAGGGCCTCGCCCGGGCGGTCGAGATCGATGCCGTCCAGGGCCGTGGCGAAATGATTGGAGTAACTCTCGCGGCGGATCTCACCGTCCGAGACGATGTCGAGACCGGCCCGCTCCTGATCGGCGATGGCCACCCGCGTGGCGTCGTTCTGCGCTTCCCGCAGCAACGCCGGGTCGGCGATGCGCCACAGCTCCCGCGCCCGCGTGCGGGGCGGAAAGCGGCCGGAGAGTTTGTCGCGGTCGATCAGCCAGTCGGGCTGCGGATAGCTGCCGACGATGGTGCAGGGGAACAGGGGGTTCGCATCAGCCATGGGCATCCGAGTAGTCAATGAGTTGGGATTTGTAGGTCTCGCGCGGCAGGGCGCCGTATTCCACGAGCGTGACCTCGGTGGTCACCAGCAGACGGGCGCGGATCTCCTGCTCGATGCGCGCGGCCAGGTCCCGCGGCGCGGCCACGCCCTGGGCCAGCTCCACCCGCACCGGCAGCGGCGGCGTCTGCACCACCCCGCGCTCGCGGGGGCGCACCTGCAGGTGACCGGCGACGTCGGGGGCGAAGTCCTTGAGCAGGCTGCGGATCGCCGACGGGAACAGGTTCACCCCGCGCACGATCAGCATGTCGTCGGTGCGGCCGATGCAGCGGATGCGCGGCCCCGTCCGGCCGGTGGGGTTCTGCGCCATGTTCACCACCACGTGGTCGCGGCTGCGAAAGCGCAGCAGCGGCATCGCCTGGCGCTGCAGCGCCGTGTAGACCAGCTCGCCCTCGGCCTCGTGCTCCCAGGGCACCGGCTCCCCGGTGGCCGGATCGATGAGCTCCACGTGGACGAAATCCCGGGCCATGAAGTGCATGCCGCCGCCGTCCGCGTCCTCGGCCCAGGCCGACAGCGAGATGTCGCCGATGCCCATGGATTCCCGCACCCGGCAGCCGAAGGCCTCTTCGATGCGCCCGCGGATCAGCGGGTCGCCGCCGCCCGGCTCGCCGGCCGTGATCATGTTGGTCAGACCCAGCGCGCGGGTGTCGATGCCGTGGTCCCGGCACCAGTCGATGAGGTAGAGGCCGTAGGAGGGCGTGCAACTTACGCCCGTCGCCCCGAGATTGATGATCGCCGACACCAGCCGCTCGGTGTTGCCGGTGCCCACCGGAATCACGGTGCAGCCGATCCGGTCGAAGCCATAGTACACGGCCCCCGCCACGAACGGGCCGGCATTGAACCCCACGGCGATGCGCTGTCCCGGCGCGAACCCGGCGGCCGTGTAGCCGCGGGCGACGTTGACGGCATAGACGTCGAGGTCGTGCTTCGTCAGCCCCAGATAGCACGGCACGCCGGTGGTGCCGCTGGTGCTGAAGACCCGCAGCAGCGCATCGGGCGTCACCGCCAGATGCTCGCCGAAGGGCGGTGCGTCCGCCTGGGTGGCACGCAGCTCGTCCTTCTCGGTGAACGGGAGCTGCGCCAGATCCTCGAGCTCGCCCACCGCGGCGGCGTCGGCGAATCCCGCCTCGCGCAGCTTGCGCTGATAGAAAGGTGAACGCTCGAACAGGTATCGAACCTGACGCCGGTACGATTCCCGGTCCAGGCGGAACTGCTCGTCCAGGGGGCGGGTCTCCGCCGCTTCATCGAACATCATGCGTACGACGATCTCTCCGCTAGCGATGAAATGCTTCGTTGTTGGGCGTGTGGTCGCCTGCGAGCCACTGCGCCAGCTCCTGGTGCGCCTTGGGCAGGCGCTCCTCGTTGATGCGCTCGATGTTCGGGTCGTCCACCGTGAACTCCACCAACAGCCCGGCCGGGTCGAACACGTACAGCGAGTAGCAGTAGCCGTGATCGAGTATGTAGGTGTCCGGCTCGGCATAGCCGGCCGCCGCCAGGCGCTCGCGGATGCCGTCCTGGGTGGCCTGATCCACCGCCAGGGCGATGTGCCGGAATCCGGACGGCGGCAACTCGGGCCCGAACTGCTGCTGATCCTCTTCGTCGGCGAACTGGAAGAACGCCAGGCATTCGCCGTCGCCGATGTCGAAGAAGCAGTGCATGTACGTGCGCACCTTGCCGAACAGGTCGGTCCGCTCGCACCAGGTCGCCACCAGCGGAAAGCCGATGACGTCCTCGTAGAAGCGGCGCACGGCTTCCATGTCGCGGGTGACGTGAGCGTTGTGGTGCAGTCGCGTCTTTACTCTGGGTGCCTGCATGGTCGTGGTCCCCTGCCTCTCAGAATCGCTTGGAAAGCTCGACGCCCCAGCGCCGGGGCATCGCCGGCCACAGGAAATTGAGCCCGGGCGCGGGCCCCGGCGAAAACTCGGCGTTGTAGTCCTCGTCGAAGGCGTTCTTCACCCAGGCGGTCACGGTCCAGTCGTCCGGCGCCGCCAGACCGACGCGCGCGTCCACCAGGTCCACCGGGCTCCGCACACTGACGTTGCTGGGTTCCCACCAGGTGTCACCAATGCGCTGGTAGTCGACGCGCGCGATGGCGCTGAGCCCGCCGAGGGCCTCCAGCGGCCGCTCGTACTGCACGCCCAGATTCAGCGTGTACTCGGAGACCAGCGGCGCCTCGTTGCCCTCGTCGGCCGGATTCGCAGCGTCGTCGATCTCGCTGTCGGTATAGCCGATGCCCGCGGTGGCGCTCAGGTGATCGGTGAGCATGGCGCTGCCCTCGAGCTCGAACCCGGCGTAGGTCACTTCGTCGATGCTGCCGAGGTTCTGGGTGCTGGTGTCCGGGTCGAAAAAGAAGAAGTACGCGCCCTCGAACTCGGTGTAGTAGGCGGCCAGCGACACGCTCGCCCGGCCCTGCCACAGCGACGTCTTGACGCCGGCTTCGAAGGTGTCGGCGATCTGCTCGTCGTAGACGTCGTCCACCCCGGGCTCCGGCACGGCCAGGCCGACGCCGGTCTGGTTGAAGCCGCCACTGCGGAAACCCCGGCTGTAGCTGCCGTACACGGTCATGGCCTCCTGCGGCTGATACGTCAGCGTCGCCTTGGGCTGCCACGCCTCCCACGTCTGCTCCCGTTCCGTTCCGGGCACCAGGCCGAGACCGGTGGGGTCGTACAGGGGCTCGGTCAGCGTGGTGTTCTCGCGCTCGTCCTCGTCGTAGCGCAGCGACACCGCCAGCTCGAGCCGGTTCGTGAGGTCGTAGGCCACCTCGCCGAACACGGCCCACGCCAGGTTGTCCTGGGTGTCCACCAGCAACCCCAGCTGCGGGCTCGGATCGGTGGGATCCACGAACACGGAAACCCGCGGCTCTTTCTTCACGTCGAACACGCCCATGCCGCGGTCCACCTGGTTGCCCGTGGAAATGTAGCGGTCGGTGGCGATGGCGTAGGCACCGGCGATCCAGCGCAGCCGGTCCTCGGCGGGAGACGTGAAACGGATCTCCTGGCTCCAGGAATCCGTTTCCAGGTACTGGGTCTGGCTGAAGTCGGCGAAGCCGTCACCGGTCAGCGACTGGATGACGCCGCCGATGGGGAAGAAGTTGATCAACGACTCCTCCGGTGGAACGAAGTTGAAGTTGTCGCCGGTGAGCAGCTCCTCGAGGTCGTCGTAGGCGGTGATGGCGGTGAACGTGCCGAAGTCCGCCTGGTAATCCAGCTTGAGGCTCGCGCTGTACATGTCCCGCTCGTTGGTGCCGGGGTTGTTGACCCGCACCGGCAGGTCCGTGTCGTCCGCCTCGGCATCGATGACGAAGTACAACGCCTGGGTGTCGAGCTGCGAGCCGGACAGCCGCAGATCCGCGGAGAACCGGTCGGTAGGCTCCCACAGCAGCTTGAGCCGCCCGGAAAGATCCTCGTAGGGATCCGCTTCCTCGTCGAGGTACTCGTTGTCGATGAACCCGTCGGTGTCGACGTAGGACGCGGACGCCCGGAACTTGAGGGTGTCGGAATCGCCCACCGGCCCGCTCACCGCGCCGCGCAGGGCCACCCCCGGACCCGAGTCGCCCTCGAGGGCCACGCGGCCCTCGAACTCGTCCGTGGGCTGCTTGGTGACAATGGTGATGGCGCCGCCGATGGCGTTGCGTCCGTACAGCGCCCCCTGCGGCCCGCGCAGCACCTCGATCTGCTCGACGTCGAACAGCTGCTGGTTGAACTGCGCGGGATTCGCCATCAGCACGCCGTCGAGCAGCACGGCCGCGGACATCTCGCTGTTCCGGGCCTGCGACACGCCGCGGATGTTGATGAACGCGTTACCCGCATTCTGGGTCTGCACCAGCGTCACGTTGGGCGTCAGGTCGATGAAGTCCTGCGGCGTCTCGATGCCGGCGGACTCGATCTCCTCCGCGGTGAAGGCCCTGGCCGAGACCGGGATGTCCTCGAGGGACTCGTCCCGTTTCCGCGCCGTGACGACGACCTCCTCGATCAGGGCGTTCTGCGCATACGCCACCGCCGCCGGAAAGGGCGCGGCGATCACGACGGCAGCCGTGCTGGCAATCAGCCTGCTCCGTATGGTCATAACGATCTCTCTCTCCCCCGAGCCGGTTTTGGACAGCTCGCCCCGGATCGTATTATTTTTCGCACAGCGAATTCAACTTCGTTTATCGAACCTCAGTCCCGGCGGAGATCACCATGAGCGAACAGACGCGCGCGCGCACCGGCATCTGCGGCTACGACGCCGACACCATCTCGATTCGCGGCAAGAGCCTGACCGGCGAGGTCATGGGCCATTACGGCTTCACCGAGCTCATGCTGCTGCAGGCGCTGGGGGAGGAGCCCACGCCCCTTCAGGTCGCCATCGCCGACGCCGTCATGGTCACCATCATGGAGCACGGCCTGGTGCCCTCGGCCGTGGTCACGCGGCTCACCCACTACGGCGCGCCGGAGTCGTTCCAGGGGGCGATCGCCGCCGGTCTCCTCGGCGTCGGCGACCGCTACGCCGGCACCGCCAGCGAGTGCGGGGCGCTGCTCGAGCGCCTCGTGGCGGTTCCCGAGGGCGAACGCCGCGCGCAGGCCGTGGCGGAGCTGAACCACTACCGGGCCAGCCGGCGCCCGGTGCCGGGCTTCGGCCACCCCATCCACCAGGCCCGGGACCCGCGGGTGGAGCGGCTGCTCGAGATCGTGGAGCACGCCGGCGCCGAGGGCAGCTACATCGCCGCCATGAACCTGCTCCAGGACACCCTGCGCGAGGAGCTCGGCAAGCCGCTGGTCACCAACATCAGCGCTGCCATGGGCGCCGCGATGGCGGAGGCGGGTATCCCGTCGGCGATGATGCGGGGGGTGGTCCTCACCGCCCGCTGCGCCGGCCTGGTGGGACACCTGTGGGAAGAGATGCGGCAGCCGGCGGCCCCCGCCATCTGGGACGCGGCCCAGGACGCCGTCGACTACCGGCCCTGATGCCGCCCGGGGGCGCCACGGCCGTGACCCGCCGGCTGTGGAGCCGGGACGCCCGCCTGTGGGTCCGGACATCCGGCGCCGGCGCGCCCCTGGTGCTGGTCCACGGCTGGGCCATGGATCACCGGATCTTCCGCTACCAGGAGCGCGCGTTCGCGCGCGACTTCCGGGTGGTCACCTTCGACCGCCGGGGATTCGGCCGCTCCGGCGGCGAACCGGACCTCGCTCGGGAGCTCGATGATCTGGACCTGCTCGCCGACACGCTCATCGGCGCCGCGGACGCGTTTCATCTGCTCGGGCTCTCCCAGGGCGGGCGCATCGCCCTGCGCTACGCCGCCGCGCGGCCGGAACGGGTGCGCTCGCTGGTGCTTCAGGGGGCGCCGGTCGACGGCGAGCAGCCACCGGGCCCGGCCGACGAGCAGGTGCCCATGGCAGCGTTCGCCGCCCTGGCGCGCGCCGGCCGGCTCGACGAGCTGAGGCAACGCTGGCTGCGCCACCCGATGATGCGCCTCGGTGACGGCCACGCCGAAGCCGAGGCTCTGCTCCGGGAGATGCTCGAGGATTACACCGGCGCCGACCTGATCCGGGGCGGCTGGCCGCCGCCGGCGACGGACGTGCTCGGTGCCGTCGCCGCAGCCGGGCTCCCGGTGCTGATTCTGACCGGCGCGCGCGAGACCCGATCCCGCCGGCGCAGCGCCCGCCTGCTGCGGGAACGGCTGCCGCGGTCCCGGGAGCGGGTGCTGCCGCACGGCGGGCACCTCTGCAACCTGACCGAGCCGGACGCCTACAACGCCGCGGTGATCGAATTCTGCCGGGCGGTCACGCCTCCGCCCCCATGATCGAATGCAGGAGCACGGGGTACCGGGCCAGCTCCCGCTCGATGGCAGCGGCGGCATCGCGCAGGTGCGGCAGCCGCGTGCGCACCATCTCCGGCTCGTTCACCCGGGTGGTGGCGGTGGAGCAGTTGATGGCGGCGACCACCCGGCCGTGGGCATCACGCACGGGCACCGCCACGGAGACGATGCCGTAGTCGAGCTCGTCCTCGATGGAGGCATACCCCCGGGCGCGCACCTCCTCGAGGATCTCCCGCAGGGCGGCGACGGAGGTCACCGTCTTGTCCGTGAGCCGTTCCGGCCGCGCCTCGTCGAGCAACCGCTCCAGCGCCTCGTCGCTCTGCATCGCCATGAGCACGCGCCCGAGGGACGTCGCGTACGCCGGGAACCGGGTGCCGACCCCGGCCGCCAGCCGCACCATCCGGTTGGTGGAGACGTGCACCAGATAGAGGATGTTGCGGCCCGACAGCACCGCCAGCGACGAGCTGTCGCCGGTGCGGTCGCGCACCTCCTGCAGATGCGGGCGCACCACCTGCTCGAGGTTCATGGATTCGAGGAACGCCGAGGCGAAGCCGATCACCTCCGGGGTGAGGAGGAACCGCTTCCCCTGCTTGCCGACGTAGCCGAGGTGCACCAGCGTGTTCAGGCAGCGCCGGGCCACCGCCGGGCTCAGGTCGGTGACCGCCGCCACCTCGCTCAGGGTCATCTCCGGCCGGTCCTTGGTGAAGGCCCTGAGCACCATGAGGCCCCTGGCGAGGGTCGTCAGATACTCGCCGTCGTTGCGCGGGTTTTCGCTGGCCATGTTCGCAAAGGACCCGGAAGGAAAGGGCCGGGATGGTAGTACGCTTCGCCAGCCGAAGGAACGGCCGGCGTGCGGCGGGCTTACGAGGCGGTATCCACCTCGCGCCCCTGCCGGGCCTCGTGCGCCTCACGCATCCGCCGCTTGATGATGTTCTGCACCACGCTGATGGTGGTCCAGTCGTGGAGCATGCGCCGTTCGCAGTGGGCGCACGGCACCTGCGCCCCGCTTCGCACACGCTCCAGCAACGCGCTGTAGCGCATGCGGGTGACCTGGCCGCAGTGGGAGCATTCCAGCCCCACCGCCGGATCGATTCCGATGTAGTCCATACCGCGCGCCCCGTGCGGCACTTCCAGTGTCTCCAATACTAGCTTCTCGGGGGCGGAACGCCAGCCGCACGATCCGTGCAATCGCGGTACGTCACGGAATGGCCGCGCGCAGCTCGTCGCGGAACGCGGGGGCGGCGATCTCGATCAGCGCCTCGGCGCGGCTGCGCAGCGGGGCGTCGCGCAGCCGCGCCACACCGTACTCGGTGACCACCAGATCGACGTCGGTGCGCAGCGCCGTCACCAGCTCCACCTTCGGGACGATGCGCGACACGCTGCCGCCGCGGGCGGTGGCGTTCATGGCGATGATGGAACGCCCGCCTGCGGAGGCCCGGGCGGCGCGCATGAAATCCACCGAGCCGCCGGTGCCGGAAATCTGCCGCCCGCCCGCCATCTCGGCGTTCACCTGGCCGTAGAGATCCACTTCCACCGCGGAGTTCACCGAGACGAAGCCGGAAAGGCGGCCGATGACCGACACCTCGTGGGTGTAGTTCGCGCCGTGGAAGGCCACCTCCGGGCGCTCCGCCAGCCAATCCATCATGGCGTGACTGCCCAGCGCCATGCCGGTCACGTGCACGCCCCGGTCGATCTCCTTGCGCGCGCCGGTGACGTTGCCGTTCTCGATCAGCGCCATGCCGCCGTCGTCGATCAAACCGCCGTGCAGGCCCAGATCGTTCTTGTCGGTCAGTCGCGCCAGGATGGCCGCGGGAATCCCGCCGATGCCGGTCTGAATGCAATCGCCATCACGGACTTCCCCGGCCACCAGCGCGCCGATGGCCTCGGCGGCGGGGTCCGGCGCCGGCGCGGCCATCTCGTGGAGCGGCCGGTGGGCCTCGATCAGGGCATCGATGCGCGCCTCGTCGATGACGGGGCACCCGGCGGGCGCGGTGAAGGCGGTGTTCTGCTCCGCGATCACGGTCGCGGCCGAATCCAGGGCGGCGCCCAGGAAATCCACGTTGGGGCCGAGGCGCAGGCGCCCGTCGGCGCCACGCGCCACCTGCAGCAGCACCACGTCCACGTTGTTCGCCACGTAGTCGTACACCCGCCGCATCTGCATGGGCAGGAAGTCGAGCCGCGCGGGGTCCGCGTCCTTCAGGTGCGGCGTCATGAAGAACGTGGTGAAGCGGGCATCCGGCGCGTAGGCGGTGAAATCCTCGCGGTTGTAGCCGGCGATGGGAAACTGAATGAACCGGAGGTTCCCGGGGAGGGTCGCGTCCCGCAGCGCCGCGAGCACGGCACCCGGCTCGTTGACGCTGCCGGCCACGAAGATGCGCTGCCCCGGCCGGAGCAGCTCGGCGATCTGGCTCATGCGGTCATCGGTCACGTTGCTGACGAAGCGGCGATTGTAGTCGCCGCGGCCCGCGCGTCCCATGGTTAGAATGGCCCCATGACCGGGCACGCCACAGGCACGCATCCCGCCCTGGCGCCGTTCGAGCCGGGCATCGCGGCCTGGTTCGAGGACACCTTCGCCG
>JBMCWS010000021.1:0-30041 GCA_048621375.1 Pseudomonadota bacterium | reverse complement strand
CCTTTATCGGGCGCGCTCGGGGATATGGCGAAAGAATCCTGCGTGCGACCCCACCAACGTGGCATATTCCTTCCACATCCACGTAAATGCCGGAGGAGCGCTCATGCGACTCGACCCCACGGAGCGTCAGATCCTGCGATTGCTGCAGGCACACGGGCGCATGTCGAACGTCGAGCTGGCGGAACGGGTGGGGCTTTCCGAGTCCCCGTGCCTGCGACGGGTCAAGCAGCTCGAGCGAGCCGGGCTCATTCGAGGCTACGCCGCGGTCGCGGACCAGCGTCGCCTGGGTCTCGACGTTACCGCCTTCGTGCTGGTCACCATGGAGAAGCAGCCCGATGCCGCCACCGAGGCGTTCATTGCCGAGGTCGAAGCCGAGGAGCACATCGTGGAATGCTACGCCACCAGCGGATCCCACGATTACCTCATGAAAGTGGTCGCGCGCAGCATCGACCACTTCTCGGAACTGTGCATGCAACGGATTCTCAAGTTCCCGGGGGTGATGCACGTGGAGTCGAGCTTCAGCCTGCGGGAAGTGAAGCACAGCCGGGTGCTGCCGGCGTAGCAGCGCCGCCCGCTCGGGCTGCCTCCGACGGGGGTCGATCTCCGGTAGCGGCGCGCGCCGCGGGGGTTACCGTGACCCCGTGGCATCTCACGAGGAGCGGACCATGAATCCAGCGGAATCCGGCGCACGTGCCTTCGAACCGATGGAGCGGCTCGAAGCCGCCTTGGTGGACGCCTGGCGGCAAACGTCGCGTGCAATGCACCGGTTTCTCACCGTGCTCAGGGAATTCGACTTTCGCGAGGGCTGGCGCGCTTACGGGAACAACGACTGCGCGGAGTGGCTCGACTGGCGCTGCGGCATCTCGCGCACCACGGCCCAGGAGAAGCTCCGCGTAGCCCGAGCCCTCGCCGAGCTGCCACAGATCGACCGGGCCTTCGAGACCGGTGCCCTCTCCTACTCCAAAGTCCGCGCCCTCACCCGGGTCGCCACGCCCGACTCGGAGACAAAGCTCCTTGATTTCGCCTTGGGCACCTCCGCATCACAGCTCGAGCAATACTGCCGGCGCCTGCGCAACGGCGATGCCCAGTACGCGGCTGCCGAGGCCCGGCGCCTGCAGGACGGGCGCTGGCTCAGCCGGTCTTTCCGCGAGGATGGCTTCGGCGTGTTGTACGCCGAGCTGCCACGGGAAGAGCTGGAGCTGGTGGTGAACGCTCTGGAACTGGTCGGCAGCCGCCTGCCGGAGGCCCCCGGGCGGTCCTTGTTCGCCAAGGCCGCCGATGCGCTGGTACAAATGGCGAGGGAGACGTTGACGACCGGTTCGCACGGTAATACCGACCCCGACGACTACCGCGTGGTCGTGCACGTCGATGCCGACGCGTTGGGAAACGGCGGCGGCCAGTCGGATCTGCCCGTGCCCACGGTGCGCCGCCTGTGTTGCGACGGCGCGGTGGTTCCGGTGATCAAGAACAGTCGTGGGCAACCGCTGAGCGTCGGACGTCGAAAACGCACGCTTTCCACTGCCATCAAGCGCGCATTACACGCCCGGGACCGGAGCTGCACGTTTCCCGGCTGCCATCATCGGCGCTTCCTCGAAGCCCACCATGTGCGCCACTGGGCCGAGGGCGGGGAGACCAGCCTGGACAACCTGCTACTGGTGTGCTGGACACACCACAAGCTGCTCCACGAAGGCGGTTTCGACGTCGCGCGGCATCCCGACGGCGGATACTACTTCGTGCGCCCGGACGGACGACCGGTCGAGGCGCCGGTACCCGGCGTTGCCGAGGTCCGCACCCGATATCGCACCGGCCCGCCTTCCGCGGAAGATACCCGTTCCCGGACGACCCCGGCGATGATCACCCATAGCGCCCGCGCCTGACGCCACGGTCCACCCAGATCGACTCGGTGCCCGGATGGTAGCGCGCGTAGAAGGGTCGCGGCAGCGTCCGGCAGTACTCCTGCATTCTTGCCCTGGCATCGTGGAGTGACTCCGCCACGAAATAGGCCGGCTGATACTCGGTGATGGGGAAGCCCCGGCGCGCGGCGTGTGTCGGATCCCAGTCGATCAGCTCGGGCCGCGGCGAATTGACTCCCGCCGTGCACGCGTACTCGAGCTCACCGAAGCTCGAGAGCAGGCCGGCACCGTACGCCTTCAAATCACCGCCTTCCCAGACCAAACCGAATTCCACCGAGAACCAGTAGCAGCGCGCCAGCCGTTCGACCTCCTCGTCGCTGGCGCCCAGACTGGCCAGACCGATCTCCTGCGACAAATCGGCGAACGCAGGATCGGCAAACATGGGCGCATGGCCGATCAGTTCGTGGCAAACGTCGGGCTCGGGGGTGTAGAGCGGAACGGAATGGTGGCGCAGATACTGGGTCGAGAAGAACACACGGAATGCCAGGGCGTTGAGAAAATCCCTGGAGCTCAGCAGGCCGGCCACCGGCCGAAGCCGGAACCCGGTTCGGCTCTCGAGAAACGCGCTCACGTCCCGGAGCTGCGGCACGTTGTCGGCGCTATACCTGCACTCCCTGGCCAGGGGGTCGAACACGCGAAGGTACTCGGCGCAGGCGTGCTCGCGATGCAGCGCGGTCAGTCGCCGGTATACCACGCCCCAGGTGGCGATCTCCGCGGGCGTGTATTCGACCACGGGAATCGGTCGGCCGTGCACGTGCTCCCGGGCGAGGCCATCGATTTCCGCCCGCCTGGCCCGGTACGCCGGATCGTTGAACCCGGGGTGGTCCGATTCCAGGTCGCTCCCGGCGTCCAGGGTGTGCCCTGCCACCCGGTCGAGCTCGGAGACGTGGCGCGGAAACCACGGCACGCTGCGATCGTCGAGGATCAGCAGCTTGAGTGCCTTGCGGCGCAGCTCGCCGACCACGCGCTCGATCGGAGCGTCACCGCGCGCGCCGTCGCAGTCCACATAGAAGTCGAAGCGGCCGTCGAGCGCCGGCCGGGACTCGATGTGGGTCAGGTTGACGCCATTGGCCGAGAAATGGTGCAGCACGTCCTCGAGCGCGCCGGGGCAGTCCTCCAGCTCGATCAGCATCGAGACGCGACTGACGCGAGCGTCGTGCATGTCTGGTTGGACCATCACCACCGCCCCCGGTTTCGGCACACGGGTTGCAAACGACACGGAACGACACGAATTGCAACGCCAGCGCCGCGACGAGAGGAGGTTACCATGCAGGACATGAGCGGTGATTTCGAGCACGGTGGCAGACGCTACTCCTGGTGGGCCGGTCACTCCGACCGGCCGTCGGAATGGTGCGTGCACTGTCGCGACGCCACGTACGGCGTCACCCGCTATCTACCGGGAAAGCCGAACCAGGAAGAAGCCGGCAAGGTGGCCCAGGACCTGGCGCCTTTGGTCCAGGAGCTCGCCGGGGATCCCTATACCACCTGACCCCCCCTCACCGGGCCCGCGGCAGGCTGTGACGCACCCCATGGGCGTCGTACACACGGCCAACGGTGCCATCGTTCAGGGCCAGCTCGAGCCAGGTGTCGACGAAGGCATTCCACGGCCCGTCCCGGGGCATGAGATAGGCCTTTTCCTGATACGTGAACGTCTCGGGGGTGGTGGCGCAGAGTTCCGGGTATGCGGCCGCCTGAAGTGCCACTTCCACGCGGTCGGTGATCATCACGTCGGCGCCGCCCGTCACCAGGACCTCGAAGATGGTGCGATTGTCTTCATGCAGCACCTTCTTCGCCTGCTGCAAGCGCTCGTCGACGAACCGTTCGTTGGTCCCCCCGGGGTTCACCACCACGCGCACCCCGGGGCGATCGATGGCCGCCACGGAACCCAGTCGACCGGCTTCCTCGCAGCGGGCGATGGGCGTTTTGCCGCCGACATGGTAGGGCGTGGACAGGTGGGCCTGCCGCTGCCGGGCCAGGGTGCGTGAAATGCCGCTCATGCCGATGTCGAATCGTCCGGCGGCCAGGTCCGCCATGAGCTCGGGCCACGACGTCGGCACGAACGCCACCTCCACGCCCAGCGCATCGCCCAGATCGCGTGCGAGGTCGATGTCGATGCCACGGTAGGCATCGTCTCCCTCGGCGCGGTGCGAGAAGGGCGGATAGTCCCCCGTCGTGCCAACGCGCAGGATGCCGGTCTCGAGAATCTGGTCGAGGCGGCTATCGAAGCGCCTGAGCCCCGCTGCAGCGGCGACGAGCTCCTCCCGCACGCCGTCCTCCAGGCCCGCCACGTCGATTCCGCCAGCGAGCGCCGAAGTCCGGCACCCGCCCGGGCCCTCGGCGGCCGCCTCGAGTATCGCGGCGCCCAGCCGCAGCAGCTCCGGGCGCACCACGCCGTCGAGATCCGGCGCCTCCCGTGGCCCGCCGGACCGTGACCACACGTCGAACCAGTGGCGCTGAATGCTCTTTGCGGCCTCGATCTGCGCCTCGAAGAACGTCCGGGTACTCGCGGGCGTCAGCCCGTGGCGCAGGCCGTCCTCCACCGCCCGAGCAATCACCACGGCCTCGCGCTCGCTGTCCTCGATCCCGCGGTCGTTCACCCACTTGTATGCGGCCACCTCGTCCATGAGCTCGAGCCGCTCGTTCACCAGCGCGGCCAGCGACGAACCCGCGCCGGCGCTCGCGGCGGCCCCCCACATCCACAACAGCATCAGCCACCGGTAGTGCTTCATGTGCGTGCTATCACCGTCCTTCTGCCGTCTCGCTTGCCAACCACTGCCGCAGCAGCTCCATGTCCGCCTCCAGCCAGCGCCTGGGCTCAGGGAATCGCATCGCCGCCGCCGGGTGGGCAGTGACGAGCACCCGGCGATCGGGCACGTCCAGCAACCGCCCGCGCAGCTCGCCCAGCGCGCGTCTCTCCCCGAGGATCTGCGCTGCGGCGACGGTGCCCAGCAGCACCAGCAGCGCCGGGTCCACAGCGGCGATCTGGGGCAGCAGCCACGCCTCGCGGCAGATTCTCAGCTCCCCGGCCCGGGGCCTTCGGTTCCCCGGCGGGCGGCATTTCACCGCGCTAGTGACGAATACTTCGTTCCGGTCGAGCCCGGCCCGAACGAGCATGGCATCGAACCACGTGCCCGCGCGGCCCGCGAACGGATAGCCGGTGGCATCTTCCCGCGCCCCCGGGGCTTCGCCGATGAACATGACGCGGGCGTTCGCCGGCCCCGTTCCCGGAACCGCTCGGCGCCGTCCGTGGTGCAGGGGACAGCGGCGGCAGCGGGCGATTCCGGAGGCCAGACGCCCGAGGCGGCGCTGCCGTGCCTCGATGCCATGATCCACGGCCGGCATGTTGCCGCTCCCGGCTCTCATTGGCAACGCGGCAACCGTCGCGACGGCATTTGCGGTACGATTACCCCATGCGAATCGCCACCTGGAACATCAACGGCCTGCGGGCTCGTCTCGAGTACCTTTGCCTTTGGCTCGAGCAGCGCCAGCCCGATCTCGTCGGGCTGCAGGAACTGAAGATCCTCGACGAGCACTTCCCCCACGAGGTTCTCGAGGGCCTGGGCTATCACGCCCTGGTCTACGGCGAGAAAGCCTGGAACGGCGTGGCGATCCTCAGCCGCGAGCCAGCCGAGGAGCTGCACCGCGGCCTGCCGGGTCAAGAGGCGTTCGGCGCGCGGCTGCTCTCGGCCCGCGTGGGCTCGATGATCTTCGAAACAGTGTACTGTCCCAATGGCAAGACCCTCGAACACGCCGACTTCCCCCGCAAGCTGGCGTGGTTCGATTCGCTGCTCGCCCATTGGCGCGAGCGCCACCAGCCGGACGAAGACATCGTGCTCTGCGGCGACTTCAACATCGCCCCGGACGCCATGGACAGCTGGCGCGGCGCCGACGGCGAAGGCCACCTGTTTCACACGGCGGAAGAGCGGGCCCGGCTGGCGGCGCTCTTGGAGCTCGGCCTGCACGACCTGTACCGGTACCGGCATCCGGAAGGCCGCGAATTCTCCTGGTGGGACTACCGCGGCGGCGCGTTTCACCGCGGACAGGGCCTGCGCATCGACCTTCTTCTGGCGTCGGCGCCGGTGGCGGAACGCACCCTGGACGTGGTGATCGATCGCGATTTCCGAAAGAAGCAGAGCGGGCTGACCGCGTCCGATCACGCTCCCGTGTACGCGGATCTCGACGTCATGCCCTGATCACTCCATCGCCAGAATCGCTTCCCACTCCGCCTCGGACACCGGCATCACCGACAGGCGGTTGCCCTTGCGCACCAGCGGCATGGCCTCGAGCCGGGGATTCGCCTTGAGCTCACCAAGCCCGATGGTACGGCGCAGCTTCCGCTCGTACTGGACGTCCACCATCATCCAACGGGGATTCTCCGGTTCGCTCTTTGGATCGAAGTGCTTGTCGTCGGGATCAAACGCCGTGTGGTCGGGGTACGCCTCCCGGACCACTCTGGCGATACCGACGATGCCCGGGGTTGCGCAATTGGAATGATAGAAGAACACCAGGTCGTCTTTCTTCATGCCGTCTCGCATGAAGTTCCGCGCCTGATAGTTCCGCACCCCGTCCCAGGGCTCGGTACGCCCAGGGCGCCGGTACAGGTCGTCGATGCTGAACTCGTCCGGCTCGGATTTCATGAGCCAATACGCCATATCCCTTCCTGCTTACTTGCCGGGAACGATCAGATACTTCTCACCGGTCGCCTGCCTGCCGTACTCGGCGATGGCGTCCAGAGAAAGCGCTTGTGTCAGCGAGACCTCCCGGGTGTAGTGACTGGCGAAGGTGGTCCTGATCTCCGCCGCCACACGCCGTCGCAGCCGGTCGGCGGCCTCGGGCCCGATACGCTCGAGAAACGGCGGCAACAGCCAGCCGCCCATGCCCCAGGCCATCCCGAACGTCCGGTGCACGATGGTCGGCCCCCGGTCCAGGCCGCCGTATATGTAGACCTGCTTGTGCACGTCCGACCCGTAGCGACTGTAACTCTCCGCCGAACGCAGCACTGCCGCTTCCATGCAGGCCAGGATGCGCCCCGCGAGGTCGCCGCCGCCAATGGCATCGAAAGCCAGCGTGGCCCCGGTCGCCTCCAGTGCGTCGGTGAGCGCGGCGGCGAAATCGTCACTGCTGGAATCCACCACGTACCGGGCCCCGGCATTTTCCAGCAGCGTCTTCTGCTGCGGACGCCGGACGACGTTCACCAGCGGCACGCCGTCTTTCAGGCAGATCCGGTTCAACATCTGCCCGAGATTGGATGCCGCCGCCGTGTGAACCAGTCCCCGGTGACCTTCCAGCCGCATGGTTTCCACCATGGAAAGCGCGGTGAGCGGATTGACGAAGCAGGAGGCGCCTTCCCGCGGCGACGTCCCTTCCTCGAGCACCAGGCACTGAGCAGCCTTCACGGCCCGATACTCGGCGTACATCGCGCCACCGAATACCGCTACGGTCCGGCCCAGGAGGGCCCGGGCGGCGTCGCTGTCGCCCGCCGCCACCACCACGCCGGCGCCTTCGTTGCCCACCGGCAACGACTGATCCAGACGGCCTTTCATCGCCTCGAGCATCGCATCGGGCACGGGTGCCGTGACCACGGGAGCGTCGGCGGAGCCCGACGCCGTGGCGGACGTCATGTCCGCGCCGCCGAACAGCAAGCCGAGATCCGACGGGTTGATGGGCGTGGCCTCCACCCGCACCAGAACCTCGTCGTCCGCCGGTTGCGGTACGTCCACCTCGGCCAGCGTGAGCCGGAGCTCGCCGTCAGAGGTGACCGTGGAACGGATCTGCCGCATTCGCGCCGGTAACGAATCGTTCATATTGCCTCTCCCAAAGTGGCCGCAGGCAATCTACCATCGGGGCGCACCAATATGAATGGAGGGTCCATGACCACGTTTCGAAAGCGCCTCGCCGGCGCGGGTCTCATGCTGCTCGCTACCACCCACGCTCATGCATTCGGCGGCAGCATCGCCATCGGCATGAGCCGCATCACCGGCGGCGAGGATCTCGACGTTTCCTTCACCGCCAAAGCCACCCTCGAGTCCGCCGAATTCGATCTCGAGGAAACCATCCACTATCGCCCGGGCATGCTGCGCGACGAGATGCAGGTGCAGGGGCAAAACATGGTGACCATCCAGCGTCACGATCTGGGAACGATGTGGATGATCATGCCCTACGGCATGTACATGGAGGCGGACATCGACCAGGCCGACGAGCAGATGCAGGCGTTCGAGCTGGTGACGCACGAGCAGGTCGCAAGCGAGACCGTCAACGGCATGGACACCACCAAGCACAAGACAGTGTGGGAAATGGACGACGACCGTTACACCGGCTACAGCTGGACCACGGACGACGGCATCACGGTGCGCTCCGTACTCACGGCCGAGAGCGGCAACGAAACCCACGAGATGCGTTTCGAAATCACGTCGCTCGAACGCGGGCCCCAGTCCGAAAACCTGTTCGAAGTGCCCGACGGCTACCAGAAGATCGACCTCTCGGCGATGGAAAACATGGGCAACATGGACGGCATGGGCGGCATGGGCAACATGGGGAACTGAGTTCCCGCGGCCGGC
Organism: Pseudomonadota bacterium; assembly: GCA_048621375.1. Lineage (GTDB taxonomy): Bacteria > Pseudomonadota > Gammaproteobacteria > Pseudomonadales > Azotimanducaceae > UBA7803. The sequence continues at coordinate 21,571 of JBMCWS010000021.1, read as the reverse complement.
GGCTGTCTGCCACAATGCCACCGCAGCCACGTGGATGGGGGTAAGACACCGTGATCGACCCTGAGCTCGCCAGGCAACTGCATCAAGACGGCTGCTGCGTCGTTCCCGGCGTGCTCTCACCCGCCGAGGCCGCACACGCCCGTGAGCGGCTGCGCGCCGCGGCGGGTGAGAGCGAACGCCGCGGCGTGCCCACCTTCATGCCGAGCCTCGACCCGAACGACCGCAACATCCGGGTGTTCAACCTGCTCGATCTGGATCCACTGTTCCGGGAGCTCATCGTCCACCCTACGGCGCTGGGGTTCGTGCACGAGTTGCTCGGCGAACACTTCCTCATCTCCAACTTCACCGCCAACACCGCGCTGCCGGGCAGCCGCAGCATGCCATTGCACTCGGACCAGGCCCTAGTGGTCCCCGAACCGTGGCTGGCCCCGTGGTCCCTGAACGTGATCTGGTGCCTGGACGACACCTGCGAGGCCAACGGCGCCACCCGCTATCTGCCCGGCAGCCACCGCGTCGAGCGGCTGAGCGACCTTCCTGCAGATCCGGTGTCGGCGACCCGGGCGTTCGAGGCCCCGGCCGGCGCCATCGTAGTCATGGACGGCCGCGTCTGGCACACCTCCGGCGCCAACGTCACGGAATCCACCGAGCGCCCCCTGCTATTCGGATACTATTCCACCGACTTCCTGCGCCCCCAGGTGAACTGGAACGTGGTGTTGAGCGAGGAAACGCGGGAAGGACTCTCCGAGCAGATGTCGCACTGGCTGGGCCTGGGCGCCGCCGCCAACGTCCGCGTAGGCGGCACCATCCTCGCGCGCGACACTGACAAGACAGCGGGAGAGACGTCATGAGTGACAGCGGCGGCGAGTTGCTCGCCGAGACCCTAGCCACCCTGGGGGTACGCGACGCGTTCGCCCTTCACGGTGGGCACCTCGATGCCTTTCTGGTGGCCTGTCCCGAGCACGGCATCCGCCTGCTCGACACGCGCCACGAAGCCAGCGCCGGGCACGCCGCCGACAGCTACGCCCGCGCCACCGGCAGCATCGGCGTGGCGGCCATCACCGCCGGCCCGGGGTTTACCAACGGCCTCACCGCCATGGTCAGCGCGTACCTCGATGCCGTGCCGGTGCTGTTCATTGCCGGCTCGCCGCCGCTGCGCGAGGTGGAGACGAACCCGTTGCAGGGCGGGTTCGACCAGGTGGCGATGGCAGCCGCCGGCTGCAAATGGGCCCACCGCGTCACCCACGTCGAGCGCATCCCCGACCTGGTGGAGAAGGCCGTGCGCATCGCCACCAGCGGGCAACCGGGACCGGTCTTCCTCGAAGTCCCCATCGACGTGATGTTCGCCCCGGCGAACCGGGTCATGCTCCCGGTTGCACCGGGTCGGCCCGCGAACCTGGTGCCGGCTCCGTCCGCTGCCACCGTGGAGGGGATGCTCGCCATGCTCGAAACCGCCGAGCGGCCCGTGATCGTCGCCGGCGGTGGGGCCGCGCTGTCGCCCAGTGCGGATCCGCTGCGCCGCTTCGTCGAGCACACCGGCATCCCGCTGGTCACCAACGCCCACGGCCACGGCGTACTGGCGCACGACCACCCGTGCTACGCCGGCGGCACCGGGAGCATCGGCGGAGCCGCCGGCGCCGGGCTGGCGCCGGACGTGGTGGTCCTCGCCGGCGCCCGACAGGGACTGTTCACAGGTGGGCGCAGCGGCAGCGTCGTGCCTGCCGACGCACGGCTCATTCAGGTGGACGTAGACGGCGCAGAATTGAGCCGGCTGAAGCCCGCCGACCTGCCCGTGGTGGCCGACTGCGCCGCCACCTTCTCGGCGCTGGCCGGGGCCGCCGGAAGGCGCTCGTGGCGCGACCGCTCGGAGTGGCGCAGCCTGCTGAAGAGCCACCGCAATCCTCTGGGCACCCTGTTCGAGGACGCGCCCGCGGAGACGGCACCGGGGCGGCTGCATCCCTACCATGCCGCAAAAGCCGCCCTCGGCGCTCTGGCGCCGCAGACCGGCGTGGTGTTCGACGGTGGGGAGTCCAGCGCTTGGTGCGACCCGCATTTGCGCGCTGCCGGGCCGGGCCTTTTCATGACCAACGGCTACCTCGGGTGCCTCGGAATCGGCCAAGGCGCTGCCATTGGCATGGCCATCGCCGAGCCGGGGCGTCCCGTGGCCGTGTTCGCCGGCGATGGCGCCATGGGTTTCCACATCGGCGAGTTCGACACCATGGTCCGGCACGACCTCCCCATCGTCACCGTGGTGCTGAACAACGCCTCCTGGGGCATGTCACGGCACGGTCAGGACCTGGTATACGGGGAGAACCGGCGCAGTATCGTGGGGCTGGCGGATACGCACTACGAGCGGGTCGCCGAAAGCTTCGGCTGCCACGGGGAACGGGTGGACCGCTACGACGACATCGCCCCGGCCATCCGCAAGGCGCAGGCAGGCGGCAGGCCCGCCTGCGTGAACCTGATCACCGACCCCGACGTGGTGCATCCGGTGACGCCCGCCATGGTGGGGAACGTCGCCGCTGGCAACGAGGTCGCGATCCCTTACTACGAGAACATTCCCAGAGACTGACGCCATGGCTTCCCCGACGCTCCCCGCGCCGACTGACGATCCCGAGCAGGCGGTGCGCGACCTGCAGGAGCACGGCATGTGCCTGGTTGGTGACGCCCTGGAGAGGGCCGAGCTGGCACGGGCCCGGGACGCGCTCTACCAGGCCGCCGCGGACGACGAACGCCGGGGACGCCGCACCAGCGGGTTCGCGCTGGACCGGGACGACCGGAACCATCGGGTCTGGAACCTGTTGAACCGCGACGATGTCTTCCTTCGCCTCGCCGAGCATCCACTGGCTCTGCGGCTGGTCCGCGACACCACTGGCTGGCCGGCGCTGCTCTCGAACATCTCAGGCAACATCACGACCCCCGGCTCGGCTCCGGGCGTGCTCCACGCCGACCAGGTATTCGTCCCGGAACCCTGGCCGGAACGGCCGCAGGGGATCAACGTCACGTGGTGCATCGATGACTTCACCGCCTCGAACGGCGCCACTGAGGTGGTCCCAGGCAGCCATCGGTGGAACCGTAACCCCACCGCCGCCGAGCAGGGCCTGCGGGCCACGCCGGTGGAAGCGCCGGCCGGCAGCCTGTTCGCCTTCGACAGCCGGGTCTGGCATCGCACCGGCGCGAACACCTCGGCCGGGCTTTGCCGCGCGGCGGTGTTCCCGTTCTACACCACCCCCGTCTACCGCACCCAGGAGAACTGGTTTCTGTCCCTACGCCCCGATGTGGTCGCGAAGGCGTCGGAGACGCTGCTCACCCTGCTCGCCTACCGCACCGAGGGCTTCGGCCTCGTCTACGGACGCTCGCCTCACGAAACGCCCTGAGTCGGCCGGAGTGCGACCGCTGGACCCTCGAGGAGCTGCTGGCCCAGGCCCGGCGGCTGGAAGTACCCGATGCCTCGGAAATGTCCCGCAACCAGCTCATCGACGCGCTGTTGCGCCGCGAGCTGAGCGGCTGACCGAGCCCACCCCGGGCCTGCGGGAGACGCGGGGACCCGCCCGGGCCCCCGCGCCGCGGGCTCACATCTGCGTGCGCAGCGTCAGGCCATAGGTCCGCGGGGCGTCGAAATACACGCCGCGCGACCCCGGCCTCAGGGGTGTATTGAACGTCACGTTCTTCGTCTGCTCGTCGAAGATGTTGTTACCCCATAGCTCGACCGTCCACAGGCCGGTCATGTCACCCAGGCCCAGGCGCAGATCCGCCTTGGCGTTGGAGTCCTGGATGTCGTTCGGTGCCGGCTGGTCGGTAACGACGCCGTCCTCGATCTCTACCGCCTGGGTGGCGGTCCGGTGATCGTCCTCCCAGCGCACCGAGGCATTCACGAACCAGTTGAGATCGGTATTGGGAATGACCTGGTCGTAATTGACCCCCGTGACGATGACGTGCTCGGGGGCATTGGTCAGGTCGTTTCCGCACAGCGCCCGCGGCTGCGCCGGCGCGTCGTCCGGAGCGCAGTCACTGGGGTACTCGGCGTCGGCCCAGGTCCAGTTGAACGTCACATCCAGATTGTCCAGCGGACTTCCCAGGAGTTCGAGTTCCAGACCGGTGCTCTCCGCCTCGTCGACGTTGAACGTCTGGAACTGGATACCGGTGAACTCCAGCACCTGAAAGTCCTCCATTTCCATGTGGAACAGCGCCAGGTTCGCCCGCAGGCTGCGCTGGAACAGCTCCGATTTCACCCCGACCTCGTACGCATCAACCAGCTCGGAGTCGAACCGGGGGTCCGACCCGCCGGCGGCGGCGGTGGCGTCGAGGTTGAAGCCGCCGGACTTGAAGCCGTGGGTGAAGCTGGCGTAGGCGCGAACGTCCGGATTGACGCGGTAGACGCCCCGGATGGTGTAGATCAACTCCTCGTCCGAGAACGTCTCGTCGAACTCCTCGAGGTTCAGCAGGGACGGTCCTACGTTGCTGCTGAACGGAAAGCAGAAGCCGCCCACGGCGCCGCCCAAATCGGCGGCCGCATCCGCGTCTGCGGCGCCGAGGGCGGCCAGATTCGCCGACGTCGCCTGACACACCGGTGCGCCCGTTTCGAGCTGATCAAACGTGCCGTCCTTTTCCTCGTCGGTCCAGCGCAACCCCAGCACCACGTCGAAGTTTTCCGCCACCGTCAGGGTGTTGTGGGTGAACACCGACCAGGATTCGGTCTGCTGCTCGAACACGTTCTGCGCGTAGGCGTCCGCCGGGTCGAACCCGCCGGCAAAGGCCACCGCCGGATTGGCGGCGTTTCGCACGTCTCCGAACGTGGCGAAACCGGGGGAGCCGGGCATCGGCACGGCGTTCAGGGCCGGATCGGCTCCGGCGAAGGCGAACGACGACAGCACGTTGAAGTACGGTCCGAAATCGGTGCCGAGCCCGAGCCCCTGCTGCTCGACGATCTCCTCGTCGAGGTAGTAGCCGCCGACCATCCACTCCAGCGGTCCGTTCACGCCCTGAAGCCGAAGCTCATGCGTCCAGGTGTCGATCTCGTCGAAGGTGGCGAAGCCGTTGGCCTCCGACGGGCGAACGGAGTACAGGTCCAGAGCCACGAACTCCGAGTCCTGGACGCTATCGGCCTCGAAGTCGCGGAACGAGCCGATGTAGGTGAGCGTGCCCACGTCCTGCAGATCCCAGTTCAGCTCGAGGGAGAGCCCCCACTGCTCGAACGGATTCTCGAACTCGTCGGCGTTGGTCTCGCGGTCGTCCAGGGCGTCCTCGCCCGAGGCGATCACCCCGGCATTGCTCGGCAGACCCGCCGCCTCGAAGGCGCCCGTACCCTTGAGCGCCGCGATAGCCGGGCTCTCCCGCACGATGGCGCCGTCGCAGCAATTCTCGTCGGCGTCGGCGTAGTCCGCTATCAGCTTCACGTCCATGTTCGGCGTGGGCAACCACAGCATCTGCCCACGTACGCTCCAGCGGTCGCGGTTCATGGATTCGGCCCCGGAGGCCACGCTGTCGATGAAGCCGTCGCGCTCACGGACGGCGCCGGCGATCCGGAAACCGAGCGTGTTCTCGATGATCGGGGCGCTGCCCCCCACCTCGACGTCGTAGCCGTCGAAGTTCTGCACCGTGCCGTTGGCCCAGAACTCGCGCTCATCGAGCAGCGGCTCTTTGGTAGTGATCGAGATGGCGCCCGCCGAGGTGTTGCGGCCGAACAGCGTGCCCTGGGGGCCACGCAGCACCTCGATGCGCTCCACGTCGAACATGTCCCCCAGCGCCACGCCAGGCCGGCTCAGGAACACACCATCCAGGAACACCCCGACCGCGCTCTCCAGACCGATGTTGTTCCCGGTGGTCCCCACCCCGCGCAGGCGCAGCGTGGAGCCCTGGGACTCGGTCTGGCTGGAATTCATGTCGAAGCTGGGGCTCAGCACGGTCAGATCGCGCATATCCTGCATGCCACTGCGTTCGATCTGCTGGTCGCTGAACGCACTCACGGACGTGGGCACGTCCTGGGCGCGCTGCTCGCGCTTCTGCGCGGTCACGACCACCTCCTCCAGCGCCGCCCCGTACACGGAACCGGCGCACAGGCTCGCCATGGCCGCCAGGACCATGGACCGGATTGCTCGTCGTTTCATACAACTCTCCCACCTTTGATGACTGCTCACACTGCGAAGACGCCTCCGCGGCGGGTGCTTCCTATGAAAGCACGGCTCTCAGGCAGCTCTCCCTACAATCACGAGTCGTGCCGAAAACGGCAGCGGCTGATCATGATCGCACGCTCGCCCGCGCGTCAATCAAGCCGGTCACAGAAACGGGAACGGCGCGCGCCGCGGATGGCGGCGCGCGCGGGATCGGGCCGGGATCAGCGGATGTAGGTGCCGACCAGACGGTTCATGCCGATCACGTGCGGCTCCACCTTTTCCAGGAGCTCCCACAACGTCAGGCCCGGCTCCAGCTCGGCGTCGGTGTCGAGAGCCAGGACCATGAAGAAGTAGTAATGGGTGCCGTGGCCTTCCGGCGGCATCGGGCCACCGTAGCCGGACTTGCCGAAATCGTTACGCCCGGAGGTATAGCCTGCCTCCCCTTCCGAGAGCTTGGTCACCGATCCGGGAATGTTGTAGAGCACCCAGTGCACGAAACCGTAGTGGCCGGGGGTGATCAGCGGCGCGTCCGGGTCATGGCAGACCACCACGAACGAGCGGGCGTTGTCCGGCGCTTTCGACCAGGACAGCGCCGGCGAGACGTCATCGCCCTCGCCGCTGTGTTTCTTCGGGATGGGTGTTCCGGTCTGAAAAGCCGGACTGGTGAGTTCCATTTCCGACAGCGCGAATCCCATGGCTACCTCCTGTTCCGGGTTGCGTGAATCGAGCACTATCGTCGCACGCCAGCCGGCGCGGCTCTACCGTCCCGCCCGGATTACCGCATCCGCGAGCGGGGTTCCCCGACAGACGTCCGCCAGCTCGTGGTACACGCCATCGACGTCGTGGGTGTAACGTCGCGAGAAGTGCATGGGCAACAGCCGGGCCACGTTCGCGCTCAGGGCGATTTCGGCACAGGCCCGGGTCGTGAGGTGCTGCGTGCTTCTTGCCCGGGCCCGGTCTCGATTTCTGAAGGTGGCCTCACAAATCAGCAGATCGGCGTTTCGGGCCAGCTCCACCAGCGCACGCCGATTGCTCGCGTGGTCCGCGAGGTCGGTCGCGTAGACCACCTTGCATCCGGGCACCTCGTCGACGAACGCCGCTCGCAACACCGACACCGGTTCGGGACGGCCCCCGGGGGGCGTCACCGTCGCCTCCTCCCGCCCCGCCGCCACCAGCGCCTTGAGCTCGGAGAGCCACGGTCCGGGCGCGTACCCCGCAGCACGCAGCCGCGCCACGTGCACCCGTGACTCGTCCGGCAGGCGCAGGGCGTACGCCATCACCGGGATGCGGTGGTCCAGGGCGGCAGCGTGCACGGTGAACTCCGGCCCCGCCATCACCACACCATCGGCGACCGGCTGTGTCCCCAGAATCTCCCGCCCCCGCCCCGGCTGAATGCGCTCCCGGTGCAACGCGCCCGGATGAATCTCCGCGACCTCGAACACCGGCCCGGCGTCGCCGATACGGTCCCAGCGGAACCCGTCGATGAACGCGGCCACGTGTCCGCACAGCCCGGCCGGGCCGAATATCCTGAACGCCGCGCCGTCGCCGCTCAGGGCGGCGCGCAGCAGCTTCGGAAAGCCGCCGATGTGGTCCAGGTGGGTGTGGGAGACGAAAACGTCCCTCACCCGATGCAAATGCCTCAACGCCAGCGGCTCGGCATCACCGAGGTCGAACAGCACGCTGTGGCGGAGGTTGGCAACCCGCAGCGCCACCAGTGGGTCGCCGAACACGCCATTGACCAGGTTCAGGGACACTTTGCCTGCCCGGGCTGTCACCCCCTCAGGCGGCGACGCAGCCGGCGCCGGCGTCCGGCTGCCCCGCCCCGCCGGCGCCGCAGTGACCAGCCAGCCCGCCGGATCACGGATCGCATCACGCACCAGCAAAGCATCCGGGGCAGCCGCCAGCGCGAGACCCGCGCGCATGCGGACGTGCAGGTACCCGCCGGCCAGTCTCTCGACCTCGCCCATGCCGAGGAAGCGGCCGCGCCGAAACGCGGCAACCTGCCGCCCAGGCCAGGCCGCTTCCGCGGATACCGGCGGCGGCGTACCCGCAAGCGCCAGTGCCGACAGCGGCCAGTCATGACGGACGCCTGCGCCGAGATACCGTCGCCAGAGTTGCGTGCGCCACGCCGCACGCCCGGCCCTGCCGGGCCGTGCCGCCGCCGCATGGGCCCGCAACCGGAAGACCGCGCCCTGCCATGCGTCGAGCTCGCTCTCCAGCGGAGCTCTTTCGTGCGGACGCACCAGCACCCCTGCCACCACCGCGCCGGCCGCGTCGGCGAGCCCGTGAAACAGCTCCGCACTCGCTACGCCGCGCACCACACCGGGCGCGTCGACCATGAGCAAGCCGCCGCCGGCGCGTTGCGTGAGGCGGGCCACGGCACGCACCAGGGGGAGCCGGAATCGAGCGGCGTCCAGCGTGCACAGCGGCTCCACGTCCAGACACTGCCACCGCCCCTGCCGCCACACGGCGCGGCACGCGGCGCCCGGCACCCCGAAAGCGGGTGTGCCGGGATCGGCCCCGATGCACGAGACCCGCCGACCCCGACGCTCGAGCGCCCGACCCAGCGCGGCGGCCAGGGTCGACTTGCCCGTCCCCATGCCGCCGTACAAAAGCAACGGGCCTTCCGCTGCGAGCCAGCCGTCGAGCAACGCGGCCGACTCGCTCACCACCCGCCCCTCGCCCCCACTGCCCGGCGGCCGTGGCAACCCCGGCCGTGGTGCGTTAGATTTCCCCGCCCATGGGCATGCGACAGATACTCCCGGCTCTCGCCCTCGCTTGCACCCTGGGCGCTGCCGCCCGGCCCGATGACGCCCGCCCCGACCCGGAAACGCTGCAGCTCGCGTCCGTGGCGGGCGTGGTCACGGCCCTCGATACCGGCGAGGTGCTGTATCGCAAGCACGCCGACCTGCCCGTGCCGATCGCGTCGGTCACCAAGCTGATGACGGCGCTGGTGGTGCTCGAGAGCGGTCAGCCGCTGGACGAATGGCTGACCATCGTGGACTGGCACGACGACCTCGAGAAGAACGCCTACTCGCGCTTGCGCATCGGCTCCGAGGCGCGGCGCCGGGAACTCCTGCGCATCGCTCTCATGTCGTCTGAGAACCTGGCCACCCACGTGCTCGCCCACCACTACCCCGGTGGCGATACGGCATTCGTGGCCGCCATGAACGCACGGGCCGAGGCCCTGGGCATGCGCCACGCGGAATTCGTCGATCCCGCCGGTCTCTCGCCGGACAACCGCGCCACCGCAGGCGGACTCGCCCTGCTGCTGAAGGCGGCCCACGCCCACCCGGAGATCCGCGACCTCAGCACCCGCTATCAGCATACCGCCCGGTTCCGAAGCCCGCGCTACACCCTGCCGTACGGCAACACCAACCCTCTGGTGGCCAGCAGCCGTTGGCGCGTTCACCTGAGCAAGACCGGCTACCTCGCCGAGGCCGGCCGCTGTCTGGTCCTGGTGGCCGAGGCAGCGGAACGAACCGTGGGCATGGTGCTGTTGAACTCGTTCGGCACCCGAACGCCGCTGGGCGACGCCGGACGGGTGCGGCGCTGGCTCACCACGGGCCGCGGCGGCACGGTGGCGGGGACTGCTCGCGACTACGAGCGCCGCACCCGCGAGCAGCTTCTCGACCGGCAGGGCGAGGTTCGAGCCGGAAGCCGCTGAGGGTTCCCGGCCCCGCTCACTCGACGTCGCCCTTGGTGGGCTCGTCGTAGTCGCGATGGACCTCCGGGTCCACCTCCTTGGCCCGCTTGCGGCCCCGCGCCTCGGCGTCGGCGGCTTCTTCGGGGTCTTGTTCCTCCGCCTCGCGGGCAGCCTCGTCCACCTTGCCGGATTCCACGAACTCCCGGGTCCGTTCCCGGTAATGGCGGTCCGCCTCGCGGTCCCCTTCGCCCTGCTTGCGCTTGTCGTCACCGGACATGCATCGCTCCTGTGCCAGTGGTGTGCCCCGGACCCCATGCAATCGCCGTGCACGTACGACGGCGCCGGCGACACCCGCCGGCGGCACGCCCCTTGCTTTCTTCCGTCCCCATGACCACACGCGCCAATGCCCGCGCGTCTGCCCTCGCCTGCTGCGACTGCGGTGCCGTCCAGGTTCTCCCCCGGCTCGCGCGGGGCACCACCGCCGCATGTTACCGCTGTCAGCGCCCGCTCGAGCGTACCGCGGGCCGGAGCCTCAGCGCGGCATTGGCGTTGGCGGTGTCGGCGTTGCTGCTGCTCGTGCCCGGCTATCTCATGCCGCTTCTGCGCATTCCCCTCGGCGGTGCGACCCAGGAGTTGTACGTGCATTCGGCGGTGGCCGCCGCCTGGGGCGACGCCCAGCCGCTGCTGGCGGTTCTGCTGGCAGCCATGCTTCTCGTGTTCCCGCTGCTGCGTCTGGGGCTCGTGACCCTGGTGCTGGCGTCGGTGAGGAGCCGACGGACGCTGCCCCGGGCCGGCACGCTGTTCCGGTGGGCCGAAGAGCTCAGGCTCTGGTGTGGCGTGGACGTCTTCGTGATCGCCATGGCGGCCGTCTATCTGCGTCTGCAAACCCAGATCACCGCCGAGGTGGCCCTGGGCGGCTGGGCCCTGGCGGCAGCCGCGGCCGCCTCCGGATTCGCCGCCAGTGCGTTGAACCCCCGGGCGGTCTGGCGCGCCATACTTCCCGACCACTGCCCCGGCGCGCCGCCGCGGGCCGGTTGCCGGGTCTGTGAGCGGATCATCACCGACGGCGCGAACGGACGCTGCCCGCGCTGCGGCCAGCCGCGCCAGGCGGATGCGGTCATCGGCCGCACGTCGGCGCTGATCCTGACCGGGGTCGTGCTCTTCATACCGAGCTACCTGTATCCCATGTCGATCGAGCACCGTCCCACCGGGGAGTCCACCCGCACCATCCTGAGCGGAATCAACCGGCTGCTAGACGAGGGCTTCTACACCCTGGCGGCGTTGCTCGTGCTGGCGAGCGTGGTGGTCCCGGCCCTCAAGCTCGCGGGGCTCTCCTGGATGACCGGGCGCGCCCGTGACACCCGAACCCGGGGCCGGGTATTTCGTACCCGCCTGCATCGCGGGATCCACGAGATCGGCCGATGGTCCATGATCGATCCTTTCATCGCGGCCGGCAGCGCCGGGTTGGTGGGGGTGAGTGCGGTAGCCGACATACGGGTCGGCGCTGCGGCCACGCCGTTCGCGCTGGTGGTGGCGGTTTCCATGCTGGCCTCCCGCAGCTTCGATCCGCGGCTGATGTGGCGGTCCACGGCGTGACGGAGGAATCCGCACCGCAGGCAGACGTACGTGCCTCCCGGTGGCCGGGGTGGATCTGGCTGCTGCCCGTGGGCGTGCTCGGATTCCTGATCTGGCTGGCGATCCGCACCTGGATCTTCGGCGGCGCCACGGTGACCGTGGCGGTCTCATCCGCCTCCGGCGTCAGCTCCGGCGCGCTCGTCAAGTTCCGGGAGGTTGAGGTAGGCACGGTCCGCGCGGTCCGTCTCAACGACGCCATGACCGACGTCCTGCTGGAACTCGACATGAAGCCCCACGTGACCTCCCTGCTCCGGGACGGCACCCGATTCTGGATCGTTCAGCCGTCGCTCGCATCCGGCAACCTCCAGAACCTGATGTCCGGCGCCCATGTCGCCATGGATCCCGGCGCCGGCGAGCCCGCACGCCGTTTCCGGGCGCTGCGCCGGCCGCCCGTGGAGGAGAGCTGGGACCCGGGGCGCGACTTCGTTCTGACCACCACCGACCCCGGCTCACTGCGCCGAGGCGCGCCGGTACGCTATCTCGGCACCCGGGTGGGCGAGGTGCGCGGCGTCGTTTTGAGCCCGGAGTCGGACGAGGTCCGAGTGCTCGTGTTCGTGCGCCGGCAGCACGCCGGTCTCATCCGCGAAGGCACTCGCTTCTGGCGCGGCGGCGGGGTACGGGTGAGCACCGGTGGCGGCCTCGACGTCGAGCTGCCCGCCCTGACGGAGCTGGCCTCCGGCGCCATCGACTTTCACACCCCCGGGATTCTGGCGGGCGCACCGGCGTCGCGCGGTGCCGTCTTCGCCCTGCACGGCTCCCGGGCTACGGCCCTCGCCACGCCGGCCGGCACCCGCCTTGCCTACGAGCTGCGCTTCCCCGATCCCGTGGACGGTCTGGCGCCCGGCACCCCGGTGGAACTCGGTGGCGTCCGGGTCGGGCGTGTGGCGCGGGTCGCGCTCGATTACGACCCGCGGCAGGCGGCTCTCTCCACCGTGGTGCGGATCGCCATCGACGCCGGCCGCCTCGGCCTCGGCCCGGAGGCAATGGCGAGCCGTGGGGCGCTGGCCGACGCCACCAACGAGTTCCTGGCCGGGCTGCTACGCCAGGGCGTCCGGGCGCGGCCATCGGGCGGCTTGATCCCCGGGACCCGGAGCATCGCGCTCGAGCGCGTGGAGGACGCCGGGCCGGCGACGCTGACCACAGACGACTCGGCGCCCGAGCTGCCCACCGCCCGCGGCGCCGGCCTCGCGGACGCGACGGCCACCATCGGCCGCATCACCGCCACCGTCGAACAGCTGCCGCTGGCAGAAATCGCGCGCCATCTGCGGCGGTCCACCGCCAGGCTGGACGAATTGATCCACGATCCCGGGCTCGCGCAGGCGCTCGCGGATCTGGAAGCCGCCCTCGCCGATGTGGAACGCATCGCCGCCAGCGCAGAACGACGGGTCCCGCGCCTGCTCGAAAGCCTGCAGCACACCGCCCGCCGCACCGAAGCGGTGGCGCACCGGGTCGAGGCACTGCTCGGTGACTCGGTGCGCCAGAACCGCGACCTGGCCGAGTTGATGAACGAGCTGACCAACGCCGCCCGCGCCGTCGGTGAGCTGGCCGCCTACCTGGACCGCCACCCGGAAGCCCTGATCATGGGCCGCGACGGATGAGGCTGCGTGCGCGGTGGCGGTGGGCCGTTGCCTTCGCCCTGATCTCACTCGGGTGCATGCCGGGCAGCCCGGACAGCACGTTCTATCTGCTCGAGCCGCACCTCCCGGAGCAGGCGCAACCGCGGCCCAACACCGTGCCCGTGATGGTCGGCACGGTCCGACTGCCCCTGGAGCTCGAGCGCTCGGAGCTGGTCCGCTATCGCAGCGGCGGAGGCCTGGAGCTACTCGAGACCAGCCGCTGGGCCGCGCCCCTCGACGCCATGGTCGCACGAACCCTCGCGCTCGACCTGGCCGCCCGGCTGGAGCGGGTCGTGCTGCCGGGACAGCGGACGTCGCCCCGGGCGGAGCAGCAGACGCTGAACGTCCTGATCGAGCGCTTCGGCGCGGGGCCCGGGGACGCGCTGACGCTCACGGCCCGCTGGACCCTCGCCGACGACGACCGCGGCACACGTCTCGCGCGCCGCACCCGCATCGAGGTGGATCTGGCCGGCTCGGGCCCGGCGGCAATACCCGCCGCCATGAGCGCGGCGCTCGCGCGGCTGGCGGACGAAGTGGCGGCCACCGTCGCCGCCCCGTGACCGGGTGGCGCCGCGCGGGATCAGGTCAGGACCGCGCCGCCGTCGCAGACGATGACATCGCCCACGGTATAGGCGCCGGCCCGGGACGCCAGGAATATGGCGATGCCCGCGATGTCCTGGGGCGAGCCCACCCGGCCCCGGGGGTTGCCGCGGCCCACCGCGTCCCAGTCGGTGCCCTCGACGTCGCCGCCGCCGCCGACCCCGGTGCTCAGCATCCAGGTGGGGAACGGGCCCGGGGCGATGGCATTGACCAGGATGTTCTCCTTGACCAGGTGCGCCGCCAGCACGCGGGTCAGGTGATGCACCGCCGCCTTGGAAGGGCCGTAGGACATGGTCTCGAAGACGGGCACCTTGATCCCGTCGATGGAGCCGATGTTGATGACGCGCGCCGGATCCTCCGCCGACGCGGACCGCCGCAGCAACGGCAGCAGCTTCTGGGTGAGGAAGAACACGCCTTTCACGTTGGTGTCCATCACTTTGTCCCACCCGTTCTCCGGGAACTCGTCGAGCGGCGCCCCCCAGGAGACGCCGGCGTTGTTCACCAGAATGTCGAGCCGCTCTTCCCGCTCCGCCACCGCATTCGCCAGGGCGCCCACCCCCTCCATGGTCGCCAGATTCGCCGGCAGCGAGATGCACTCGCCACCGAACTGCTCGCTGAGACGACGCGCCGTCTCGTCGCAGACCTCGGCTTTCCGCGAGCTGATGTAGACCCTGGCGCCGCTGGCCAGGTATCCCGCCGCGATCATCTCCCCGATCCCCCGCGAGCCGCCGGTCACCAGGGCCACCTTGCCCGAGATCGAGAACAGGTTATCGAACATCATTCGCTCCTCGTGGTGGTATGCACGGAGCCGTCACCTTGCATCATTCGCCCCGGCAGGGCCACTGCCGCCGCCACCGCCGCCAGCACCACCGTCGGCACCAGCGCCGCCCGCGCCGAGCCGCTCCAGTCGGCGGCGAATCCGCCGGCGAGGGGCACCACGAATCCCAGCAGGTAACCGACCGCGAACATCCCCCCCGCCAGCGCGCCGGCGTCGCGCTCCCGGGCAATGTGGGGCACCAGGCTCACCACCAGGATGAGTTGCAGGCACGTGCTCGTACCGAGCAGCACCACGGCCGGCAGAAACACGGCGTCACCGCCGAAGGCGGCGCCCGCCAGCCCCGCCAGCGTGCCCCAGGCGCACAGGATCAGCGGGAGCCGCCGGCCCACCAGGAGCCGGGCAAGGCCCAGCATCGCCAGCGATCCCAGCACCTGGGTGACGTTGAACACCAGCAACGTCTCCGCCAGGGTGTCGCCGGCACCACGCTCGGCGAGCACCGAGGCCATGTAGGCGTTGGTCCCGAAGAATCCGGCGGCGGCAGCGCCCAGCAGGACCCCGAGCTGCCACACCCGCGGGTCCCGCCATTCGGGCGCCCACGGCACCGGGCCGGGACCGGGCCCGGCGCCTTCCGTTTCCGCCCCCGAGCGCCGGCGCGCCGCCGCCAGCCGGTTGCCCAGCGGCAGCAGGACCGCCACCAGCAACGCCGGCGCGGACCACGCCAGCAACGCCCCACGCCAGCTCCCGTCCACCAGCGGCAGCACCCAGGGCAGGGTCAGCCCGGCGCCGATGAACTCCCCCATGAGCATGCCGTTCATGTACACCGCCGAGCCCAACGCCATGAACCCCGGGCACCAGCGCTGAACCAGAACCGGCAACGCCGGCTGCATCACCGCCACCCCGACGCCCAGCACCGCCGTGGCCACGAACAGCAGCGCCACCGGCGGCGCCAGTGCCCGCGCCGCCGACGCCACCGCCAGCACGAGCACCGCCGCCACCACCGTGAGCAAGGGTCCCAGCCGGGCGATGACGAACGCCCCCGGCACCGCCCCCAGCGCCAGCATCAGCACGGGAATCGTCGTCAGCGCCCCGGACTGCGCCTGATTCAGCTCCAGCTCGCCCACCAGCAGCGGCGCCAGCGGCGGCGCCACCAGAATGGGCAGGCGCAGGTACAGCCCGGTGACCCAGAGCAGCACCAGCACCCCGGCTCGGCGTCCGGTGCTCCTCCAGTCCGCCGCCTGTGTGTTCCCGCTTGCCGGCACGGTGACCTCGACCCCAGAATTCCCGGAGATGCTATCAGGACGCCGGGTGTGACATGGCGAAACGCCGGAAACAGGGAGGGCTCGTATACGCCACCGACCAGGGGCGCACGTGCCCGGGGTGCCGCCGTCCTCTCCCGGACTGCGTCTGCCGGGACCGCTCGCGGCCACGGCAGCAGGGCGACGGGGTGGTTCGCCTGGCGCGGGAGACCAAAGGGCGCAAGGGCGCCGGCGTGACCCTGGTCACCGGCGTGCCCGTTTCCGACGAGGCCCTGAAGGCGCTGGCCAAGACCCTGAAGGCCCGCTGCGGGGTGGGGGGCGCGGTCAAGGACGGCGTGATCGAGCTGCAGGGCGATCAACGCCAGACGCTGAAGCCGCTGCTCGAAGCCGAGGGCTACCAGGTGAAGATCGCGGGCGGCTGAACGTCGTCCCCGGGGCGGGCGTCAGTCCACCGGCAACGCGAACGCCACCAGATAGTCGCCCGGCGGCACTCCCATGTCCGGGTAACCTCCGGCGGCCACCACCACCAGCTGACGCCGCTCCCCCGAGTCGAGTTCCACCTCGTAGCTCATGGGCGTGGCCAGAGGCGCGGCGGGCAGCCGCCCGCGCCACAACTCGCGGCCGCTCTCGACGTCGTACGCACGCACCGCGTTCTCCATCGCGCCGCCGATGAACACCAGCCCGCTCGAAGTCACCACGCCCTGCCCCAGACCGGGGACACCCGCTTCCCAGGGCACGGGCACCGCAGCGAGATCCGCCACGGTGCCGTGCGGGCGGTCCCACAGCCGCTTCCGGCCGCCGATATCGATGGCCGTGAGCGTGCCCCAGGGCGGGCGCGTGCACGGCAGCCCCAGACTCGAGAGAAACGGCTTGCGGGCCATGGCGTAGGGCGTGCCCCGCTGCGGCGCCAGCTCCAGATCGGCACCCTGCCGCTCCCGGGCGCGAACGTACTCAGCCCGGGGAATCAGCCGCACCTGAAACGGCAGATGGGTGCTGCGGGCAACGATCACCCCACGCTCCGGATCCACCGCCACCCCGCCCCAGTTGATTCCGCCCGCGTTGCCCGGCGCCACCAGCGTCCACTGCTCGGTAACCGGCGTGAACACCGGCCCGACCCGCATCTCCTCGAGCCGCCTGCGGCAATGGTCACGATCCCAGAACGTCAGCCCCCAGGCATCCTCCCGAGCGGTTTCCCGGGACACCCGGAACGCCGCCGGTGGCACCGGCTGCACCGGCGACAACTCCGCCGCCAGCGGGCCTGCCCGCGGCACGGCCTGCAGGCGATAGTCGACCACCGGCGCTCCGGTCTCGCGATTCAGGACGAACACGAACCCGGTCTTGGTACCCTGGATCAGCGCCGGGACGCGGCCCCCGTCGACGTCGAGGGTCACCAGAGCCGGCTGGGCGCCCACGTCATAGTCCCAGAAGTCGTTGCGCACGGTGTTGAAATGCCACACAACGTCGCCGCTACGGCCGTCCAGCGCCACCACCGCGCTGCCGTAGTGGTCCATGTCGGCACCACCGCGGCGATAGTAATCCGGGGCCGGATTGCCGGTGGGGACGAACAGCAGATCCCGCTCCTGATCCGCCGTCATGGTGCCCCAGACGTTGGGCGTGCCCAGGGCAAAGCCCTCCTCGCTCACCAGCGCCCCCGGAGCATCGTAGTCGAACCCCGGCGGCGCCAGATCCCAGGCCCACTCGCGACGGCCGCTTCGGGCATCGAAGGCGCGAACCACCCCGCTCGGCGCATCGATCCGTTGGTTGTCGGACACGGCGGCGCCCACTACCACCCGATCTCCGATCACGGTGGGCGCGGAGGTGACCTGATACTCGCCGAGCCACGCCTGCTCGCCGGCCCCCGGCGCGAGATCGATGCGGCCGTCGTCTCCGAAGTCGCGGCAGACCCGCCCGGTGGCGGCGTCGAGGGCGATCAGGAACGCGTCGTTGGTGGCGGTGAAGATGCGGGTGGCGCACTCGGCGCCCCGGGCCCTGCGGGGATCGCGCCACTGGGCGACCCCCCGGCACACGAGCTGATTGGCGTAACGCTGGCCGAGATCGATACCGGATTCGAAGCGCCAGATCTCGCCTCCCGTCAGGGGGTCGACGGCCAGGACGCGGTTGAACGGCGTGCAGAATACCAGGTGCCCGTCCGCCAGGATCGGAGTCGCTTCGAAGGCGGTGCTGGCCGGGACATCGGCGTGCCCTCCGTCCGATACGTCTCCCGTGCGGTAGACCCAGGCCACCTCCAGCGCCGCCACGTTGCCCGGATGGATGCCGTCGAGATCCACGTACCGGCGCCCGCCGCCACCGCCGTACTCGGGCCAGGCGCTGGTGACCCGGGGCTCGCCCGAAGCTGGCGTGGTCGGAGCCCAACCATCCCCGCCGCAGCCGCAGAGCAACGCGAGCACCACCGCTCCTGGGAGCCTGAGTCCTCTTGCCACGTCTGTCTCCCCCCTGGATCGAGACCATAGCATTGCCGCCCGCCGCGGCAAAAGCGCGCTCGCCTCGAGCATTCCCGGGGCCGATCCCCTGGCGAAATCGGTAAGCTTTGCAGGCTACAATGCCGCTCCGGGGGAAGGGGCCCGGGCTGCGGCCCGGATGCGACACCACGACAGCCAGAACCGACGCAGCGGAGGGGCGGATTTCATGGGTTCCAAGTTCAGCGAGCGGGTCGCGGAAAGGCCCTGGTACAAGTGGTATGCGCTGGGAATACTTACCCTCGTGTACACCTCCAGTCACGTGGACCGCCAGATCATGGCCATCGTGCTGGAGCCCATCAAACGGGACCTCGGCGCCAGCGACACCCAGATGGGCTTTCTCATCGGGCTGACGTTCGCGATCTTCTACGCCACGCTCGGCATGCCCATCGCCATGCTCGCGGACCGCAAGAACCGCCGCAACATCGTCACCGCCGCGGTCA
This sequence comes from Pseudomonadota bacterium, assembly GCA_048621375.1. Lineage (GTDB taxonomy): Bacteria > Pseudomonadota > Gammaproteobacteria > Pseudomonadales > Azotimanducaceae > UBA7803. The sequence goes on along the minus strand of JBMCWS010000021.1, from coordinate 3,010 downwards.
CCATCTGGAGCGCCATGACCGTAGCCTGCGGCTACGCCCAGTCGTTCGTGCAGCTCGCGCTGGCCCGCATCGGCGTCGGCATCGGCGAAGCCGGCTCGTCGCCGCCGTCGCACTCGCTGATCTCCGATCTGTTCCCGGTGGCCACCCGGGGCACCGCCATGGGCATCTTCTCCCTCGGCGTCAACCTGGGGCTGCTGATCGCCTACGGGGGCGGCGGCTGGCTCACCGAGACCTTCGGCTGGCGCACGGCCTTCGTCGCCGTGGGGCTCCCCGGGCTCGTGATCGCCGCGCTGCTGTATTTCACCACCATCGAGCCGAAGCGGGGCGCCACCGACCCGGCGCGCAAGGGACCGGCGGAGGAAGCGCCCTCGTTCATGAGCGTCTGGGGCTATATGTGGCGCACCCGTTCCATTCGCCACCTCACCATCGGCTCCGCGCTCGCCGGGTTCGTGGGCTACGGCTTCGTGCTGTGGCTGCCCACCTTCCTGATCCGTTCGCACGGCCTGAGCCCCACCGAGATCGGCCTGGTGCTCGCCATCATGACCGGTGTGATCGGCGGGCTCGGCACGTTCTCCGCCGGGCGCCTCGCGGACGTTCTCGCCAAGCGCGACGAGCGCTGGCGCGCCTGGGTGGTGGCCGCCGGCAAGGCCGGCTACGTGCCCCTGCTGGCCGCGGTATTCCTCGTGGACAATCTCTGGCTGGCGCTCGGGCTGTACATCGTTCCCGCCTTCATCGGCGGCTTCTACCTCGCGCCCACGTTCGCCCTGGTGCAGGGGCTCGTCACCCTGCGCATGCGCGCCCTGGCATCGAGCATTCTGCTGTTCATTCTCAACATCATCGGCATGGGCTTCGGGCCCCAGCTCGTGGGCGTGCTCTCGGACCTGTTCGCGCCGCTCTACGGGCAGGAATCGTTGCGCATGGCGCTGCTGGTGTTCACCTTCATCAACCTCTGGTGCGCGCTGCACTATTATCTCGCGGGCAAGACCCTGAAGGACGATCAGGCCGCGCTGCAGGCGCACCAGGCCGCACAGGGCTACGAGCCCGAGCCCAGCGCCACCTGACCACTGGAGACGGGCCATGCGCAGGCGCACCCCGTTGCTCGCAGCCGTTGCGCTCCTGGCCGCCGCACCGCCCGCGGCGGCCAGCTACGCCTTCTACGTCGGCCGCGACCTCACCGCGGACGGCAGCGTGCTGCTCGGCGGCACCGGGGAAGAGCCATCGAGCCACTGGCTCGAGATCGTGCCCGGGCGCGAGCATCCGGACGGCGCCACGATCAGCGTGGGCGCCACCCCGGACGCCCGACTCCCGGCCCGGCTGTCGCGGATTCCGCAGGTGGCACGCACCTTCCGCTACATCACCATGAACTACTCGAGCTTCGCCGGGTTCCCGGCACCGCTTACCAACGGCGGTCTGAACGCGCATCAGGTGGCCGTTCGCGACGTCTTCTCGCCGTCCCGGCCCGAGCTCGTGGCCATGACCCCGGCGGACCAGACCGGGCCCAACTACAGCGATCTCGCACGCCTGGCCCTGGAGCGGGCCGGGAGCGCCCGCGAGGCGGTGGCGATCATGGGCGAGCTCATCGATACCCACGGCTATACCACCTACGGCGGCAACTCGCATCTCATCGCCGACCCGGAAGAAGGCTGGATCATGATCCAGCCCGCCGGCGGGCAGGGGCTCTGGGTGGCCGAGCGGTTGGGCGCCGGCGAGGTGCGCGTGAGCTATCCCGGCTACATCGGCGACGTGCCCGCGGACTACCGGTCGCACCCGGACTACATGGGCTCGCGGAATCTCGTCACGTTCGCGACGGAGCAGGGCTGGTACGACCCGGAGGCCGGCGCCCCCTTCAACGTCGACCGTGTCTACGGCCTCGGCGGCGGCATGCGCGACCCCGGCACCAAATACGTCTCACCCGCGGAGCTGGAAGACGAGCTGGCGCGGCTGGCACCGGTCACCGTGGCGGAGATGATGGACCTGGTCCGCGACCGCCGGATCGCCGATGACCACGCCGGATACGGTCAGGTGGCCCACCTGCGCGGCGACCTGCCGCACCCGGAGCTGGCGCTACTCTGGGTGGCGCCCACGGGCGCCGTGACCGCGCCGTTCCTGCCGTGGTGGTTGGGCGTCGAGGACGTCCCACCCGAATATCGCCGGCACCGCTATCTCACGGAGCGCGCGGCGGAGACCTTCGTCCACCCGGACCACCAGCTCCAGGAGGCCACCGAGTTCGCCGGGCGGCTGTTCAAGCGCCTCATGTACTACACCTGCGCCTTTCCGGGCGAGTTTCTCGAGCGGGTCACGAAGACACTCACCGCCTTCGAACGCGGCAGTCTGGACGCGCAGGCGAGCGTCGAGCGGGTGGCCGCCCTGGCCTACGCCGAAGACCCCGCGCTCGGCCGCGCGGTGCTCACCGGCTACGCCCACCGCCGCGCGGCGGACGCTCTGACACTGGGACGGGGCCTGCTCGCAGGGATCGAGACCGAGGTGCGGATTCGCCACGGCATCGCCCCGCCGCCGCCGGGCACCGACATCAACGCCGGCGCCGGCGGCGAGGCGGTGACCTGCCTGGTCGGCGCCGATCCGGACCGCCCCGGCGACTGAGGCCGCGCGGTCTCACTCGAGGGTGGCGTAGCTCGTGGAGCGATCGCCGGCGCCGCCACTGCCCGCTTCGCTCACGCACTCCGCAAGATCCGCCAGGTAGCGGTCGATCACCCCGGTATTGCCGTTGCTCACGGTGGCGTGCAGCGAGTCCGGCGGCCCCTGACGGTCGTGGTACCAGCCCCGGGCCAGCAGCCCATCGCCCACCGCGAACACGTCCACCGGCCGCACCGCATCGTCATCGGCGGCCATGGCGAGCAGATGGTAGGTTCCGGGCCCCAGCACCCGGATGCCGTCGATGGCCGCGACCCCGGCCCGAATGCGGTCGGCGTTCTCGAGCGTCACCCGCGTCAGCGCCAGGTAGCCGTCCATGCCCAGGTGCGACATCACCGCCCAGGCCGCGGCCATGGGC
>JBMCWS010000020.1:0-30233 GCA_048621375.1 Pseudomonadota bacterium | reverse complement strand
GGCTGAAAGCCGACGGCTGATGGCTGAAGGCGGCTGCCAGCCATCAGCTGGCAGCTTTCAGCCGGAGAGAGCGCTTTTCCGTAACTTTAGGGTGATCCCCCCCGTAGCGTTAGGGTGGTCCCCCTTGTCGCGGGCACGTGGCGGTGGTCGCGTCTGTCGCGTGGTCAGCGCTCTTTCATCGACCCTGAGACGCTCGCTGAGCTCGAAGCGGCCCCGCCCCGGGTTCCTGCTGCCACTCCGCCTGGTGGTTCGTGCCTTCACCGCTGAATCGCGGAACAGCCCTCCGGCTGAAAGCCGACGGCTGATGGCTGAAGGCGGCTGCCAGCCATCAGCTGGCAGCCGTCAATTCCGCGAACTTCTCGAGGTGGTAGTCCGCGTTGCCGAACTGCGCATCTATCACCAGCATGCGCTTGAAGTAGTGACCGATGGCCAGCTCTTCCGTCATGCCCATGCCGCCGTGGAGTTGCACCGCGTTCTCGCCGATGAACAGCCCCGCTTTGCCCACCAGGTGCTTGAGGGCGTGCACGGTGCGCTGGGCGGTGGCGGGATCGCCTTGGGCCGATTCCATGGTGGCGCGGTACAGCAGCGACTTGCACTGCTCGTACTCCATGAACATGTCCACCATGCGATGCTGCAGCACCTGGAAGTCGGAGAGCGGGTGGTCGAACTGCACGCGTTCCTGGGTGTACTCCACGGTCTTCTTGTAGAGCATTTCCATGGCGCCGACCGCCTCGGCGGACAGTGCCAGGATGGCGTCGTTGGCCACGTCCCGGAGGATGGCGTAGCCCTGGTCCTGCTCGCCGATGAGCCGATCGCCGCCGACCCGCACCGATTCGAAGTCGATCTCCGAGGCGCGCAGACCGTCCACGGTGGGAAAGTCGCGGCGCTTCACGCCCTCGGCATCCGCGTCGATCAGGAACAGCGAAATGCCGCCGGTGTCGCGCTGGCCGCCGCTGGTGCGGGCGGAGACCACGAGCTGATCGGCGGTGGGGCCGTGCAGCACCATGGACTTGTGGCCGTCGACGACGAACCCGTCGCCATCCGCTTTTGCGGTCGTGGTGATGTCCTCGATATCGAAGCGCGCCTGCGGTTCGGTGTAGGCGAGGGCGAGTTGCCGGCTGCCGTCGATCACCGCCGGCAGCACCTCGTCGCGCACGGCAGCGGTGGCGCCGCGTTTCACCGCGCCGCCGCCCATGACCACGCTGGCCAGGTACGGCTCGAGCACCAGACCGCGACCGAACTGCTCCATCACCACCATGGTGTCGATCTGGTTGCCGCCGAAACCGCCGTGCTCCTCGGCGAAGGGGAGTGCCAGCCAGCCCAGCTCGGCCATGGTGGACCAATGGTCCCGGCTGAAGCCCGGCTCTGCTTCGGCCAGCTTGCGGCGCGCTTCGAGGGCGTAGTTGTCCTGGACGAAGCGTTCGACGCTTTCGGCAATGAGCTTCTGCTCGTCGCTCAGTTCGAAATTCATCGTGATGACCTCTTGATACCCAGTACGTTCTTCGCGATCACGTCTTTCTGCACCTCGCTGGCGCCGCCGTAGATGGTGAAGGCGCGGCTCGCCAGGTAGCCGGCCATGCCGCCCTTCGCAAAGGCCGGCCCCACGGGTTTGTCGCCCCAGGCGGCGGAGAACGCGCCGCCGGCCTCCATGGTCAGTTTCTGGATGCGTTGCTGAATTTCCGTGCCCTTGAGCTTGAGTATGGAGGACTCCGGCCCGGGGGCGGCGCCCGCCTGGGCGCTGGCGAGACTGCGCAGCTCGGTGTACTCCGCGGCCATCAGATCGATCTCCAGCTCCGCGATCTTGGCGCGATAGGCCGGCTCGTCCATGAGCGTGGCGTTGCCCCGGGCGACACTGCGCGCGTTCTCCTTCAAACCCTCGAGCGCGACCAGGGAGCGGGACAGGCCGGCGAGGCCGGTGCGCTCGTGTTGCAGCAGGCCCTTGGCGTAGGTCCAGCCCTTGCCTTCCTCGCCGATGCGGTTCTCCACCGGCACCTTCACGTCCTGAAGGTACACCGTGTTCACCGTGTGGTTGCCCCCCAGGGTGATGATGGGCTGCACGTCGATGCCTTCCTGCTTCATGGGAATGAGCAGGAACGTGATGCCTTCCTGCTTCCGGCCGGAATCGTCCGTGCGGGTCAGGCAGAACATCCAGTCGGCGATGTGCGCGGCGGTGGTCCAGATTTTCTGGCCGTTGACCACGTAGTGGCTGCCGTCCGTGGCGAGGGTCGCCCGGGTCTTGAGCGACGCCAGGTCGGAGCCGGCGCCGGGCTCCGAATAGCCCTGGCACCAGTTCACCGTGCGGGCGCGAATGTCGGGGAGAAAGCGTTGCTGCTGCTCCTCGTTGCCGTACGCCATGATGATGGGTGCGACCATGCCGACCCCGAAAGGCATGTCCCAGGGCAGGGTGGCTCGAGCCGTTTCCTGCTCCCAGATGTAGTGCTGGGTCGGGGTCCAGCCTGGGCCGCCGAATTCCTTGGGCCATTTGGGTACGTCCCAGCCGCCCTTCTCCCTGGCCTTCTTGAACCAGTTCAGGCGCCACTCGGCGTAGTCGTCTCCCGGCTGATAGGCGTTTTCCCGGAGGAAGCTTCGCACTTCGTCTCGAAACGCCAGATCTTCTGCGGCTAGCTCGATATCCATGGGAAGTCTCGCAGTTACGGGTGGATGGGTTGGCAAGCGACCCCAAGCTTACTCAAAACTAGAATCCTTTACTAGAACCAGATTCTAGTAAACAATCCGCCTGATCCCCCCTCCGGAGTGTCGATGGCGGACAAGCGTCAGACGAGCACCGAGCCCCGCGCAGCGACGGTGGCGCGGCGCGCCAGCGTCCTCCGGGCGGCCCTCGACTGCTTCTCCCGCGTCGGCATTGCCAACACCACCATCGGCGACATCCAGAAGGCGGCCCGTTGCAGCGTCGGCAGCCTGTACCACCACTTCGGCAGCAAGGAGGGCATTGCGGAGGAGCTGTTCATCGAGGGCATCGGCCGGTTCAACCGCGGCATGCTGCGTCGCCTGCGCCGTAGCCGGGGCGCCGAAGACAGCGTCAAGGCCGTGGTGCGCTTCTATTGCGACTGGTCGACACGCAATCGCGCGCTGGCGCGCTACCTGCATTCCCGGGACATCGATTTCTCCCCCGAGGCCCGGCTCCGCCTCAAGGAGATCTATCAGAGCTACATCCGCGAGGTGTTCCACTGGTTCGCTCCGTTCGTGGCCTCGGGCGAGATGCGCGCGCTGCCGCCGGATGCCTACGTCCCGCTCATCAGCGGACCGATTCAGGAATACGTCCGGCGCTGGCTTTCCGGGCAGTACGAGCGCCCGCCGCGGGCGGTACGCGAGCTCTTCGCCGACGCCGCCTGGAAATCGGTGAAACGGAGTACGAAGTACTGAGTACTCAGTACTTCCTACTTCCAACCCACATCCCGGCGACGATCACGGCCAGCCCCGCCACCGACGTGGCGTGTATCGTCTCGCCCACGACGGTGGCGATGAGCACCAGCGAGAGGAACGGCGACAGGAAGATGAGCTGTCCGATGCGGGCGGCGTGGGCGGTGAGCTTCAGGGCGCGCTGCCAGAGCAGGAAGGTGAACCCCATCTCGATGAGCCCGACCCAGAGCCCGACGCCGGCGGTTGCCCAGGTGAGCCGCGGGAGGCCGGGGCCCAAGGCGCACGCCGCGGCCACCAGCGGCGTGGCCAGGACGAAGCTCCAGGCCATGAGCGCCACCGGGTCCACGGTGGAGCGGGCATTGGCGAGCCAATAGCCCGCCCAGAGCAGCGTGGATGCCAGCGCCAGCAGGACGCCCAGCCAGTCCAGGGTGGGCCAGGCGTCCAGGCGTCCCTGGGAGAGCACCAGCACCACGCCGGCATAACCAATCAGGATGCCGGCGAGGGTGCGGCGCTCGAGCCGCTGCCCGAGCATGGGAACGGCCAGCAGCGCCAGGGCGATGGCCCAGCTGTAGTTCAGCGGCTGGGCGATCTGGGCCGGCAGCCGGTCGTAGGCCTCGAACAGGACCAGATAATAGAGGAACGGGTTCACCAGGCCGAATCGCGCGCCCTCGATGAGGGCGCGGCGGCGCGGCTGCCGGGCGCCGCGCAGAGCGGCGATGAAGGTGAACAGCGCCGCCGAGGTCGCGGTGCCGAGCAGCAGGAGCTGCAACGGCTCCAGCACCCTCAGGCCGAGCTTGAACGCGGTAGCCACCGTGGACCACGCGGCCACGGCGGCGAGGGCGTAGCCGATGGCGGCGCGTTCGTTGCGGCCGGAGACGGTCACGGCAGGACGCTCGGTGGTTGGCGGTTGATGACGGATGATGGTTCCATGCGGGGTACCTCAGCCGATCCGGGACTGCCCATGCACTGCGACGACGATCTGTGCCGCCTGCTTCGTCAGCGCCTCGATGCCTTCGAGCCGGAGCAAGCCGTGGCGGCCGGACTGCGTCGGGCGGCTGTGGCGGTGACGGTAATCGATGTGGGGTATGGGGCGGATCTGCCCGGTCTGCCGCGCCATCAGTGGTGGGATCCGGCCGCAGCGGTGCTGCTGACCCGCCGCTCGGCGGCGCTGCGCCGTCACGCCGGTCAGTGGGCGTTGCCCGGCGGGCGTCTGGATGGCGCGGAGACGGCGGTGGAGGCGGCCCTGCGAGAGATGCACGAGGAGGTCTCCGTGACGCTGCCCCCAGAGGCGGTGCTGGGTCGGCTGGATGACTTCACGACCCGCTCCGGCTTCGTCATGACGCCCGTGGTGGTATGGGGCGGCGCCGGGCTCCGGACCTGGCCGGATCCGCAGGAAGTGGCTTCGGTGCACCGGATTCCCCTGACGGAGCTGTTGCGGGACGACGCGCCGAAGTTCGAGCGGGCGGCCGCCGGCGAGGCGCCCGTGTTGCGGATGCCGGTGGGGGAGGACGACATCGCCGCGCCCACGGCCGCCGTTCTCTATCAGTTCCGGGAAGTCTGCCTGCTCGGCCGGCACACCCGGGTGGCCAATCTGGAGCAGCCGCGCTTCGCCTGGAAGTAGGCGGGCTGCGGCGCGTCCTTGCATCAGCGGTCGGCGTCCCCGCGGCCTTCCGGACGGAGGTCGGGGACGCGCTCCGACGCGTCATCGGGCGCCACCTCCGGATCCGGGTCGGGGCCGGAGGATTTCGCGGCTTCGCTCACCTCTGCCTCGATGCCGAGGTGGAACGTCGCGTAACCGGGCATCACGAACTGGTCGACGGCCATGCCGATGACGCGTCCCCGGTACGGCGACAGAATCTGTTGCTGCTCGTTGCTGATGGGGTCGATCACCGTGCCGAGCAGGTCGCCGGGCTGGACTCGCCGGCCGAGCTGCACTTCGCCGGCGAGGATGCCGCCACCGTCGGCGCGCACCCAGCGTGACTGGTAGTAGACGGGTTCCGGGTTGCCCCAGAGGCTGCGCCGGTCGTAGATCTCCATGGTGTCCATCAGGGTGAAGATGGCTTTGACGCTATGCTCCACCACGTCCTCCTGCACCCGCATCGGCATGCCGGCCTCGATGGTGACGCTGGGTACCCCGGCACTGGTGGCCGCCCGGCGCAGGGTGCCTTCGGCGCCCTCGCTGTGGAGGATCACCGTGGAGCCGAATCCGGCGGTGAGCTCGACCACCCGGTCGTCGTTCAGGTCCGCCCGAAGCTGGGGCAGGTTGGTGCGGTGGAACGACCCGGTGTGCAGGTCCACCAGCGCATCGCAGTGGCGGATGATGCGGGTGAACAGGGAGTGGGCGATACGTGATGCCGAGCTGCCGGTGGGGTTGCCGGGAAAGTGCCGGTTGAGATCGCGGCGGTCCGGCAGGTAGCGCGAGTTTCTCTGGAAGCCCTGCAGATTGACGATGGGAACACCCACCACCGTGCCACGCACGCGTTCGGTCTCGAGGTCGTGCAGCACCCGGCGCACGATCTCGATGCCGTTGATCTCGTCGCCGTGCACCGCGGCGGTGAGGCAGAGCACCGGCCCGGGCTCGCTGCCGTTGGCCACCAGCACCGCCGTGGGAATGCTGTTGCCGGTGTACGTCTCGGTGGCGTTCCAGGTGAGCTGCGTGAGCGACGCCGCCGGCACCGTCTCACCGAGCAGCGAGAACCGGGCCGGCGGCGCGGCGACCTCGGGGATTCGGACCGGCTCCACGACCTCCCCGTGGGACCATGTTGCCGCTGCCAGCGCCGCGGCAGCTAGGCCGGCGCGCCGCCGTGGCCCGGCTCGGTATGCGTTGGCGAAAAATTTCATGTTTTCAGGATTATATGTGCGGTTCCACGACCCGACACGCCTGCTCTTCCCGCTCCCGATGACGCATGCCCTCCGAAGGTATAGCACGGCTGCGCGCCGGGCGCTGCGACGGCGCCCGCGGCCGGGCCACTGACGCCTTTCGTTGACCGGCCCCGGTGAATTCACCACACTCCCTCGACCGTTCGAGAACAGTGGAAGAAGGAACGACGATGGCGATCCAGGAAGGCGACAAGATCCCCGAAGCGACCCTGCACATGATGAAGGACGGACGTCCCACGCCCGTCACCACCGAAGAATTGTTCAGCGGCAAGAAGGTCGTGGCGTTCGCCGTGCCCGGCGCGTTCACGCCCACCTGCTCCGAAGCGCATCTGCCCGGCTACGTGGTGAACGCGGACGCCATCAAGGCGAAGGGTGTCGACAGTATCGTCTGCCTGTCGGTCAATGATCCGTTCGTCATGGATAGCTGGGGCCGGGACCGCAACGCCGACGAGATCCTCATGGTGGGGGACGGCAACGGCGAGCTGACCCGGAAACTGGGTTTGGAGATGGATGGCAGCGGCGCTGGCCTCGGCACCCGCTCGCAGCGGTATGCCATGATCGTCGACGACGGCGTCGTCACCAAGCTCGCGGTGGAGCCCGGCGGCAAGCTCGACGTCAGCAGCGCGGAATCCATCCTCGAGGCGCTGTAACGCCCACCCGGCGCCGCGGCGTCCGGTCATGACGCCGCGGCGGCATCCTCCTGCGGCTCCAGCGGCCGGATCAGGCACTCCTGCGCCGCGGTTGCCACCAACTCGCCCTCCCGCGTGAAGAACTGCCCCCGCACGAAGCCCCGGGCGCCACCGGCGTTGGGCGACTCCTTGGCGAACAACAGCCATTCGTCGGCCCGGAACGGCCGATGGAACCACAGGGAGTGGTCCAGGCTCGTGCCCTGAACCGATCCGGTCATGGTGTTGGTGGCGTGGGGCAGCATGGCGGTGCTCATGAAATCCAGGTCGGACATGTAGGCGAGCACCGCCAGATGCACTTCCGGGTCGTCGGGCAGGCGCTCGCGGGTGCGCAGCCAGGTGTGCTTGAAGGGCGGATGCCGGTCGTGGTCGGTCATGAGAATCCGCTCCACCTGTTTGCTCTCGATGGCTTCGAAGCGGAAGGCGAATCGCGACACCTCGGGCCGTTCCCCGGCGATCTCCCGATACGCTTCGCGGTCGCCGCGCAACGCTTCCGGCGGCGGCACGTCGGGCATGGGGAGCGCGTGCCGCAGGCCGTGCTCGGGTTTATGCCACGACGAGCTCATGTTGAAGATGGCGCGGCCGTGCTGTACGGCGACTACCCGGCGGGTGGCGAAGCTGCGGCCGTCGCGGATGCGGTCCACTTCGTAGAGGATGGGCCGGGTCCAGTCCCCGGGACGCAGGAAGTAGGCGTGCAGGGAGTGGAGCCCCAGGGTGGTTTCCACGGTGCGGTAGGCAGCAGCAATGGCCTGTGCGAGCACCTGCCCCCCGAACACGTGCTCTGTTCGGTGATTGCGGCCCCGGTACAGGTTCTTCTCGATGGGCTCGACGTCGAGCAGCTCGACGATTTCGCGAAGGATCGGATTCATCATGACCCGCGGTAGCAAGGACGAGAGGGCATTCTACGCGGCCACTGCCATGCGCATCGACCGCTGCAGGCGCTCCTTACCTTCGATCAGGCGGGTCGGTATCATCGAGCGAGCCTGCATGGCAGTCGGCTCACGCAAACGTCGAGGGGAGCACGCCGCATGATCGTTCTCTACACCATGGAACGCGAGTACCCGTGGGGAACCCTGCGTTCCACCTTCTCGAGCAAAACCAAGGCGATCCTCGAGGAAAAGGGACTGAGCTACCGGGTGGAGCGGGTGAAGGTCGGCGACATCTGGAAGAAGACCCGCGAGGTCCTGGAGCAGAATCCACTGGGCAAAGTGCCGTGGATCGACGATGAGGATACCCGGGTCTACGACTCCACGGTGATCAACGAGTATCTCGAGGACCGCTACCCGATGCCCCGGCTGCTGCCGGAAGACCCGCTCGAACGGGCCCGGGTGCGGGCCTTGGAGAACTACGGCGATGAGATCGTGCTCTCGGGGCCGCTCCCGCGAATCTGGATGCCGTGGTGGTCTCCCGAGGAGCAGCGCAACCACGAGGACATGGCCCACGCGCGTGAGGCGCTGCGCAGCCGGGCGCTGCCGTTTCTGGAGCAGTCCCTGGAAGGGCGCGAGTACCTCGGCGGCGGCTTCACACTGGCGGACGCGCCGTTCATGGCCCTGGCGATGGTGCTGCAAGTGGACGGCATGAGCCTGGACGGTTTCCCCAACTTCGAGGCCTACCTGACGCGCCTGCGCCAGCGCCCCAGCTACCGGGCCATCGATCCGCGGACGCCGCTCGATGAGTCGGCCGGCAATGCAGGATGAGCGGCGCGCGGTGGCGCGCGTCGGCGGGTTACAGAGAGGCGGCTGAACGGGCGAGCGCGTCGCCGCGGGTCATCGCGGATTGCAGTGAGCTCACGGAGCGGATCCAGGGGGTGGTCCCGGCCAGGGCGGCTGGGCGTTCCGCGGCGGCTCGGCGGGCGAGCTCCTCGGTCTCGTACACGCCGAGCAGCAGGGTGTAGTAGAGCCGTCCGTCCCGCTCGACCCGTGCCGCGGATACGTGGTCGAGCTGGCGCTGCGCTACGTAGGATTCCAGGGCTTCCCGGCTGGACATGGCGAGGAGTTGCACGGCGTAGAACTCCCCGGGCAGCTCGGCGATGGACACCGCTTCCCCGCCTTCTTCGCCGCCCTGATAGGCGAGGCGCACATATTCCGGCATCGGCTGCTCGCCGCTCGCCTGCGGCGGTGGCGGCGGCTGGGTCGGTTCCGGTCCGGGATCCCCGGGCGCTGGCTGGGGCCCCGGCTGGGGCCCTGGCTGGGGGCCGGGTTGGGGGCCTGGTTGGGGCCCCGGCCGCGGGGGCGGCGTCCGCTCGGGCTCCTCGCGGCCTCCGGGGCGCGGGCCGGACTCCGGCAGCCCATCCGGGAGCGGCGGCTCGCCCTCGGGCACCTCCGGCGCACGCTGCGGGTCCGGCAGCCGGTCGGGCTCGGGATTGGCCGCGAGCTCCGGATCCTGCACGCAACTCCAGGCGTCGCCGGACGCGCTCGTCTGACAGAACCAGTTACCGTCCAATGGGATATCGGTGACGGGGGTCTCCGCCGGAGGCGAGGACGTACTACTGCATCCGGCCACCAGCAGGCCGGCTGCGAGGCACACGGGTAATCTCATGACCGGCACTCTGCCGGCGCGGTTGATGTGTGTCAAAACTTCCGGCCCCGCCGATTCACGTGCTCGCAGGAATCGGCAGCGGTGATCGTCGCGTTGAATAGACCGCGGCATTTGGCCATTATACGGGCGCGGCGCTGCCGAAAAGGAGGCTCATGGTCGCCACCCTGTCCGAGTTCGAGCGGGTGCCACGCATCCTGCGACTCGATATCGCCGGCAAACCCATCGAATGGGTGAGCTGGCAGGAGGCCGTTTGTCTCTACGCGCGCGAGATCGTGGTGTGGACTCTGGGTGATGCCGTGCTCCGGGTCCGCGGCGGACATTCCCGCCTGAACGCCGCTCGCAGCACCCGCGACATCCACAGCATCATCGCCTGTGGCGGCAGAGTGACCCACGCCATTCGCGGCGTGCCGCCGCTCACCAACGAGGCGTTGTTCCGTCGCGATCGCGGCGTGTGCCTGTACTGCGGGAAGACTCACGTCGACGGTGAGCTCACCCGCGACCACGTGGTGCCGATCTCCCGGCGCGGCCGGGATGCCTGGGACAACGTGGTCTCCGCCTGCAAGCGCTGCAATCATCACAAAGGCGACCGGCTGCTGGAGGAGTGTGGCATGGAGCTTCTGGCGCTGCCCTACGTGCCCAATTTCGCGGAGTATCTGGCGCTCATCAACAGCGGCCGGATCCTCGGCGACCAGATGGATTTCCTGCGCAAGAGCTTCGGCCGGCAGAGCCGGTTGTTGTGACGGCGCTCCAGCGCCCCGCTACGGGGCCTGCCCCAGGGCGGCGATGACGCCGGCCACGCAGGCGGTGAGACGCTTGGCGGTGGGGAGGTGCAGGAACTCGTTGGGGCCGTGAGCATTCGAGCCCGGGCCGAGCACCCCGGTCACCAGAAACTGCACGTCCGGGTAGGCATCGCTCAGCATGTTCATGAACGGAATGGTGCCGCCCATGCCCATGTAGCGCACCGGGGCCCCGAAATGCGCCTGGGACGCCTGTGCCACGGCGGCGGCGAGCCACGGCGCCGGGTCGGGCGCCTTCCAGCCGGTCTGCGGCGCCTCCGGCTCGAATCGCACCCGGGCACCGTGGGGCGGATCGCGCTCGAGCTCGCGCTCGATGACCTCTGCGGCCCGTGCGGCGTCGAGGGTGGGAGGCAGGCGGAACACCAGCTTGGCGCTGGTGCCCGGACGCAGCGTGTTGCCGGCGTCGCGAATGCCGGGGGCGCCGCCCAGGCCGACAGTGGCCAGGCTCGGTCGCCAGGCGTTGTTGAGCAGCAGCTCCACCGGGTCGCTCGATTCCGCTTGCACGCCCTCGATCCACGGGAACCGATCGGTGACGGTATTCCCCAGGGTCCGGGCCACGCCGGTGAGCTGGTCGCGCACCCCGTCCGGAATTGCCACGTGCAGCGCCGGGTGCAGCGCTCCCGTGTGCGGGTCTTCGAGGCGATCCATCACCGCCCGCAACAGCCGGAAGCTCGACGGCACGATGCCGCCGGCAGCGCCCGAGTGCTGGCCCTGCTCGAGGACGTCGACGGAGAGCACGCCGGGAAGCATGCCGCGCAGGCTCGAGGTAACCCAGAGCTGCTCGTAGTTGCCGCACTCCGCGTCCAGGCACACCACCAGATCCGGTTGGCCGATGCGCTCCCGCAATGCCTTCATGTAGGAGGGGAGATCGAAGCTGCCGCTCTCCTCGCAGCCTTCGATGAGCACCACGCAGCGGCCGTGGGGCACGCCTTCGGCCTCGAGCGCGGCGATGGCGGTGAGCGAGCCGAACATGGCGTAGCCGTCGTCGGCGCCGCCGCGGCCGTAGAGCCTGTGGTCGCGGATCACCGGCTCCCACGGGTCGAGGTCCGGCTCCCAGCCGTCGAACTCCGGTTGTTTGTCGTAGTGGCCGTAGAGCAGCACCGTCCCGGAGCCGCCGGTGGAAGGCACCTCGGCGAGCAGCAGCGGCGTGCGCTCCGGAAGGGTGATCACCTCGGTGGTGAGACCGGCCACCCCGCAGGCGGCGGCCCAGGATTCCAGCAGCCGCACCGCCCTGGTCATGTGTCCGCGTTCCTGCCATTCCGGGTCGAAGGCGGGAGATTTGTTGGGGATGCGCACGTAGTCGCACAGGGCGGGGACGATGCTCGTCTCCCAGCGCTCGTCGACGAAGCGCGCCACGTTGCGGGTGAAATCGGGGCTCATGGTACGGACCTCGCGCTGCACCGACGGCCACGTTAGCTCATTCGAAACCACGTATGCAGTCGTAGCCGTGAAGCCAGTCGTACTGGCGCATGGCCACCTCGGGCAGCAGGCGGCTGCCCACGGCGAGCTTGAAATTGCGCCGCATCACCGCCCCCGGATCCGCGAGATGGAATTCCTCCCCCTGCTGCCGCGATCGCTGCTGAACGCGCGCCGTGCGCGGGCGGCGGTAGCGCTCGTACTCGCCCAGGCCTTCCCGCGGGAGGTCTTCCCAGCGTTCCAGCATGCGCGAGAGCACCCAGGCGTCCTCGATGGCCATGGCGGCGCCCTGGGCCAGGTACGGCAGCATCGGGTGGCAGGCATCCCCCAGCAGGGTGATGCCGCCCCGGGTCCAGGTGGGCAGCGGCTCGTGGTCGAACAGCGCCCATTTGTACACGTCCTCCGCGGCTTCGATGAGACTTCCGACCATCGGGTTCCAGCCGGCGAAATCGGCGGCCAGCTCGGCCGGGTCGCCCTTGCTGCGCCAGGAGACCTCGCGCCACTGGCCGGCTTCCACCACACCGACGAAGTTCACGAGCTCGCCTGCGCGGACGTAGTAGTGCACGAAATGCCGGCCGGGACCGAGCCACACCGTTGCGGTGGGCGCGACGGGCGCCTGGGCGAGCGCATCCGCGGGCACCATGGCGCGCCAGGCGACGTGGCCGGTGAAGCGCGGCGCGGTGCCTTCCACCACGGCGTTGCGCACCACGGAACGGATGCCGTCGCAGCCCACCACCACGTCGTGGCGCACGGCGCTGTCGTCGAGTTCCACCCACGGCCCGTCGTGGTCCTGGTCGGCGCCGCGGCAGTGGGTGGCGGTGCGCAGGGTGATGCCGCGCGCGCGCACGGCGTCGAGCAGCATGGCGTGCAGGTCCGCGCGATGCACGTGATAGTAGGGTGCGCCGTACCGGGCCTCGGAGAACGGGCCCAGTGGCCGGGTGGCGAGCAGATAGCCGGTCCGCCAGGTGCGCAGATGCACCGCCTGAGGATGGAAGCTCACCTGCTCCAGAGTCCGGCGCAAGCCCAGCGCCAGGAGCACGCGGGTGGCGTTGGGGGAGAGCTGGACCCCGGCCCCCAGGCCTTCCGCCGCCCCGGCTTGCTCGTAGAGGGTGATGTCGCGCAACCCCGCCTCGCGGCAGGCCAGCGCCAGGGTCAGCCCGCCGATGCCGGCACCGACGATACCGAGGGAGAACATTGCGTCAGCGCTCGCGGACCTTCCAGCGGGTGCCTTCGCGGCTGTCCTCGAGCTCGATGCCGCGGCCGGCCAGCTCGTCGCGGATGGCGTCGGCACGCTGAAAGTCGCGCTCGCGCCGGGCGGCGTTACGCGCCGCGATGAGGGCGGCGATCTCCGTCGGATCGATGTCGCTGCCAGTCTGGAAGTGCGCGTCCACGGTCTCGCTGAGCAGCCCGAGCAGCCAGCCGCCGGCCAGGAGCTGGTGCTGCAGCGCGACGCGCTCGGCCGGTTCGGTGCTGCGATTGATGTGGTCCACGAGCCGGTGCAGGGCCGCCAGCGCCCTGGGCGTGTTGAGATCGTCGCACAGCGCTTCGAGCACCGCTTCCGGGTACTGCCCCGGCGGCAGCCCGGCGAAATCGCCCGAGGTGACGGGGCCGGACTCGTCTACCCCGCGCAACGCTTCGTAGAGCCGGTCCAGGCTGCTGGCCGACTGGCGTAGCAGATCCTCGGTCCACGACAGCGTCTGGCGGTAGTGCCCGGATAGGAGGGCATAACGCAGGACCTCCCCCGGTTGCTGCTCGAGCAGGTCGTGGATGGTGGCGATGTTGCCCAGCGACTTGGACATCTTCTCGTCGCCCAGGGTGAGCATGCCGTTGTGCACCCAGTAGCGCACGCACTCCGGCTCGGCGTTCGCACAGCGGCTCTGCGCCGCCTCGTTCTCATGGTGGGGGAAGGTGAGGTCCGCGCCACCGCCGTGGATGTCGATGGTCTCGCCGAGGTGGCGTCGGATCATGGCGGAGCATTCGATGTGCCAGCCGGGCCGTCCCCGGCCCCACGGGCTCTCCCAGCCGGGCAGGTCGGCGGTGGAGGGTTTCCACAGCACGAAGTCCTTGGGGTCGCGTTTGTACGGCGCCACGTCCACCCGGGCGCCGTCGAGCATGTCCTGCAGCGTGCGGTGCGAGAGGCTCCCGTATTCCGGGTCGGAGGGTACGTGGAACAGCACGTGACCGTCCGCGGCATAGGCGTGGCCGCCGGCGATGAGCGCCTCGATCATGGCGATGATTTCGTCGATGTGCTCGGTTGCCCGGGGCTCCACGTCCGGTGGCAGCACGCCCAGGGCCGCCACGTCCTCGCGGTAGGCGCTGGTGAAGCGGTCGGCGAGTACCGCGATGGGCTCGCCGTTGGCCTGGGCCGCAGCGTTGATCTTGTCGTCGATGTCGGTGATGTTGCGAACGTAAACCACGCTCGGATACAGCACCCGCAACAGCCGGTAGAGCACGTCGAACACCACCGCCGGACGGGCGTTGCCGATGTGCACCCGGTCGTACACGGTGGGACCGCACACGTACATGGTGACGCGATCGGGATTCCGGGGCTCGAACGGCTCTTTCCTGCCGCTGCGGGTGTTGTGAAGCTCGAGTTTCATGGATGTACTGCTCAGTCAGTGACCCGCACCGCGTCGCCGTCTACCAGCAGGTAGAAGCAGCTCGGCTTGTTGGTGTGGCACGCCGGGCCGGTCTGCTCCACCAGCAGCAGAATGGTGTCGCCGTCGCAATCCAGGCGGACCTCCACCACCTGCTGCAGGTGCCCGGACGACTCGCCCTTGCGCCACAGTGTCCGGCGGCTGCGGGAGTAGTAGCAGGCGTAGCCCTCGGCGAGCGTGCGCTCGAGCGCCTCCCGGCTCATCCACGCCAGCATGAGCACGTCCCGCGTGTTCGCGTCCTGCGCCACCGCGGGCAGCAGGCCGTCAGCGTTGAACGTCAGCCCGTCGAGCACCTCGCGCAGGGGACGACGGGTACCCGCATCGGCATGCTCGAGCTCGGTGAACGTCATGAGCGGGTGTAGCGCGCTTCCAGGTACTCGAACACCGCGCGTACGCCCATGGCTTCGCCGCCTTCCGGTCGCCCGGGCCGGCCGCGGGTATTGAATGCCATGATGTCGAAGTGTACCCAGGGCACCTGGTCGACGAAACGCTCGAGGAACAGGGCGGCGGTGATGGCGCCGGCGTAGGGGCTCGACGCCGCGTTGACCAGATCCGCCACGTTGCTTTCGAGCATCTGGTTGTACGGTTGATGCAGCGGCATCCGCCACACCGGGTCGTCCGCTGCCCGGCCGGCGCGTTCGATGCCGTCGGCGAGGGCGTCGTCGTTGCCGAACATCGCGGCGATCTCGGCGCCCACCGCGGCCCGGGCCGCCCCGGTGAGGGTGGCGAAATCGACGATGAGCTCGGGCTCGTCTTCCGCCGCCAGGGCGAGGGCGTCGCACAGCACCAGACGGCCCTCGGCGTCGGTGTTGTCGACCTCCACGGTGAGGCCCTTGTAGGTGGGCAGCACGTCCCCGGGGCGGAAGGCGTTGCCCGCTATGGCGTTCTCTACCGCCGGCACCAGCACCCGCAGGTGCACCGGCAGCTCCTGCGCCATGATGAGCTGCCCCAACGCCAGGGCATGAGCAGCGCCGCCCATGTCCTTTTTCATGGTGCGCATGGCGCTGGCGGGCTTGAGATCCAGGCCGCCGCTGTCGAAGCACACGCCCTTGCCCACCAGCGTAACCCGGGGATGGGCGGGATCACCCCAGCGGATGTCGATGAGGCGGGGCTCGTCGGCGGCCGCGCGCCCCACCGTATGAATGGCGAACAAGCTGCGATCGAGCAACTCTTCCCCCACGATGACGTTGCAACTGCCCTGCTGAACGTAGGCCAATTGCTCCGCCTCCGCCGCCAGGTGCGACGGCAGCATGTCCGCCGCCGGCGTGTTGATGAGATCCCGCGCCAGGGTGGTGGCGGCGGCGAGGTTGGCGATGCGCCGTCGGTCGTGCTCCGCGGGCAGCATCAGCCGCGCCGGCTCCCGCTGGGCGGCCTTGTAGCGCTGATACTGATATGCCCCCACCGCCCAGCCGAGTATCTGCAGCGGGCTCAGGGCGCCTTCCACCTGGTACACCCCCTCCGGCAACGACAGCGGCAAACCGCCCAGCGTTTCCAAAGAGTCGGTGCCGTCCCAGCCCGCGGCGACGGCACTGGGTCGGCCCCTCTCGTCCGGCAGCCAGGTCCATTGCCCGGGCCTGGCGGCGAAGGCGTTGCTCCCCGCCCACTGCCGGGCGTTCTCCGGCAGGGAGGCCAGCCAGCTCTCGAGGTCGGTGGTGCGCACCAGTCGGACGGGCGTCACCCGCTCGTCGGTGGCGGTTACGAGTACGTCGGTCATGGGCGGATGGTCTATGATGCCCGGGCCAGGCGCAAGCTATGAGGAGGGGTCATGCGGTTTCCGACGGTCGCTGCGCTGGTGGTCGCCCTGGCGGCAGGCGTCGCCCAGGCGCGCACCAGCAAACCCATGCTGCTGGGCGAGCAGTGGATGGCCATCACGGGCAAGCCGCTGGCCGCCACGGCGGGCGCCCGGACGTTCGAGCGCGGCGGCAACGCCGTGGACGCCGCCTGCGCCATGCTGGCCGCCACCGCCACCATGTTCGACGTCCTGAGCTGGGGCGGCGAGACGCAGGCGCTCATCTACCACCCCGATCACGGGAAGGTCATCGCCATCAATGCGCTGGGGGTGGCGCCCACCGGCGCGACCCCGGAGTTCTTCCGCCAGCGCGACATGACCGTGCCGCCGGAGTACGGCCCCCTGGCGGCGGTGACCCCGGGCACCCCGGGCGGGCTCATGGTCATGCTGGCGGAGTACGGGCGCTTGAGTCTCGCCGAGGTGCTCGAGCCCGCCATGGCATTGGCCCGCGGGTATCCCATGGACGCGCAGACGGCCGACGCCGTAGAACGGATGAAGGAGGAGATTCGCCAGTGGCCGGCTTCCCGGGAGTTGTTTCTGGTCCACGAGGGCGAGGAGCGGGAGGCGCCGCGCCCGGGTGAAATCTTTCGCCAGCCGGATCTGGAAGCGACCCTGTCGAAACTGGTGGCGGCGGAGCGTGACGCCCTGGACGCCGGCAGGAGTCGCGCGGAAGCCATCTACGCCGCCTATGATCGCTTCTACCGGGGCGACATCGCCCGAGCGTTCGTGGCCGGCTCCCGCGAGCTGGGTGGTCTGCACACGCTGGAGGACCTGGCGAGCTGGGAGGTCCACGTCGAGGAGCCGGTGCACACCGGCTACAAGGGCATCGACGTCTACAAGCTCGACACGTGGACCCAGGGCCCGGTCATGCTGCAGGCGCTCAACATGGCCGAGCGGGTGGGGCTCGAGGCCATGGGCTACAACAGCGCCCGCTACATTCACACCCTGTACCAGATCATGAGCCTGGCATTCGCCGACCGCGACTTCTATTACGGCGATCCGTACTTCCCGCCGGAGGAGCCGGTGGACGGTCTGCTCTCCGAGCGCTATGCCGAGGAGCGCCTGGCGCTGCTCGACCCTGACCGCAACGACCCCGACATCAAGCCGGGCAACCCGTATCGTTTTCAGCCGGGGACCAACCCGTTTCTCGATTACCTGGACGCGTGGACCAACACGCCGGACGAAGCGGCGGGGCTGATGCCGCCGTGGCAGCAGGCGTCCATCGATCGGTCGGCTCACGACCGCGCTTTCCGGGCCGGCACCACGTCGATCCAGGCGGCCGACGCGGACGGCTGGGTGGTGTCGGTGACGCCCTCGGGCGGCTGGATTCCGGCGGTGATCGCCGGCGACACCGGCATCGGTATGAGCCAGCGGATGCAGAGCTTCGTCCTCGATCCGGCGCAGAATCCGTACAACGTGGTGGAGCCCGGCAAGCGTCCCCGGGCCACGCTCACCCCCGGTCTGGCGTTGAAGGATGGTCGGCCGTTTCTTTCCTTCGCGGTCCAGGGCGGCGACACTCAGGATCAGAATCTGCTGCAGTTTTTTCTCAACGTGGTGGAGTTCGGAATGAACGTGCAGGAGGCGGCGGAGGCCGCGAACTTCTGGAGCTATCAGCTCAGGAACTCGTTCGCTGACCATCGGGCACAGCCGGGCCGTATCCTGTTGAACGAAGCGACGCCGCCCTGGGTGCGCGACGAGCTCGCCGCGATGGGGTACGACGCTGAGTACCGCAAGCGTACCTCGGGGCCCATCACCGCGATATACGTCGACCACGAGGAGGGGGTGCTGCAGGGCGGTGCCAGCGACTTCGGCGAGGACTACGGGGTGGCGTGGTGACGAGCGGTTGAGCGTCTGCGAAGCGGGCCTTCCCGGCCGGCGTCATGCCGGTCGGTTGGTGCGCCCCGCGAAGCGTTCCGCCGGGCGGATCGCCTCGTAGGCGGAGAGCACCGGCTCGAACTGTTCCGGCGTGCTCGCGTGGATGATGATGCCGTCCGCGCCGGCCTCGAACTGATCCAGCCAGCGCCGGGCGCATTCCTGCGGCGAGCCGATCGCGGCCGGGCGCCACGCCTCGGGGATCAGCTTGTCGATCTCGGCGAGCTGATCCAGGGTGGCGACGCTGTCGATCAGTCCGCCCACGGAGGTCACCGCCCGGTGGGTGCGGAAACGCTGCAGCACTTCCGGGTCCCAGCCGTTGATGGCCGCGAGCATGTCGCCGTAGCCGGGGATCTGCAGATAGGTCGCCAGCCGGCCGACCACAGCCTTGAGATAGCGCTGCTCGTCCGGCTCGCACAGGGTGGCGAACACCGACCAGTTCTTCACCGTCCCGGTGGGGCGCCCGGCAGCGGCTTCGCCATTGCGCACGTGCTGCACGGCTTGTGCGAGGCACTGATCGCTCATGAAGGTGTGCAGGTGCGTGCCGTCGAAGTGGCGGCCGGCGTGCTCGAGGCTGGTGGGGCCGAAGCCCACGTAGAGCAGCGGCACGTCGGCGCGGACGTAGTCGGCGAGCTTGATGCCGGTGAACGTGCCGAGCTTGCCTTCGTGGTGCTCGATGGTCTCGCCGTTCCACAGGCGCCGCAGCAGTCCGATCAGTTCCTCGGTGCGGGCGTAGTCGTTGGGGGCGAGATCCATCATGCGCCAACGCGCCTTGCCGCCACCCTTGGCGAGGCCCAGGGCGAACCGGCCTTCGGACAGCGCATTCAGGGTGCTTCCCATGGAGGCGGTGATGAGCGGGTGGCGGGTGTTGCCGTTGGTGGCGGAAGTGCCGATGAAGATGTCCTCGGTCACCGCGGCAACGGCGCCGCAGATCGAGGCGATTTCCTTGTAGTCCGGGCGTTCGGAGATCATCACGTTGCCGATGCCGAGTGCTTCGGCGTGGCGCACCTGATCGAGAATCTCCCGCGGGCTGCGGGTATGGCCGGGCAGACCGTAGAACCCGAGCTCCGGGAACTTCGAGGTGTAATCGGGGTAGTCGGTCATAGCAGCGGTTCTCAATCCAGGAATTCTTCGGCGCCCAGGTCCAGCGCGTGGCGGCTGTGGCGCCGGGCCATGGCCAGGAACATCTCGTCACCCCGCTCGGTCTGCTGCACCAGCATGGAGGCGATGACGGTGACGCCGAAGCCGGCGAAGCTCGCGCGCCGGTACGCCTCCCAGCACCCTTGCCGGTCGAAGCTCTCGACGCCGGCCTCTACCAGGGCACGCTGGTAATCGGCGACGATGTCCCGCTCCACCTCGCGGCGCACCTCGGGCTCGAGCCCGGCGCCGAGGAAGTAGGCCACGTCGTTCAAGGGCTGGCCGACCTTCACGCTCTGCCAGTCCACCACCGTGACCCGCGGCGGGTCCACCCGATCGTCGATGAGCATGTTGTCGAGCCGGTAGTCCACGTGCTCGAGGCAGTACGGCTCCTCGAGCGCGGCGAACAGCGGGCAGCCGGGTGATTCCGCCACCCGCGAAAGAATGGCCACTTCATCGTCGGCAAGACGCGCGCCGTAGCGATCGACGAACCCCGGCAGGTGCTCGGCATAGAGCGCCGTAGGATCCATCGCGGGCTCGGCCTGGTAGAGCCAGTCGTGTCCCTTGAGGCTGGCGTCGTTCCAGGTGGGCGCCTGCAGGCCCGCCAGCTCGAGCACGGCTTGCCGGGCCACGGCCGGTGTGCAGCCGGCGAGCTGATCGCCGGGGCGGGCCGGGCTCAGGTCTTCGAGCAACAACGCGAATTCCGGTCCTTCGCCGACGATGTCGGCGAAATAGCAGCGGGGCGTGGCGATGGGCAGGCGCTCCGCCAGATGGGCGTAGAACTGCACCTCACGATAGTAGTTGCGCAGCACCACGCCGGTCTCGCGGCTGGCGGGATCGTCGGATGGAAACTTCCCGATCAGGCTGCGTGGCACCTCCGGCCCGGCGTCGGCGAGCTCGAGTCCGTAGCGGATGCATTGACCGATCTGACCGGTGCCGACCCGCTCGGCGGTGAAGCTCGTGACCTCGACGCCGGCGTGGCCGGCTTGTCTCAAACACTCAGTGAGCCATTCCCGACTCACGGTTTGCGGTGTGGGCAAGGTGTTCGGCATGGGCCGCGCAGGTTCCTGAACGCGTTATAGAACACGAGCCTAGCGGCTGAGCTCTGCTCGTGTCGAGTGCGACGGTGCCGCAAGCCGCCAGCGTTTCGGAATGGGCGCCAGGGCACGCACCGCTCGGCCCGTGCGTGATAGGGTCGCGAGGTATGGTGAGACATGGTATCCAGCTCGCGCTGCTCGCCGGCCCGATCATGCTGACGGCCGCCTGTGCCCATCTGCCGTTGGGGTTGTCCTGCGGGGGCACGCGGGAGGACGCGTGCCGTGTCTCCATCATCGAGTTGATCGTGGCGCCGCGAAAGTACGAGGGACAATACGTACGGTTGGTCGCGCCGTTGTGGCTCGAGGCGGGAAATCCGAAGGGATTCGCGGCGGTGAGCGAGCAGGCGCTCACGCTGCTCGATGCGCCCAACATGATCGCCGTCGATGTCGACGGCGATCCGTGTGACATCGACACGGCGCCGACGGTCGTCGAGGGCCGCTTCGCCACCGCCGACGACTACGACTACCGGGGCGTGGTCCGCCAAGCTAGGGTGGTCGACCCGGAAACTCAGACCGACGCTTGCGCCCGGGATGACGCCACCTCGTCGTAGGCGTGGCGCAGGTCGACCTGCAGCAGCGCGCCGGCGAAACGGGCGAAATCCTCGCGCGGAACCAGCCTGGCCAGAGCCTGCGCGTCGTCGCCGAGGCCGAGCCGCCGCGCCGCCTTCAGTACCCGCTGGTCGGCGTAGGGGTAGACCTCCTCCCACGCGACCTGTACTTCCCGCAGGAAGATGCCGGCGCCGACGTTGCCGATGCCCTTGAACTCCTCGAGCAGCGCTTTCTCGCGTTCCGGTTTGCGCTCCGCTGCGGTTCGCAGCCGGCGCAGATCACCGCCGTAGACCGTCAGCACCCGCTCCGCCATGGCGCCCAGCATGCGCGAGGCGCTTTCGTCGTAGCGCTTGTAGCCGTGCCAGGTGATCACGTCCACGCGTTCCTGCCAACTAGCAGCGGCCATTTTTCGCGGCGTGGTGAGCTTCGCGCGCATGAGCGCGCGACTCGCCTCCATGGCCTTGTCGGCGGAGATGCGTGCGGAGAGCAGCATGGCAGTGAAGAGCAGTTGAAACAGCGCCGCAGGTGTGTTCTTAGCCACGGGTATGCGCAACGCCTCGGCCACGGTCGTGCCGTAGCGCTCGAGCAGTGTTTCGACCAGTGCGCTCTTCGAGACTCGCGCCATGCCATCTCCTTCGCAAAATTCGTGCGAAATCGTTGCCAGGTTCGCAGGGGGCGGCCGGTGTGGATTAGCCTTGAGCAATGTGACCCACCGTATCGGTGCGTTTCCAGGACGGAGATTGTTTCATGCCCTCGTTTCATCCGACGGCGGTGCCCGTGCTCGTGGCGATGCTGTGGGGTTGTGCCACCGGCGCCGCGGCGGAGTCCCGGGATGAGGGGGGTGGACCTCGACCACGAGGTGGGCATGCTGAGCGAGAGCGCCCTGGACATGGCGAAAGACGCCCGCTGCGGTCTGCCGATGACGTTCGAGGTGGACTCCGGCGACCCCTCCGAGATCAGTCTCGACGAGTCCGCTCGGGCTGCCCATGAGCGCAAATGGAGCCGGCTCGCGGAGCGCATCGCCGACGAGATGGGGGAGCGCGTGGGATCCTGGGGTTGCTGAAGGGCGCGTTCAGCGCCCGCTGAGCAGTCGATAGCTCGCCGCGCCGGCGAACAGGCCGATGACCCACAGCACCGTGCCAGGGTAGGGCGCGGCCAGTGCGGCCAGACCGGGGCCGGGGCAGAAGCCCGCGAGCCCCCAGCCCACACCGAAGATCGCCGAGCCGCCGATGAGCGGCCCGGTAATGGCGTCGCTCTGCGGCACCGCGAACGCCTCGGCGACCACCGGCTTCTCGCGGACCCGGAGAATCCACTGGTAGGCGGGCGTCGTCACCCCAACCGCGCCGGCGAAGACCAGGGCCAGTGTCGGGTCCCAGTTCCCGGCAACGTCGAAGAAATTGAGCACCTTCGCCGGGTCGATCATCCGCGAGATCGCCAGCCCCAGGCCGAAGACGATGCCGCCGATCAGTGAGATCAGGTAGAGCATCCTCAACCTCCCAGGTGGCGGACGACGAACACGGTAACGAGGGTGGTGACGAAGAAGGTGACGGTCGCGGCCAGGGAGCGTGCGGACAGGCGCGCCAGCCCGCTGACGCCGTGGCCGGCGGTGCAGCCGGAGGCCATGCGCGTGCCGAACCCCACCAGGAAACCTCCGGCGGTCATCAGCGGCCAACCCACCTGCAGGTGGATGCCCAGAGGCGCGCCCGTCAGCGGAGGATAGAGCAGGGCGCCGATGATGAGGCCGAGGATGAACAGTGCCCGCCAGCCGACGTCGCCCGACTTGTAGGACATGAGGCCGGCGGCGATGCCGCTGATGCCGGCGATGCGCCCCACCAGCAGGAGCATCCACACCGAGGCTGCGCCGATCAGGACGCCGCCGATCAGCCCCGCCCAGGGGGTGAATTCCGTGGCTGTGTACGTCATGCCCGACCGGCAGCAGATTCCGTGCCAGAATCGGTCAGACCATGCGGACCGGAACGTCGCCGAGCCCGAGATTGTTGCGCTCGAGGATGCGATCGGCACGGTAGCTCGAGCGCACCAGCGGGCCGGCGGCCACCTCGATGAAGCCGAGCTCGAGGCCCCGTTCGCGGTAGCGCTCGAATTCCTGCGGATGAACCCAGCGCTCCACCGGCAGATGGTTGAGCGTGGGGCGCAGGTACTGACCCAGCGTGAGAATGTCCACGCCGCGCCTGCGCAGGTCCTGCATCGCCTGGAATATTTCGTCGTCCTGCTCGCCGAGGCCCAGCATCAGGCTCGATTTGGTGAGGATCTCCGGGCGGTGGGTCTTCGCGTGCTCGAGCACGTCCAGGGTGCGCTGGTAGCCGGCGCGGGGATCGCGCACCACGCGGGTCAGCCGCTCCACGGTCTCGAGATTCTGCGCGAACACCTCGAGCCCGGAATCCACCACCGTCTCCACCGCCTCGAGGCTGCCGGAGAAATCCGGTGTGAGAGCTTCCACCGCGGTGAGCGGGTTCACCGACTTGATGGCGCGGATGCAGGCGGCATAGTGGGCGGCGCCGCCGTCCGCCAGGTCGTCCCGGTCCACCGAGGTCAGCACCACGTAGCGCAGGTCCATGAGACGCACGGACTCGGCGGCGTGGGCGGGTTCCTCGGCGTCGAGCCAGCCGCGGGGGTTGCCGGTGTCCACCGAGCAGAACCGGCAGGCGCGGGTGCAGACGTCGCCCATGAGCATGATGGTGGCGGTGCCGTTGTTCCAGCACTCGCCGATGTTGGGGCAGTGGGATTCCTCGCAGACGGTGGCCAGCCGGTGTTCCTGGACCGTGCTGCGCACTTCCTGGTACTTCTCGCCGCCGCCGAGACGTACCCGCAGCCACGGCGGCTTGCGCCCGCTCGGATTGACCGCATTGGCGTTGCGCTTGACGCCGTCCTTGATGGCGGCCACCCCTCGGGGCGTGCGGAACTTCTCGCCACTGCGGGTACCGGGTGCGGCCGTATTGTCCGTTCGTTGACTCATGAACGCATTGTAACGCGCCCCGGTGCTCGTTGCCTCCGCCATCGAGCCGGGCTACGCTGACCGCCGCGACCGGGGGAGACGAGCGTGTCGGAGCAAGGTGAGAGTGTACCGGCGGTCCGCCCGCCGAAGGTCGCGCCGCCATGAGCCGGGAACTGCCCGCCATCACCCCGCGGGTGCGCTGGATGTACGGCATCGGCTCGGTTGCCTACGGAGTGAAGGACAACGGCTTCTCCTTCTTCCTGCTGTTCTACTACAACCAGGTGCTGGGGCTTTCCGGCGCCTATGCCGGGCTCGCCATTCTCATCGCCATGGTTTTCGACGCCGTCTCGGATCGGTGGTGGGTCTGTGGTCCGACAACACCCGCTCCCGCTGGGGGCGCCGGCATCCGTTCATGTACGGGGCGGCGTTTCCGGTTGCGTTCGTCTACTTCTTCCTGTGGAACCCGCCGGAGCTGTCGGAGCCCGGGCTGTTCGTTTACCTGACGGCGGCGGCGGTGCTGGTACGGTTTTTCATCACCCTCTACGAGATTCCGTCCAGCGCCATCGTCGCGGAGCTCACCGACGACTACGACGAGCGCACGCGCATGCTCGGCTACCGCTACATGCTGGGCTGGTACGGGGGCTTGTTCATGGCGGTGCTCAACTGGGGCGTGTTCATGGTGGCGTTCGGCGCGGCCTCTGAGACCACCTTCCGCATCTACGGCAGCGTCGGCGCCGTGATCATGCTGGTGGCCATCATCGGTTCGTCGCTGGGACTGCACGCGTACATTCCGTACCTGCAGCCGCCGCCCCAGCGCGCCTCGTACCGGTTCCGGGAACTGTTCGGCGATCTGCGCGTCACCCTGGCCAACCGCAACTTCGCGGCGCTGTTCTTCGCGGGGCTGTTCGCGTTCATCGGCGCCGGGGTGGCCACCAACTTCGACACCTACATCATCAACCATTTCTGGGAGTTCGACCCCGCTCAGTGGCGGTGGGTGATGGTGTCGCTGTTCGTCTCCGCCATGGTGCCGCTGTATCTGGCGCCGCGAATCACCGCCCGCTGGGACAAAAAGCGCAGCGCCATGGGCATCTATGCCTTCCAGATCGTGTTCGCGGCGCTCCCCGTGCTGCTGCGGCTGGCGGGCTGGTTCCCCGGGAACGACCACCCCTGGCTGTTCCCGCTGATCTGGGCTCATACCATCATCAACGTGGCGGTGGTGGTGCTGTTCGGGGTAGTGCAGTCATCCATGCTGGCGGACATCGTCGAAGACAGTCAGATGTCCACGGGCCGCCGGGAGGAAGGGCTCTTCTTCGCCTCCCGCTCGTTCGCGCAGAAAGCCACGTCCGGCATCGGCGCGTTCGTGGCGGGGCTGGCGCTGGACGTCATCGCCTTTCCCACCGCGGCGGCGCCGGGGACCGTGGATCCGGACACCGTCTGGCGGTTGGGCTTCATCTATGGGCCGGTGCTGATGGCGTTCTATTTGCTGGCGCTGGTCTGCATCGGCTTCTATCGCATCAGCCGCAGCGGTCACAACGAGCGGGTAGGCATCCTGCGCGGTGGGGGCCCGGCTGCCGACGTTCGGGACTGAGCAGCGATTTCAGCGCCCGGCGGTGCCGAGCCGGCGCATCCGCTGCAGCCATTTCCGGCGAACGCCATCGCCTGCGGATTCGACACCGCCGAACAGGCTTTCCCGTATCGGAGAAATTCCGGCGAACTTCAGCACGTTGCGTTCCAGGCTCTTCAAGCTGTGGGCGCCGAAGTACAGCCGGTAGGCGGCCGCCGGCATGCCCATGGTGATCACGATCCGGGCGGAGCGGCCTTTCAGCAGCTTGCGGGCCAGGCCCGCGGCGCCCGGCTCGAAAGCGAAATCGTAGCGGAACACCTGCTCGAGAAACGCCTTCAGCAGCGCCGGCATGGTTCCGAGCCACAACGGATACACGATCACCAGGTGGTCGCTGGTGCGGATGGTGGACTGGGCTTCCCGGATGTCGCCCGGCGGCGGCTGGTGCTCGTAGGCTTCCCGGCTGCGGAGCACCGGGAACGCCAGAGCGGCCACCGGCACATAGCGCACCTCGTAGCCGGCGCTCTCGGCGCCGGCGCGATAGGCGTCGGCCAAAGCGTGACACAGGTGCGCCGGTCGGTCGTCCGGATGGCCCTGGATGATGGTGATGCGCCCGGGCATGCCGGCAAGCATACCCTTACCTGAACCGGTATGCTCGATGCGTTCGACGCCACAGGAGGTGTAGCACATGTCCCCGCGAACGCTGCAACTCACCGACGCAGTACATGCCTATCTGCTGGAGCACGGCGTGCGCGAGTCGCCGGTGCTCGCCGAGCTGCGTGAGCGGACGGCTGTGATGGAAGCGGCGCGCATGCAGATCGCGCCGGAGCAGGGGGCGTTCATGGGTCTGCTGGTGCGTCTGCTCGACGTCCACCGGGTGCTGGAGGTGGGCACCTTCACCGGCTACAGCGCCCTGGTCATGGCCGAGGCCATGCCGGCGGGCGGACGGCTGACCACCTGCGATGTTTCCGAGGAGTGGACGGCCGTGGCGCGGGAGGCATGGCAGCGGGCCGGGGTCGCGAACCGTGTCGAGCTGAAGCTCGGTCCGGCGCTGGAAACCCTGGATGCGCTGCTCGAGAGCGCTGCCGGCGGCTATGACCTCATGTTCATCGACGCCGACAAGAGCAACTACGACGGCTACTACGAGCGTGGGCTGCGGCTGGTGCGGCCGGGCGGGGTAATCCTCGTTGACAACGTGCTCTGGAACGGCAGCGTCGCGAACCCGGAACGGCAGGACGCGGACACCGTGGCCATCCGGCGGCTGAACGAGAAGATCCACACCGACACGCGGGTGGACGCGGTGATGGTGCCGGTGGGCGACGGCCTGACCCTGGCGCGGCGCCGCTAGCCCATCCACGGTCGCAACGGACGACGGTCATGTACGAGCACATCCTCATCTGCCTGGATCTTCGCTACCGGGAATCGGAACTGCTGTTGCGCCGCGGCGCCGCCCTGGTTGCGGCCGGGGGGCGGGTCAGCGTGCTGTCGGTCGTGGAGGTGGGAACCTTCGACGCCGCCCGGGAGGCCGTCGCCTCCCTGATCGAGGAGGAATACCACGCCCGCAGCGCGCATCTGGCGCGGCTGTGCGCCGCGGCCGGGTTGTCGGACGCCGACCTGAGAGTGGTGGCGGGCCAGGCGGCCAGCGAGATCGCACGATTTGCCAGGGAGGCCGGGGTCGACCTGGTGGTCATGGGAGAGCACGGCGAGCGGAGCGATCACCGGCGGCTCGGCTCCACAGCCGACACCGCGTTGCGCCAGCTCGAATGCGACGCCCTGGTGGTTCGCGGCCCTGCGGCGGCCGGCCCAGGGTGAAACGGGTCAGGGCCGAACCTCAACCCGATCCACCACCGCCCAGACCCCGGGCACGTACCAGGCGTCCTGCTCTGCCAGGTGTCGTTCCTCGTCGGTGGCCACGAGACCTTCGAGGGCGACGATTCCACCGGCGGTGCCGATATGGAGCTGCGTGGCGTGGACCAGGGGATCTTTCTCCAGGACCATGCGTACGGCGTCCGTGATCTCGTTGTCGTTGTCGTCCTCGGGGGGCACCACTTCGAGGAGGTTGTCCACCCGTTCGCAGCCGGGCGCCCACCAGGCGAGCACCTCGGCGAAGCGCCGGTGGGTGAGGCTGGTGACGGTTCCGCTGAGGGTGACGATGCCGCCCGCCACGGTGACCTCGACCCTGGGCGCATCCGCTCCGGCGTCGTGCATCACCTCGGTGTCGCTGCCGGCCCGGGATATCAGCGTATGCTGGGCGAACAGACGCTCGCCCATGATCTTCCGCACCACCTCGTCGCGAAGCTCTTCCTCGCCCTGGGCCTGACAGCGCACGCGAAGGTGATCGGTGATGGGGTGGCGGCCGCGCACCACGCTCCACGCGGTGTTGACTGCCCGGCGTTTCATCCGCACGTCGTCCACCACCCCCTCGACGGTAATGCGGCCATCGTCGGCGTCTTGCTCGATGGTCAGGGCGTCGATGTCGAGGCGAGTGTCGGCGTCGAGAGCCTCGTTGATCGCATTCAGCAACGGTTCGCTTGGCTGGGTCATGACGGTGGCTCCGGATCTGATTCGGGGGCGCCCGGGGTTGCAAGGCAAGCGCCGTGCCGCCCGGCCCGGCACGGAACGTGCTGTGCCCCGGCCATGCCGCATGTATACGCGTCGCGACGGTGAATCCCACGGTTCCGCTCGAGGACAAGGTCGCCTTTCTCGAGGATCCGGCGAGCTATCCCCACGGGGCGTCGTCGGTCCACAGCATCGAGACCCACATGTCCTGGGTGTTCGTCACCGACGAGCTGGTCTACAAGATGAAGAAGCCGGTGCAGTTCTCGTATCTGGATTTCTCGACTCTGGAGCTGCGCCGCCACGATTGCGAGGAGTCCATCCGCCTGAACCGCCGCCTGGCCGGCGACGTCTACCTCGGCGTGGTCGCGTTGACCCGCGATCGCGGCGGCGGGCTAGCGCTGGAAGGCGACGGCTCCGCGGTGGAATGGCTGGAAAAGATGCAGCGCCTGCCCGCGGGACAGATGCTGGACGTGGTGATCGCGGACGGCCGGCTCACTGCCGGCGACGTGCGCCGCTGCGCTGCTGCGCTGGCCGAATTCTATGCCCGCGCGCCGGCGGAACCGGTTTCCGTGGAGGGGTACCGCGCCCGGGTGCAGCGGGATCTCGCGGACAATCGGCGCGCCCTGGAGGAGGTTGATCAGCGGCTGGACGTGGCGCCGCTCGCCCGGATCTTCGAGCGGCAGTGGTCCATGGTGGCGAACCCGGGCACGCTCGACCGGCGCGCCGGCGCCGGTCGGGTCATCGAAGCTCACGGCGACCTGCGCCCGGAGCACGTCTGCGTGCTGCCGGAGCCGGTGTTCATCGACTGTCTGGAGTTCAATCGCGGGTTCCGCATCATGGACGTCGCGGACGAACTGTCTTACCTCGCCATGGAATGCGAGCTGGTCGGCGCCGGATTCGTCTCGCCGATTCTGTTCGAGATCTATCAGCAGCGCACGGGCGATCGCGTGCCGCCGCAGCTGGTCCACTTCTACAAGAGTCATCGCGCCGTGGTTCGCGCCAAGCTCGCGGCCTGGCACGTGAAGGACCACCCGGCGGCCACCCACGACAAATGGCTGGGCCGCGCGGCGGAGTATCTCGCCCTCGCCGAGCGCCACGCCGCTTGCCTGTGATCCGCCTTACAGCGGTGGGGACGCCACCAGCTCCACCAGCGAGCCGCCTTCGTTCAACCGCCGGATGGCCTCGGCGAACAGCCTGCTCGTGCCGACCACCATGAGCTTCTCCAGGACCTCCGGGCGGGTGATTCGCTCCGCCGCAATGGTGTCGGTGATCAGCACCCGGTCGAGGGCCGGGGTGGCCAGGGCCTCGTCGGCGCCGGAGGTGAACGCGCCGTGGGTGGCCAGCGCGGTCACCGCGGCGGCGCCCCGGGTGCGGCAGGCGGCCGCGGCCCGCGCCAGCGTCGAGCCGCTGGCGATGAGATCGTCGAGCAACAGCACCTTGCGGCCATCCACCGCGCCCACCAGGGTCTCCCCGGACACCCGGCCCGCGGAGCGGTGCTTTTCCATGAAGCCGGCGGTCACCGGACGGCCCAGGCGCCGTTGCAGGGACTGGCGGAACGCTTCGGCGCGTTTGACCCCGCCCACGTCCGGCGACACCACGGCGACCTCGCCGGCCATTCCGGCCGCCTGCTCGACGAACAGCGCCCGGGCTTCGAGGTGCTCCGAGGGTATCCGGAACGCGTTCTGGTAGGCCGCCAGATTGTGCACGTCCAGGGTGACGACCCGGTCGACGCCGACGGCTTCGAGCAGCGTGGCCACGTACCGCGTGGTAATGGGATCGCGATCCTTGGTGCGGCGGTCCTTCCGCGCATAGCAGAGATACGGCAGCACCGCGGTGAGACGAGCGGCTCCGTCGTCCTTCAGCGTGGCGAGCAGGAACAGCAGGCGCACCAGCTTGTCGTTCACGCTGGACTCACCCTGGTCGAACAGGGATTGCACCACGTAGACGTCGCGGTCGCGCACGCTCTCCAACGGCCGCGTCTTGTGCTCGCCGTCCTCGAAATCCCGTTCCTCGAGCGCACCCAGGGGGAGCCCCAGGGCGTCGGCGATGCGTTCGCCGAATGCCCGGCTGGTCGCGGCCGCGAACACCAGGGGGGCGGTGTGGGTCATGCGCCGGCGAGCCTGCGGGTGAACCAGTCCCGGGCGAGGATGGCGGCCTGTTCCAGCGTGCCCGGTTCCTCGAACAGATGGGTCGCGCCGGGAATCAGCTCCAGGCTGCGCTCGCAGGTCATCTCGGCGGCGGCATCCTTGTTCATGGCGATCACCGTGTGGTCGTGCCCGCCGACGATCAGGAGGGTGGGGGCCTGGACCCGCGGCAGCTGCTCGCCGGCGAGGTCCGGGCGGCCGCCGCGGGAGACCACTG
>JBMCWS010000019.1:0-31851 GCA_048621375.1 Pseudomonadota bacterium | reverse complement strand
CGATACGCCGCGTGAGCAGGCGCTCTTCCAACTCGGCGAGCTCCATGCGGTGGGAACGCGACAACCGCTGCTGGTTGAGCCGCTCGATGGTGGCCTGGGCGGCTTCCACGGCGCTGGCGTGGAACGCCTCGCGCGCCCGGCTGCTTTCCGAAGGCTCCTCCCGGGAGGCGGCGAGCTCCGCTTCCCGGGCCCGTGCCAGCTCCTGCTGGGCGTCGGCCAGGAGCTCGGAAAGATCCAACTGCTGCTGGGCCGCGGTCTGGGCGCGCACTTCATCGAGCCGGCGCCGCAGTGCCGCCAGATCCGACTGCGCGCCGATCAGCGCCTGCTCGATCTCCTCGGGACCGCCATCTGGAATCTCCCGCGCCGGCGGCGGCGACTGCAGCTCGCGCTCGAGCTCCTCGATGCGTTCCGGCGCATTCTCGACCACCCGGGCGAAGCGCGCCGCCTGCTCCCGCTCCGCCTGCGCCGCCTCCAGATTGCGAATGGCCTGCTCGTAATACTCGCGGATCTCGGAATCGGCCGCGGCTTCCGCGGCGTCGCCGCTCTCCAGCTCGGTCAACTGCGAGCGCAGCTCGTCCAGAGTGGGCGGGGTCTGGGCACCGGCAGCGCCCGCCAGCACCATGACCACGACGCCCGGCCCCAGAACGCGGGTGGCACCGCCAAGGTACCTGCGCATCGACTGCACCTCCGACAGGCTGGCGGCAGAGTATGGCACGCAGGCGGGTACTCGCCTTCCGCGGAAGGCAATTGCCGGGACGGCGTCCTACAGGGCGTCGAGCCGATGCGCGACCGCGGCAAGCGTCTCCGGCCGGTAATCGTCGAGGCCCTGCCAACGCAGAATCAGCTCATCCGACAGAGCGGCGATGTCTTCAGGCCCGCGGCGATCGTGTGCGTGGCCGAAGATCCGGTGCCGGAGGTCCACGCTGTCCTCGAACGGCGCCAGTGGATCCGAGCGCGTGAATCGGTCCACCAGGGCGGTGTCGAACACGAGACCCACGGCGCGCGCTTCGTTGATCATCCACACCAGCGGGCCGTCGGAGAGCGCGCGGACGCCTCGCTCGCCACCGCCCACGCAACCGTGGGTGCCGGGAAACCAACGCTCCTCGAGCGTGAATCCGGGGGCCGGCGCGCCGGGTGGCGTCATGCGGGTGACGTCGAACACCTTTCGTCGCTCGTCCACGGCCACTGCATGGCGTGCGTGCAGCACGTGACCGCCGAGGGTGGTGTCGTGGAACTCGTACTTTCGGCTCATCCAGTCGTCGATGGGCAGAAACGCCAGGAGATCCGGCACGCCCAGGGCGCCCACGGTATCCCAGCACCCGAGGAAGGTGATCCGCGGCGGGCCCTGCTCCTCCAGGATCGCGTTGTCCTCGCGGAACCGAATCGCCTCGTCGTCCCCCGGCCGGAGCGTGCGATCCCGGTAGATGTCCATGGCCCGGGGAATCCTGCGGATTCGGTCGCGCGCGACGATGCCGCAGGCGTTCACGAGCCCAGCCAGGCTGCGCACGGTGTAGGCGCCCCGGCTGAAGCCGAACAGATAGATCTCGTCGCCCGGCTCGAAGTTCAGGCTGAGGAAGCGGTAGGCCTCACGGATCTCGTGGTCGAGGCCGTGACCGAAGGCCCCGCCACCGAGCTTGTCCACCAGGTTGGTCGTGCCGATGCCGGCATCGTAGTACACCACTTGCGCGGTGGCGTCCGGCCCCGACGGCACGACGAACTCGACCATCCGCTGCACGTTGGTCGGCCATTCGTTGTCGAGCGACTGCCACGTTCCGTCGCAGCAAACGATCAGACGTTTCACCTCGCCCCCTCCGCAACCCCATTGGAACATAGAACACTTCCCACGCCCGTGCAACATGCCAATGAACGCACAAGGCGGAAATGCGCAACGTCGGCCTCACCCCCACGCGCTTGTTGACTTCGCTGCGCCCTAGATTTAGAACGGGTTATAGCGAGAGACCGAAGGTGCACCGATGTCCGAGGCGAGGGGAACGACACGGGAAGACGAGTTCGACGCGGTGGTCATCGGCGCCGGGTTCGCGGGGCTCTACATGCTGCACGTGCTGCGCGGCCGGGGCTTCTCGGTGCGCGTGTTCGAGACCGGCGACGGCGTGGGGGGCACCTGGTACTGGAACCGTTACCCCGGCGCCCGCTGCGACGTCGAGAGCCTGCAGTACCAGTACGCATTCTCCGACGAGCTGCAGCGGGAATGGTCCTGGACCGAGCGCTACGCAGCACAACCCGAGATCCTCGACTATGCCAACCACGTGGCGGACCGGTTCGACCTCCGCCGCGACATCGCCTTCGAGACCACGGTGGAATCCATGCGCTTCGACGCGTCGCGCGAAACCTGGTGGATCGAGACCGACCGCGCAAAACGGGTCCGCGCGCGCTTCGTCATTACCGCCGTGGGCTGTCTCTCCGCCTCGCGGGTCCCCGAGATACCCGGCCTCGCGCAGTTCCGGGGCGAGTGGTACCACACCGGGCGATGGCCGCACCACGAGGTGGATTTCACCGGCAAGCACGTGGGGGTGATCGGCACCGGCTCCTCCGGCATCCAATCCATCCCGGTGATCGCGGAGCAAGCAGCCGCCGTCACCGTGTTCCAGCGCACCCCCAACTTCAGCGTGCCCGCACGCAATCACCCGCTCACGCCCGAGCAGCTGGCCGAGCACCGGGAGGTCTTCATGGAGGCGCGGCGCCAACCGCCCGCGGTGGATTTCGCCGCGGGTGCCCTCGCCGAGCTCGAGGCGGCCCGCGATCTCGAGCCCGAGGCGCGGGAGCGCCGCTATCAGGAACTCTGGGATACCGGCGGCCCCGCCTTCATCGTGG
Source organism: Pseudomonadota bacterium (assembly GCA_048621375.1). GTDB lineage: Bacteria > Pseudomonadota > Gammaproteobacteria > Pseudomonadales > Azotimanducaceae > UBA7803. The sequence goes on along the minus strand of JBMCWS010000019.1, from coordinate 29,019 downwards.
CCTTCAACGACCTGCTGACCGACGAGCAGGCGAACCACACGGCGGCGGAGTTCGTGCGACGCAAGATCCGGGAAAGCGTGCGCGACCCCGAGGTGGCGCAGAAGCTCTGCCCGTTCGACCACCCCCTCGGCACCAAGCGGATCTGCGTGGATACCGGTTACTACGCCACCTACAACCGGGACAACGTCACCCTGGTGGACGTCCGCGACACGCCCATCACCGAAATCACGGCCGCCGGTATCCGGACCACGGCGGCCGAGCACGAGCTGGATGCCATCGTCTTCGCCACCGGATTCGACGCCATGACGGGCCCACTGCTCTCCATGGACATTCGCGGGCGCAACGGCGTCGCCCTCGCCGACGAGTGGGCGGAAGGCCCGAAGACCTATCTCGGGCTCGCCGTCGCCGGTTTCCCCAACCTGTTCACCATCACCGGGCCCGGCAGCCCGTCGGTCCTGAGCAACATGATCCTGTCCATCGAGCAGCACGTGGAGTGGATCGCCGACTGTCTCAGCTACGTGCGGGCACAGGGCCGCGGATTCATCGAAGCCCGAGCGGAGGCCGAGGCGGCCTGGGTGGAGCACGTGAACGCCGTGGCCGACGACACGCTGTTCCCCCGGGCCAACTCCTGGTACATGGGAGCCAATGTCCCGGGCAAGCCGCGCGTGTTCATGCCCTACGTGGGCGGCGTCGCCGCCTATCGTGAGCACTGCGACGCCGTGGCGGCGCAGCAGTATGCGGGTTTCTCGCTCGGAGGTGGAGCATGAGCCACAACGACGTTCTCGAAATTCCGGAACAGCGCGACATCGACGTCTCGCCACAGCGGGAGCCCCAGGCCGGTTCGCGGCCGTGGCCGCCGGGAACCGTCATTGTCTCCGCCGACAGCCACCTCATCGAGCAGGACTACTGGGACGAGGGTATCCAGGCGATATTCGACGCCACCACGGTCGACAACGCGCAAAGAATCGTCGGCAGAACCGCGCTCGAGCTGTTCGACATGCACTGAGCGCGGCGGCGCCTCATCGGGCCTGCCGCGCCGCGCGAACACGCTCGTAGACGAGCGTGCCGTCGTCGAGGTCCGCGTTCGGGATGTCGTCCTTGTCGAAATAGTAATCCTGGGTGTGCCGCCAGGGCAGATGGGTGCCCTGCTTCGGCAGCATGTGCATGCCGCGCAGCAGGTAACCGGCGTTGAAATTCTCCTCCGACACCCACGGCAAGCGTTCCATGTCGGCTTCCTCGTCCCGCAGCCTCGGCGTCACCACGTCCACGCCCTTGGCGTCCATGTGCGACAGCAGCCGGCACACGAAATCGGAGATCAGATCGGCGCGCATGGTCCAGCTCGTGCGCAGGTACCCGAAGACCCAGCACATGTTGGGCACGCCACTGAACAGCATGCCGCGCCAGGTGACCGTCTCCGAGAAGTCCACCGGCTCGCCGTCCACGCGGAAATCGATGTCGCCGAACATGCACAGCTCGAAACCCGTGGCCGTGATGATGATGTCGGCGTCGAGCTGCTTGCCCGATTTGGTCCGCACCCCGGTCTCGGTGAAAGTCTCGATCTCGTCGGTCACCACCGATGCCTTGCCCTCGGCGATGCCGCGGAACAGATCCCCGTCGGGAACGAACGCCAGGCGCTGCTGCCAGGGCCGGTAACGCGGGGTGAAGTGGGTTTCCACGTCGAAGTCCTCGCCGAGATACGCCCGCGCGCCGTCGATCAGCTCCTGCTTCAATGCCTCGGGTTCCTCGAAGGAGCGCCGGGTGATTTCCTTCATGTCGTGGAGGATCTTGCGGCGCACGATCTCGTGCACCCACTCCTCGGGCACGTCCAGCTCACGCAGCATGTCGGCCATCTCGTTGCGGTTCTCGCCCGGCGCGAAGTACGTCGGCGAGCGCTGCAGCATGGTGATGTGCCGGGTTTTCTCCGCCATCGCCGGGACGAGCGTCGCCGCCGTGGCGCCGGAGCCGATCACCAGCACCTCCTTGTCCTCGTAGTCGAGGCCGTCGGGCCAGGTCTGCGGGTGCACGATGGTGCCGCGGTAACGGTCCAGGCCCGGCCACTCCGGCGTGTAGCCCTGCGAGTGCCGGTAGTAGCCCTGGCACATCCACAGGAACGAACAGGTGAACGTCACCTCCGCCCCGGTGTCCTTGCGGCGGACGGTGAGCAGCCACAGGCCCTCTTCGCTCGACCAGGAGGCGGAGAGCACCTCGTGACCGTAGCGGATGTGCGGCTCGATACCGTACTCGTCGATCACCTCGCTCATGTAATCGAGTATCGCGTCGGCGGTGGCGATGGGCGCGCCGGTCCACGGCTTGAAACGGTAACCGAACGTGTACAAATCGGAATCCGACCGGATACCGGGATACGTGTGGGTCCGCCAGGTGCCGCCGAAGCTCTCCTGATTCTCGAGGACCACAAACGACTTGCCGGGAAGTTCGGTGGTGAGATGCACGGCGCCACCGACACCGGAGATCCCGGCGCCCACGATCAGCACGTCGAAGTGCTCGGGGCCATCCGCTTGCGGCTGCAGGACAGGGGCTTCACTCATGATTGCATCCTCCCGGACAGATCTGCACGAGGTCCCAGCGTAGGAAGGGCCGCCCCTGGCAGCCATTGCTTCGGGGGCCACAGAATTGATATTTTAGGCCATACACTTCCTGTTCTGATGGCCCGTGCCCAATCGCACCCTCACCACCGGCAGCCTCGCCACCCGCCGCAGGACCGTCGCCGGGCTGCTGGGCCAGTGCGGCCTGGCCGGCCTCGACGACGATGCGCTCCGCGGCATCCTGCGTCTCGCGGGGCTGCCGGCGCGCGCCGCCGCCGACCCCGACTTTCCCATCTCCGTGGATCGGGAACTGACCGCGCTCGCGGTCATGCTGCGCCGGATCGCCGAGTCCCAGCGCACCTGCGCCCAATTCGCCATCGAGACCTTCAGCGCCATCGGCATCAACCACTACGGTATCCTGGGGCTCGCCATGCAGCACGCGCCCACCGTGCTGGACGCACTCGACATGATGCTCGCCTGCCCGGAGCTGTGCTGGGGTCACTCCCGCATCGCCGTCACCGCCGGCGACGGGCGGGTGACCATCGGATTCGAGATGGACGCACCAGCGCCGGATGGCGTGGATGCGGCGGCGCTGCGGGAATACTGCGTCACCACCGATCTGATGTCCGTGGAACACCTGATCGGCGACATCATCGACCGCGCCATCCGGCCACTCGCCATCTCGCTGCCGTTCCCCCACCCCGGGGCCCATTTCCGTCCCGGGGACTGGCTGGATTTTCCGGTGACGTTCGACGCCCCCGCGGCCGAGATCCTCTATCCCTCGGGGGTCACCGACGCGGTACCCGTGCACGCCGGCGCCCTGCCCTTCCGCCGCTATTCCAAGATTGCCCGCTCGTTCTCGAGCCTGCTCGCCGAGGAGGAAGACGTCGCCGAGCAATGCACCCGGCTGCTCTGGGCCTATACGCCGCCGCCGGGCCGGGAACAACTCGCCGACATGCTGGGGGTGTCGACGCGCACCCTGGCGCGCCGCCTCAATGCCGCGGGCACCTCCTACGCCGAGGTGCTGCGGCGGGTACAAAGCGAGCGTGCGAAGAACTACCTGCGCCAGACCACCACCCCCGTGGCGCAGATCGCCGAGCGCATGGGGTATTCGGACCCGGCTGCCTTCACGCGCGCGTTCCAGGGATGGACGGGGCTGACGCCCGCGCGATGGCGGGCCATGGAGCGCGACCGCTCGCTCCCGAAGGGCGGCTGACCGGTCAGCGACGCAGATCCTCGAGGGTCTTCTCGTAGGTCTCCCGGTCGATCTCCCCGTTGGCGTAGCGACGCTTCACGACCTGCTCCGGGGTCTCCTCCTCGTCGCGGCGGCGGCGGTAGCGCGCGCCAATGCTGACCCACACCACCGCTGCGATGACGATCGCGATCAGGAGCCAGACCAGGCCCATGCCGCCCATCATGTCGTGGTGCTCCCAGTTCCACATGAGTGGCCTCCTCGCGCGGGTCGATCGTGGTGCGGCGGCCCGACCCGCCCCGGTTGCGCCGCTACAGACTGCTGCCGTCGACATGCTGACTGCTGAGCGTCCTGGGTCCGCGCCGTCCAGGCAGTTGACGTTGATTCCGACCGTCGGCGTGCCATCGGGCAGCTCGCCGTACGCGAAACTCTCGACCCCTCACGCTACGCTCCCTGGTCCCGCCCGTTCGCATTGCGGATCGCATAGCTTCCGTTGGCACTGGCCACCAGCTCACCGTCCGCGTACAGCCGCGACTCCAGGCTCGCGATGGTTCGCCCGAGATTCACGATCGCGGTCTCGCAGCGCACCTTTCCCTGTCGCACCGAGCGGAAGTAGTTGAACTTGATCTCGACCGTTGCGCACGTCTGTCCCGCACCCAGACGGGTGTATACGGCCGCGCCCATGCCCGTATCGGCCAGCGCATACAGCACCGCACCATGGGTCACCCCGTGCGGATTGTGGTGGCTCGCGGGATCGATCACCAGCGAGCACACGCTCGCGCCCTCTTCCGCATCATCGACCTCGAGGCCGATGAGTGACGCGAACGGGTGTTCCATGAATACCTCTCCGAATTCGTTCGCCGACCGTTCACAGCCGCCCGCCGCGCAGCCGTCCCAGACCGTTCATCTGCCCATGGTAGCGGAACAGCGCCCCAACGCCCTGGATCTCCAAGGCCGTGTTCAGCGCTTCCTTGGCGTGGAGGGCGCCGGCGCGGGGGACCTCCAGACAATCGTCGACGATGCCGTTCACGGTGTCGTCGAGCGCTTCGGATGCCACGGTCAGCGTCACCAGACCCAGCCGCGCCGCCTCGGCGCCGCTCACCGTGCGCCCGGTCATGAGCAGGTAGCGGGCGATTCGCGGACCAAGGATCTCCTGCCACAGCGGCATGCTCGTGACCCCGCCCATGCGCACCGCCGGATGCCCCAGGCGCGCGTCCTCGGCGGCCACCGAGATGTCACAGAGAAGCTGCAGATAGCAGCCGGCGGCCAGCGCGTGTCCGTGCACTCGGGCTATTGTGGGCACGGGCAGATTCCACAGCCGCTGGTAGCGGCTCTCGATGCCGCGCAGTGTCATCAGCGCGTTGTCCACCGTCCACTCGCCCTCGGGCGCCGGCGGGGTGGTGTAGTCGCTGCCGCCGAGGTCGTAGCCGGCGCAGAACGACGGCCCCTCGCCGGCCAGCACCACGACCCGGACGTCGCGGCTGCGTTCTACCGCCGCGAGCGCCTCGTCGAGGCCGTCGAGCAGCGCATGGTTCAGGGCATTGTGCTTCTCCGCCCGGTCGAGCGTGATGCGCGCGATCCCGCCCGCTTCTTCGTAGCGCACGCTGTCTCGTGCCATGATTCTCCCCTTCGGCGGCAGTCGCCATTGCCGGTGTGCCGAACGGCGCTGAACATCTCCAGCCTGTGGAACGGCTGCCCGTCCTCGAGTTGCGCGCAGATGACGGAGAGAGCGGCGTCATTGCCCGCCTGCGCACCCCGATTGTCCCGCGCGCCTATCGGTTATATCAGCTCGGCGGACCGCGGGCCAGAGGGCGTCCGGACGTCGCCGCCGGCAGTGGTTCACGTCGTCACGGCCTTGCCGGCTCGCCGTGATTCCACGAACTCCACGAATACCGGCGGATACGTCCGCGGGCCGTTGGCATCCCACCAGCGCATGGCCGCGGGCCGGTTGAGGGCCATGTGGAGCGTGATTCCCTCTTTGGTCGCGTACTCCCCGGCCAGACCCAGCTCGCTCTGCACCCAGTCCGAGAAGATCAGCGCCCACATACCGGCCGAATGCATCTCGAGACGGTACTGGTCCGCCTCGCCGAGCGGCTCCCCGTTTTCCTGCTTCTGGTAGATGGCGGCGATGTAGGGTGAATCCCGCGCCGCCTTGAACCACTCCAGCCGCTCGGAGCGGTTGGCCTGAATGGCGGCGAATTTCGACGACTGGCCCGCAGCCCGCACCTGAACCGACAGATAAGCCAGGGTTGCGAGCACCCCGAGAGAGCCGACGAACTCCCCGACATTGCCGAGCACTTCCGCTATCTCGAAGAACGTCAACAGTAGCCCCCGTTCCTTTACACAGCGCGTAGCCTACCCCAGAAGTCGGGGGAGCACCCGGAACATGGGTGGCAGTGTCTCCGGCGCTGCGCTCCGTGCAACGCCGTTCGGGACCTGATAGCTTTTCGCCTCCATGACTCAGGGGAACGCACGAATGTCCGGGACGGTGCTGATCGCAGGAGCCAGCGGGCTGGTGGGCTCGGCGGCGGGCATCGCTTTTCTGCAGGCAGGGTGGGACGTCGTGGCCGTGGCCCGGCGACCACCGGAGCTGATCGAGGCGATGGCCGGCCGGGCGCCCGGGCGCTACACCCACCTGCCCATCGATCTGCGGGATCCGCAGGGGTGCCGTGACGCTGCGGCGCGGCTCGGCGCCGTCACCCACGTGATTTATGCCGCGGTCTACGAGATGCCCGGTCTCGTCGAGGGCTGGACTGACCCGCACCAGATCGAAACCAACGGCAGGATGATCCGCAACCTCATGGAGCCTTTGGCGGACTCGGCGCGCCTGGAGCACGTCACCCTGCTCCAGGGCACCAAGGCCTACGGCGGCCACTTTCAACCCATGCGCGTGCCGGCCCGGGAGGACCGCCCGCGGGTCGAGCATCCCAACTTCTATTGGCTGCACGAGGATTTCGTGCGCGAGCAGTCCGCCCAGCGCGGCTACGCGTTCACCATCTTCCGACCCCAGCTCATCGTTGGTCCCAATCATGGCGTGGTCATGAACCTGCCACCTGTCATCGGGCTCTATGCGGCCATCCGGCGGGCGGAAGGCAAGCCGTTCAGCTTCCCCGGCGGCGCCGAGTGGGTATGGGAGGCCGTGGATACCCGGCTCATCGCTCGCGCGGCGCTGTGGGCGGCTCGGGCGCCCGAGGCCGCAAACGAGACCTTCAATCTCACCAATGGCGAGGTGTTCTCGTTTCGCGACATGTGGCCTGCCATGGCGCGGACCCTCGGCGTCGAAACCGGCCCGGATGAACCCATCTCGCTCGCCCGCTATCTGCCCGAGCGCGAAGACCTGTGGCGCGCCATCGTCGCCGAACACGGTTTGCGCGACATCCCGATGACGGCGCTGCTCGGCGAGTCGCACCACTACGCCGATCTGTGTTTCGCCTACGGCGCCGAGCAGCCGCCGGCGCCGACCTACCTGAGCACGGTGAAAATCAAGCAGGCGGGTTTCACCGACACATGGAACACCGAGGAGAGCTTCTGCTACTGGCTGAACGACCTCATGGATCGGCGCATTCTGCCGCCGGCGTGAAGGCGTCGAACCGGGAAGCGGGACCGGGTCAGTCGTCGTCGCTCACGGCGATCGCCCGTTCCGGACACTGAACTTCCGCAAGGCGTACGGTATCCTCGAACGCCCCAGGTACGCGCTCGTATTCCGCGGCGACCTGCGCGAAGCCCTCGTCGTCGAGCCGGAACACCTCGGAACAGATCAGGTTGCACATGCCGTGGCCCTGGCAGCGATCACGGTCGACGCTGACCTTCATCAGGCTTTCTCCAGCCACAGCTCGCTCACCCCTTTCATGCCGCCGAACAGCTCCGGAGGCCGGGAGCACGGCCCCGTCGGGCGCACAGCGGCATTGGAACGATCCGGAGGGGCCCAACGGGTCAGCGGCGACGCGGTGGACTTCTGTCTCGTCGCCACCCAACGGCGACACGTTCGCGACACGGATTTGTCGGTCCAGGGGCCGGTGGCGCACCGCTGGATGGCAATCGCGCAATGCATCGCCGGACCGCCCTCGGATCCCCCGGCACCGGGTACGCGCCGCTGGACCGCCGGGCCCCGGTGACCTCGCACCGTCAACGACCGGCGACGGCCGGTGACGGTGCGTAAACGAAACCGCTCTGCAGCCGCTGAAGGTAGGCCTGCAGCGTTGCGATGAAGAGCACGATCGCCAGCATCTCGAGAATCTCCTCGACGTTCGCGAGGAGCTCGTAGGAGAAATTGTCGATGCCGTGCTCGCTCGCGAACGCCCCCACGATCTCCATGCCGATGGCGCCGGACAGATACATTTACCCCCAGGGCAGCGATGGCCATGGCCATTGGAATCAGGGCTGCGAGCTTCAGCAACTGGTTCAGGCCCACGAGGCGCCTCCGTTTTGAAACACTTCGGAAACGCCTTATGCAAGTCGTAACACGTCCGCTTTGTTGCTTGTCAACCAGCTTGCACAGCGGCGTGCCTCCATCGCGCAGCCTCCAGCGAAAGCACCGGGACCGACTCGCTATCGTCGCCACCATCGCACGCCGGTATGATCCCGACCTGCGCCTGGAGAATCGGGCGGACGCGACGGGTCTGAACGCCTGCTGGTGGTTCCCCTGGCCGTCGCCGAGCATTCCTGCGCCACCATCCGTCACACCGAGGAGCACACATGAGCCCACGCACCCCCCACCTCACCCGCACGCTGCTGGCGCTGGTGCTGACCGCGCCCGCCGCCGTTGCGGCGGCGGAGTACCCGGATCCCGTCCAACAATTGATCGACCGGGGCGCGGTCGAGGTCGTCGGCGAGTTCGAAGCCCCGGGCGGCCTGACCGGGTACGCGGGCGAGATGCGCGGGCAGCCGGTGGCCCTGTATCTCACCGAGGACGGCCAGCACGTGCTGGTGGGCACCCTGCTCGACGCCCGGGGCCGCAACCTGACGGCACCGGAACTGGAGCAGCGGGTGACCGCGCCCAAGTTCGCGGACGTCTGGCCCCAGCTCGAGGACAGCCACTGGGTGCAGGATGGGGCCGACGATGCAGACACCGTCATCTACACCCTCACCGACCCGAACTGCCCCTACTGCTACAAGCTGAGGGACGCGGCGGCGCCGTGGATCGAAGCCGGCCGGGTTCAGCTTCGTCACATCGTGGTGGGGATCCTGGCCGAGGACAGCCCGGCGAAAGCCGCCACCATTCTCGGCAGCGAGGACCCGGCCGCAGCCTTGCAGGAGAACTATCGACGCTTCGACGCGGGCGGCGTCTCCGTCGCCTCCGCGGCCGTGGAGTCGGGGCGCGCCGCCCTCGAAGACAACACCCGCCTGATGCAGGAGCTGGGGCTGCGGGCCACCCCCACCACCTTCTACCGCGACGACGGCGCCGTCGCCATCCGACGGGGCCTGCCGGAGCGCCACGAGCTGCCGGTCATCATGGGGAGCCCCCGGCCACAGTAGCCTAGTCGGTATCGCGGGCCGCGGCCGCCATGGCCAGGAACAGCCGCGACGTTCCCCGCTCCACCTGGCGAAAGGGGGTGCGGAAACCGTCGAGCATCCAGTGGGTGGCGATCTGCGCCATGGCGCCCACCAGCCCCATGCTGGTGACGTGCTTTTCCCGGTCCGTTCGCGCCGGAAACAGACCCAGCGCCGGGTGCTCCATCAATTCGGCCAGGTTGCGCACCGCGGTGTGATAGAGCCGATCGATCTCCGGGCTGATGCCCAGAACCTCCACCAGCATCACCCGCGCGCGACGCTCATCGTTGTGCACGTAGCGAAAGAACGCCCGCAGCAGGGCGCGCACGCGCGCCTCGGAGTCGCCGCGGCGCCGCCGCAGCGCCGATTCGAGAGACACGCTCATCTCCGCGATGATGGTTTGGTAGACGGCTGCGAGCAGCGCCTCACGGTTGCTGAAAGACTCGTAGAAATAGCGCTCGGTGAGGCCCACGGCGCTGCAGATCTCCTTCACCGAGGTCGTGCGATACCCCTTTGTGCCGAACAGCTCGAGGCCGGCTTCGATCAGCGCCGCACGCCGGCGCATCACCCGGCTCTCCGAGGCTTCCCCCCGGTATGGGCGCCCCTTGTGCGTTCCGCCCGCGTCCTTGTTGGCGTCTTTCATAAGCCTCCATTTAAACAGCTATGGGAAGCGACTTCATCGCCGAATGCTTGCACTGGCATGTGAGTTTTTGACATGACGTCGTGTCCAAACGTATAGTTCGGACATGGGGGCGTGTCAGTTGGGAGGTGCAGTGATCGGCCCGCCCCCGGAACGCGAAAGACATTGTGTTCGGTTCAATGCTTCCAAGTCGAAGCGGGAGAGAGAGACCTATGAAGATCGCAACGGTCCGCGGCTGCGTCGCGGGGCTCGCCATGGCCCTGCTGTCGATGTCCACGGTACAGGCCCAGGAGCAGCACACCACGGTGCGCTGGGGGCCCATCCACCTGCCGGCGGCGACCTCGGAGGGGCCGGGGGAGGCCCACAACGAGATTGCCGGGGCGTCCGGCTTCTCCGAGTTTCTGCTGAGCCTGTACTCCGACGTCGCCGATTACCCGGTGACCAAACCCTGTGAAGATTGCTACATCACCGGCATCAAGCCCAATCTGGTGCTGCCCGACGGGACCACCGGCAATTTCAACAACGGCCTGATGCTGCACCACGTGGTGAACTTCAACTTCTCGCGGCCGGACATCACCTGCCGGCCCAATATCTTCAGCGGCAAGAGCATCAAGCGCCTGGGCGGCGTGGTCGGCGGCAACGAGCGGTTCTTCGCCGCCGGCAACGAGCGCACCTTCGGCGAGATGACCCCCGGAAACGGCTACTACGTCGCCGAGGGCGACGAGTGGGGCCTGGTCTACCACCTGATGAACATGGCGCCCGAGGCGCAGACCGTGTACTTCGAGTACGAGTTCACCTGGGTGGACGCCAGTGCCGAGAATCGCGAGCGCATCCGCCCGATCTGGGTCGACATCGACCAGTGCGAGGACTCCGAGGTCGAGGTACCGGCCGGCTACTCCGACGTCAAGTGGGCCTGGGAAGCCGACCGCTCCCATACGGTGCTGGACATGGCCGGTCACGTGCACAACTACGGCATCAGCATCGCCTGGCGCAACGAGACCACCGACGACAACGTCTGCACCTCGGTGGCCGGCTACTCCGAAGGCTCCCCCTACGCGCCCGTGGGTCCAGGCCTCGGCACCGACGATGCCCATCCCGAGTCGGCCAACGTGGTCACGTCCGACTGGCTGGGGCTCGACAACTACAACGGCAACATCGCCGACATGACCTTCTGTTCGCAAATCGACACCGACGTGGACAAGGGCGATCAGATGATGACGCACACGCAGATTCATCGCCCGGACACCACCGATCACGACATGGGGATCATGGTCGGCTTCCTCGACGAGGACTACTGCATCACCAACTTCTGGTGCTTCTGAAGTCCTGACCCGCGTGGATCCGCGAGGCGTCCGTGGGATGCCTCGCGGATCCCGTTTTTCGTTCACAGCCTGGGAGGTCCGTCATGGGCAAGCGTTGGATCGTCGGAGTTCTCGTGGTAGCCACCGCCGGAGCGCTGGCACTGTGGTTCCGCGCCGGGGCGGGCGGCGGCGCTCCGGAGCCTGCGGCAGCGGATCCCGAGCCCGCGGTGGCTGCGTCCGAGGCGCCCGCTTCCCCGCAGCCCGAGGAGCCCGCCGCCGAGCCCGAGTCAACGCCAGCCGCGACCGAGGCGCCGCTGCCCGAAGGCATGACGCCGGAAGAAGCCCGCCGTGAGCGGCGCTTGCTGGAGCTCCGGGAAGCCGCCGAGGCGCGCTTCTCCGAAACTGTGGAACTCGACGGGCTGAGGGCTTCGGACGCCCGTCCCGAGGTGCGTCGGCTCTTCGAGGCGGTGACGCTCGAGCCGGTATTCGACGTGCAGCAGGCTACGGAAGGCTACGTGAGCGGCATGCGCATCGCCGAGATGACCAGCCGCAACGCCCTGGCCCGGGCGGGATTCCGTACCGGCGATCGCCTCACCCGCATCGACGGGCAGCCACTGGTGGATCCGGCGCAGATCGCCTACACCATGGTCTCGCTGGGCGAGGCGTTCGAGGTGTGCGCCGAGCGCGATACCGCCGCCTACTGCCGCACCGTGACCCTCGACGACGGCTGACGCCGGCGTCCCCCGGCATCACTCGCTCGCCTGATCTTCTTCCTGCCGCCAGTAGTAGTGGTAGTACACCACCGGTATCACCAGCAGCGTCAGCACCGTCGACACGAACAGCCCGAAGATCAGTGACACCGCGAGGCCGCTGAAGATCGGGTCGTCCAGAATGAAGAAGCCACCGAGCATGGCCGCGACGGCGGTGAGCGCGATGGGCCGCGCGCGCACGGCGGCGGCGGCGACGGTGGCCCGTTCCAGCGGCTGCCCGGCCCGGACCTCGTGCTGGATGAAGTCCACCAGCAGGATGGAGTTGCGCACGATGATCCCGGCCAACGCGATCATCCCGATCATCGACGGCGCCGTGAACGGCTGTCCAAGCAGCGCGTGGCCAGGGAGGATACCGATCAACGTGAGCGGAATCGGCGCCATGATCACCAGCGGCACGCCGTACGAGCGGAACTGCCCCACCACCAGCAGGTAGATCAGGATCAGGCCCACCGCGTAAGCGGCGCCCATGTCGCGGAACGTCTCGAAGGTGACCTGCCATTCCCCGTCCCACTTCATCGACCAGCGGTAGGGATTCTCCGGCGCCGCGACGTAGTGCTGAACCAACGGCGCACCGTCCACCGGCGTCGCCTCGAGGGTCTCCGCGATCGCCAGCATGCCGTACAACGGGCTGTCGGGGCCGCCGGCCACGTCACCGGTCACATACACCACCCGCTGCAGGTCCTTGTGGTGAATGGTCTGATCGCGGCTGACGCTGCGAATCCGGGCGATCTCCGAGAGCGACACCAGCGTGCCGTCGTCCGCGCGTACGCGCAACGTGCGCAACCGCTCCACGCCGTCCTGCTCGCGGGCCGGCAGCTCGACGCGGACGGGCACCGGCACCCGCGCCTGGGGATCGTGCAGGTACGACATGTCCTCACCGTCGAGCGCGGCGGCCACCACCGCAGCGGCGGACGACTGGGAGACACCGAGCTGGGCCGCGCGGGCCCGGTCCACCTCCACCACCAGCTTGGTCTGCGGCGCCTCCACCGAAGTATCCACGTCCACTACGTGAGCGGTATCGGCAAAGACCGCCGCCACGCGACGTGCCACGTCGAGCCCGCGCTGGTAATCGAGCCCGTAGATCTCCGCCACCAGCGGCGCCATCACCGGTGGTCCCGGCGGCACTTCCACCAAGCTGACCCGACCGCCGTGGCGCTCGCCGATCCGGCTGAGCGCCGGGCGCACGGCCAGGGCGATGTCGTGCGACGGCCGGTCGCGGCTGGCCGTCAGGTTCACCTGGATGTCGCCCTGGTGCGGTTCCCGGCGCAGGTAGTACTGGCGCACCAGCCCGTTGAAGTTGATGGGCGCCGAGGTACCGGCGTAGATCTGGTAGTCCGCGACCTCCGGCACTGTCTCCAGATGATCCGCGAGCGCTTGCAGCACCGCGTGGGTGTCTTCGAGCGGTGTGCCCTCCGGCATGTCCACCAGCACCTGGAACTCGCTCTTGTCGTCGAACGGCAGCATCTTCATCACCACCGCGCCGGCGCCCACCAAAGCCAGGGACAGCGCGATCAGCACCAGCAGCACGCCGAGCATGCCGTAGCGGTAGCCGCGTCCGCGGTTCCCGCGCAGCAACGGCGTCATCGTCCGGGTGAACACCCGGTGCAGCAAGCCGGCATGCTCGCCGCCCCGGGCCGCGTCGTCCGACGCGCCGTGTGTCTCGTGCGCCACGCGGGCGAATACCCGCCGGTACAACCAGGGCGTGAACACGAACGCCACCGCCAGCGAGATCAGCATACCCGTGGAGGCGTTGATCGGGATGGGGCGCATGTACGGGCCCATCAGGCCGGTGACGAACGCCATGGGCAGCAGCGCGGCGATTACCGTGAACGTGGCGAGAATGGTGGGTCCGCCCACTTCGTCCACCGCCAGCGGGATGGCCTCGAGCAGCCGCCGGCCGCCCATCTCGAGGTGGCGGTGGATGTTCTCGACCACCACGATGGCGTCATCCACCAGGATGCCGATGGAGAAAATCAGTGCGAACAGCGACACGCGATTCAACGTGAATCCCCAGGCCCAGGAGGCGAACAGCGTGATCGCCAGGGTGACCACCACGGCCGCGCCGACCACCAGCGCCTCGCGCCGGCCCAGGGTCACCAGCACCAGCAGCACCACCGAGGCGGTGGCGAAGATCAGCTTCTGGATCAGCGTCTGGGCCTTGTCCTGGGCGGTATCCCCATAGTTGCGGGTGACGGCGAGTTCGACACTGTCCGGCACGTGAATGCCGCGCAGGGCGTCCAGACGCTCGATGACCTGGTCGGCCACCACCACCGCGTTCTCCCCCGGCTTCTTCGCCACCGAGAGGGTCACCGCCGGGTGACGGCCCGCCGTCTCGACGCCGGCAGCCGGGCCCGTGCCGAAGGTGACGTACTGCGCCGGCTGATCCGCGCCTTCACCGACCTCGGCCACGTCGCGCAGCAGAATCGGCGCGCCGTCGCGCACTCCCACCACCAGGTCCGCCACCTCCTCGGGGGTCGACAGGAACGTGCCTGCCTGCACCAGCACGTGCTCACCGTCGTGCACCAGGCCGCCGGCGTCGCGGGACGCGTTGGCGGACGCGAGCGCCCGGCGGAGGTCGTTTAGAGCGAGCCCGTAGCCGGCCAGCCGCTCGGCATCGAAAGCCACCCGCACCACCCGATCCGGCCCGCCCAGGGTCTCGATGTCCCGGGTGCCGGGCACCCGTTGCAGCTCGGCCTCCAGGGTGTGCGCGATACGCAGCAGATCCGCGGCGGTGAGCGCGGAATCCTCGCTCCAGAGCGTGGCCGCCACCACGGGCACGTCGTCGATCCCCTTGGGCTTGATCAGCGGCTGACCGACCCCGAGGTTCGGCGGCAGCCAGTCCCGGTTCGAATAGAAGGCGTTGTACAAGCGAACGATGGCTTCGGTGCGCGGCTCGCCGACGTGAAAGCGCACGGTGAGCTGAGCCATGCCCGGAGTCGAGGTGGAGTAGATGTGCTCCACCCCGTCGATCTCGGCGGCGATGCGCTCGGCGGGCGTGGTGACCAACGATTCCACCTCCCCCGCGGCCGCGCCGGGATAAGGAATGAACACGTTGGCGAACGTCACGTCGATCTGGGGCTCTTCCTCCCGCGGGGTTGCCAGCACCGCGAACACACCGAGCAACAGCCCCGTCAGCGCCAGCAACGGGGTGATCTCGGTGGTGAGAAAGGCGCGCGCGATGCGGCCGGAGATTCCCATGCGCCCGCTGCCGTTCACGGCCCGCCCGCCGCCGCGCCGGCCGGCCCACGCTTGTAGGCCGCGGCCGCGGCCACCGCATCGAGCGCCACCCGCTCGCCCGGTTCCAGCCCGGCCAGTACGGGCACCCGCCCATCGGCGGTCGGCGTGCCGGTGCGCAGGTAACGAAACCCGACGCCGTCGTCGGTTACGACGTAGGCGCCGGTGAGCTCGCCACGACGCACCACGGCGTCCGCCGGAATCAGCAACCGCGCCGCCTCACCGCTGACGAACGCGACCTTCACCAGGGTCCCCGGGAAGATGCCGTGGTCCCCTTCCGGCAGCGTCACCAGCACGCGGAACGTGTGCGTGCCCGGATCCGCCTTGGGCGGGATGCGAAGCTCCTGCGCCGGCAGCGACTGCCCATCGGCGAGCACCCGTACCTCCCGGTGTGCGCGCAACGCCCCGATGTGCTGCTGGGGAATCTCCACCACCGCTCGCAGGCGCTCGAGAGAGAGACCGGTGAGCAGCAGCGTGCCGGGGCGCACGGTCTCGCCCACCTGCACGTGGCGCTCCACCAGCGTGCCGGCGTACGGCGCCCGGATCACGGTGTAGCCGAGCTGCTCGCGGGCCTCCTCCAGGCTCGCCCGGCCCGCCTCGACCCGAGCGCGGGCCGACGCCAGGTCGGCGGCGGCGCGATCGAGCTCTGATTTGGCGATCAGCTCCTGCTCGAACAAGTCCTGCACGCGCTCGAACTCGAGCTGCGCTTCGGTCAGCCGCGCCCGCGCCTGGGCCAGCGCGCCTTCGGCCGAGGCGACCCGTGCGCGCTGCTCAGTGTCGGTGAGACGCACGACCACCTCGTCCTCGGGCACGTAGTCACCCACGTCGAACGGCAGCGCGCGCACCCGCCCGCCCGTCTGAGCGGCGACGGTGGCCTCGTTCAGTGCCTCGACGACGCCATCGAATCGCGTCCCTCGGGGCACCGGCGCGCGGACCACCGGCGCCGTTTCCAGCGCGGGAGCCGGCGCTGACGATCGCGCATCGCTCGCGGACCTGGCAGGCGATCCGTCCTCGGCGCAGGCGGCGAGCATGGCCGCCGCGGCGATCAGCGCCAGTGCCGCGGCCCGCCCCCTGCGCCGCCATACCGGGCGGTTGCGGCCCCCGGCGCTCATGCTCGTTTCCGCGGCGCACGGCGCGCGGCCGGGCCACTGCAGAAGTGCCGGTGCAGCACCTGAATGACCTCGCGCGCCGGGCCCTCCGCCATCCGGTAGTAGACGGCCTGGGACGCGCGACGGGTGGTGACGAGGCCGTCGTCCCGCAGTACCTTCAGGTGCTGGGACAACGCGGACTGCGACAGCGCAATGCGCGCGTTCAGCTCGCCCACGGAGAGCTCCTGGTCGCCGAGCGCGCAGAGCACCTGCAGCCGGTGCGGGTTCGCCAGCGCCTTCAACAGGCGCGCAGCGGCGTCGGCATGCCCGGACAGCTCCCCGGGATCGATCATGCAATCGGCCGTGGCCATGAATGACTTCGTCCACATCTAATTTAGATGGGTCTAATGTAGTGCGGGCGCGGTGGAATTCAAGCTGGAACAGTCTTTGCCTCCACCACGCCGGGCAAAGCGGGAGGCAGCCATGAATAACAAGCCCCGGGTGTTCCCCTGGCTGGTGCTGCTGGCGGCGGCGCAGGTGTGGGGGGCCGACTCGCGGTTCGAGCATTCCCGATCCATCGTCGCCGACTTCCAGCAGACGCTGATGGGCGAGTTGCAGGCGGCGATGGCCGAAGGCGGGCCGGTGCAGGCCATCGATGTCTGCCGGGAAGTGGCGCCGGCCATCGCCGCGCGCGCGAGCGAGGCCTCGGGCGCGGCGGTCGGGCGGACGGCGCTGCGCGTGCGCAACCCGGACAACGCGCCGGATCCGGCCGCGGTCGAGGTGCTCGAGGCGTTCCGCGCCGAGGTCGATGCCGATGCCGCGGTAGCGCCCGAGCGCTACACGGTGCACGGCGACGGCAGCGCCCGCTACATGCGCGCAATCGTGTTGCAGCCGCCGTGCGCCACCTGCCATGGGGAACGGCTGGCGCCGGCGGTGACCGAGGCACTGGCCGAGCACTACCCCGAGGATCGCGCCACCGGGTTCTCGGTGGGGGCGTTGCGCGGCGCCTTCATCATCGACTGGCCCGCCGCCACGGCTCCGCGCGCCGAGCCCGAGGCGCCGGGGCGGTAGACCCCGGCTACGGCCGTAGCCGGCGGCTACCGGCGGCCGGAGCCGGCGGCCCCCACCCACCTCAGCACGCGCCGGGTCACCGGCGGAGAGCCGAGTTCCAGCACGATGGTGGTGGCCAGCACCACCGTGAGGATGGTTTCCGACTGGCCCGGCAGGCGCTGGGAGGCGATGAGGGCCGTGCCCAGCGCGACCCCGGCCTGGGGCAGCAGCGCCAGGCCCATCCAATTCCGCACGTCCGCCTCCGCCGATACGCCCCGGGCCGCGCCATAGACGCCGAGCCAGGTCCCCAGCGCCCGGGCGACCAGGTAGACGGCCACGGTGAGCGCCATGGCGTCGACGCCGTCCATGTCCAGCGACGTGCCGGACAGCACGAAGAACAGGATCATGAACGGCCACTCCACGCCCTGGATGGCGTGAAACGGGCGCCGGTGATGGGTGGCGAGGCTGGCCACCACGGCGCCCATGGTCATGGCTGCCAGAATCGGCGACAGCTCCAGCACCGTGGCACCACCCGCGCAGGCCAGCACGAAGCCGAAGGATTCCGCCTGAATGGGCTCACCCGGCCGGTAGCCGAAGTTGAGCCGGCCGGTGAGGTAGGCCATGGGCACCCCCAGCACAGCGCCCAGCGCCAGACTCCCCAGCACTTCCATCACCCCGCTCGTGAGCACGCCGACGGCGGACTGATCACCGCCCAGCGCCACGGCCACGGCCAGCAGCAGCGAGAACAGGATCAGCGCCCAGGCATCGTCGATGGCCACCACGGACAGCAGCGTCTCGGCAAAGCGGCCGCGGGCCCGCTCCTCGTGAACCACGTCGAAGGTGGCCACCGGGTCGGTGGCCGTGGCCACTCCGGCCAGCACCAGCGCCAGCACCGGGTCCACCCCCAGCAGCATCAGCACGCCGCCCACCAGCAGCGCCGCGCCCAGCACCTTGCCGAGCGCCAGGGTTACCACCACCGAGCCGCGATCCTTGAGCGCCCGCAGCGACAGTCTCTGCCCCATGAGAAAGCCGACCATGGCCAGGGCGATCTGGGTGAGGGTGGGGAACCAGACCTCGATGAAGTCGTCGGGCACCAGCGCCAGGCCCGTGGGGCCGATGGCCACCCCGCTGAGCAGCAGCAGGGTGACCCGGGGCAGCGGCGTCAGCCGGCCGGCGACATCCGCTACCAGACCGAGCAGGAAGATGCCGCCGAGGATCAGCAGCGTCATGAGCCCACGGTCACACGTGCACGGCCAGCACGTCGCAGTGCGCCCGGGTGAGGATCTTCTCGGCGGAGCTGCCGAGCAGGCGGGCGCCGAGCCCCCGGTGGGCGCCGGTGCCCACCACCAGCAGGTCGGCGTCTATCTCACGCGCGACTTCCGCAACGGCCTGCCCCACTTTGCCGGTGGGCGCGTGAATGTGGCTCCTGGCGACACCGTAGGGCGCGAGCATCTCCTCGAGCCGGGCGCGCGCGTCGTCCCGGGCCTTCTTCTCCATCACCGGGGTGTCGAAGAACTCCAGGTCCTCGAACGAGCCGTACACTTCCACGGCGTGGACGCAATGCAGCCGCGCGTCTTCCAGCTCGGCGAACCGGGATGCGGCATCCAGCACCCGGCTGTTCAGGCGCTCGTGCTCGGCGTCCGTGCTCGTCAGATCGACGGTCGCCAGCACGTTGCCGCTGCGCGCGCCGCGCCGGGTAGACACCAGCAACAGCGGCGCCTGGCACTCCCGCAGGAGGCGCCAGTCCAGCGGGGTGTGCAGCAGCGATTCCGAGTGGTGCACGGATTTCACCACCAGATCGGTGCCCGCCTGGTCCACGTGCTCCGCCACCCAGCCGGCGATGTCGTCGGTCCAGACCACCTCGGTGGAGATGTCGGCGGCGCTGAGCCCCTGGTCGAGCACCAGGGCGTCCAGCCAGCGGCGACGCTCGGAAGTAGCGGACTGCTTCAGCGCCCGGCGCTGATGGGTCTCGAAGACCTCGCTTCGTTCCGCCATGGGCAGCCAGCAGAACGACGCCAGGTGGAGGTGCGCGCCGGCTTCCCGGGCCAGCGCCACGGCCCGGCCGAGCGCGGTCTGGGGGTGCTTCGGCTTGTCCAGGATGACGAGGATCTTTTTCGGGTTGTTCATGCTCGGGCAGGCTCTCCAGTTCAGCCGGTGTCGGTGCCAATGCCCGCATCTTCGACCAGGGGGTGAACGCGCTGCAATAGCTCCGGCGCGACTTCTTCACCCCGCGCTGGCATGCGCGGACACCGACGCCAGCCGCAGCGCCTGCTCCCGAGCTTCCGCCAAAAGCCGCGACGACCATTGCGCATCGGTGGTGGTTCTCGACAGCTCCAGGGCCCCCATCAGCAGGCTGAAGATGGTATAGGCGGTCTCGAACCGACCCCGGTCGCTTTCGCCCGGCGGAAGCTGTCGCGCCAGCAACGCGACGATGGCCTCGATGCCTCGGGTGAACGATGCTTTCACCCCATCGTCCCCGCGTGCGATCTCCGGGGCAAGCGCCGCCCCGGCACAGCCCCGCTCGGGGTGGTCACGGTGGCGCGTGTCGAGGTAGGCGTCGATGAACGCGTCGAGCCCGCAGCCCTCGCCGGCACCCTCCACAGCGGCGGCGAGCGAAGCGCGCGTCTCGTCGAGCGCACTCTCCACGGCATCGGCGATCAGCACGGTGCGCTTGGGAAAATGCGCGTAGAACCCGCCATGCATGAGACCGGCCGTCCTTCGCGCCCGGCCCGGGCCGCAGCGTGGTTGAGCAAGCACTGATGGATCGCGCAGTCGCGCGCCGGCACTTCCGGTAAGCTCTAAAACCTGCGAGCCCCCGCTCGCGCGAATGCAAGCATACGGCGCCACCAGGAATGGATACGAGCAACAGGAAAACGCTGGCGACGCTCGCCCTCGCCGCCCTCGCCGTCGCCGCCGCGCTCGCGGCGTGGTGGGCGCTCCAGGGGGAGGAGCTGCCTGCCGGAATCGCCAGCAGCAACGGCCGCATCGAGGCGGTGGAGATCAATGTGGCCACCAAGACGCCGGGACGCCTCGCCTCCGTCGAGGTGGACGATGGCGATTTCGTCCGCGCGGGGGACGTGCTCGCCCGGATGGACACCAACGCCCTCGAAGCCCAGAAGCGCCAGGCCGAGGCGCAGTTGCGCCAGGCCCGCAGCGGCGTCGACGTCGCCCGCAGCCAGCAGGCGCAACGCATCAGCGAACGGGCGGCGGCGCAGGCAGTGGTCGCCCAGCGGGAAGCGGAGCTCAACGCAGCGGAGCGGCGCTTCGATCGTACCAAGGGGCTCGCCGAGCAGAACGCCGCCTCGCAGCAACAGCTCGACGACGCCACCGCCGCGTTTCATCAAGCACGCGCGGCCCACGCTGCCGCGCAGGGTCAGGTGCAGGCGGCAGAGGCGGCGATCACCACGGCGCGCGCCCAGATCCTCGGCGCCGAGGCCGACGTGGAGGCGGCACAGGCCGCCGTCGAGCGCCTGCAGGCGGACATCGACGATGGCATCCTGCGGGCCCCGCGGGACGGCCGGGTCCAATACGTGGTGGCCCGCCCCGGCGAGGTGCTGGGCGCCGGCGGCAACGTGGTCAACCTGATCGACCTCGGCGACGTCTACATGACCATTTTCCTCCCCACCACCCACGCGGGCCGGCTCGCCATCGGCGCCGAAGCGCGCCTGGTGCTGGATGCCGCGCCGCAGTATGTCATACCGGCGGCCGTGTCCTTCGTCGCCGATGTCGCCCAATTCACGCCCCAGACGGTAGAAACCGCCGAGGAGCGCCAGAAGCTGATGTTCCGCGTCCGGCTGCAGATCCCCAAGGCGCTGCTCCAGGAGTACCTGCTCAACGTCAAGACCGGCCTGCCCGGCATGGGCTACGTGCGTGTCGACCCCGAGGCGGCCTGGCCGCCAAAGCTCGAGGTCAGGCTGCCGTAATGGACGCGCCGGGCGCCGTGGCCACGCTGCGCGGCCTGTCGGCTCGCTACGGCAGGAAGCCGGCCCTCGAGGACATCCGCCTGGACCTGCCCGCCGGCCGGATGATCGCGCTGATCGGGCCGGACGGGGTCGGCAAATCGACCCTGCTTGCCCTGATCGCCGGCGCCCGCGCCGGGCAACGCGGGCAGCTCACCGTCCTCGGCGGCGACATGGCCGACGCCGGCCACCGCAGGGCCGTCGGCCCCAGCATCGCCTACATGCCCCAGGGGCTCGGGCGGAACCTGTATCCGACCCTCTCGGTGTTCGAGAACGTCGATTTCTTCGGTCGGCTCTTCGGCCACGACCGCGGAGAACGGGAGCGGCGCATCGAGGAGCTGCTGCGGGCCACCGGCCTCGAACCGTTCGCCGACCGTCCCGCCGGCAAGCTCTCCGGCGGCATGAAGCAGAAGCTGGGGCTGTGCTGCGCGCTCATCCACGACCCCCGGCTGCTCATACTCGACGAGCTCACCACCGGCGTCGATCCGCTGTCGCGCCGGCAGTTCTGGGAGCTGATCGCCGGGATCCGCGCCGGCCGGCCCGGGATGACCGTGCTGGTGGCCACCGCCTACATGGAAGAGGCCGCCCGCTTCGACCACCTGGTGGCCATGGACGCCGGCCGCGTGCTCGCCACCGGTGCGCCCGACGAACTGCTCCGGCGCACCGGCAGCGACTCGCTGGAGGCCGCCTTCATCGCCCTACTGCCCGAAGACAAGCGTCGCGGCTATCGGCCCGTGGAAATCACCCCGCGCCCGGGCGACGCCGGCGACGTCGCCATCGAGGCACAGGGCCTCACCAAGCGCTTCGGCGACTTCACCGCGGTCGATCACGTGGACCTGCGCATCGAGCGCGGCGAGATCTTCGGCTTTCTCGGCTCCAACGGCTGCGGCAAGACCACGACCATGAAGATGCTGACCGGCCTGCTGCCGGCCAGCGCGGGACGGGCCTGGCTGTTCGGCCACGAGGTGGACCCCCACGACCTGGCCACCCGGCGCCGGGTCGGCTACATGTCCCAGTCGTTCTCGCTGTACGCCGAGCTCACGGTGCGGCAGAACCTGGTGCTCCACGCCCGGCTGTTCCGGATGCCCGCGACCGCGATCGGCCCGCGCGCCGAGGAAATGGCCCGGCGCTTCGGCCTGACACGGGTCATGGACGCCCTCCCGGGCGCGCTGCCGCTGGGCCAGCGCCAGCGGCTCTCTTTGGCGGTGGCCATGATCCACGGCCCCGAGATGCTCATCCTCGACGAGCCCACCTCCGGGGTCGACCCGGTAGCCCGCGACGACTTCTGGCGCACGCTGCTCGAGCTCTCGCGGCAGGACCGGGTCACCATCTTCATCTCCACGCACTTCATGAACGAGGCCGAACGCTGCGACCGGATCTCTCTGATGCACGCCGGTCGCGTCCTGGTCAGCGGCACACCCGCCGGCCTGATCGAGCAGCGCGGCGCCGCCACCCTGGACGACGCCTTCGTCGCCTATCTGCAGGAGGCTGCCACCGAAGCGGCCGGCGAGCGCTCCGAGCCGGCGCCGATCGCCGAGTCTGTGACCGAGCCCCCGCCTGCGCAGGAGACCGCCGCCCGGCGGTGGTTCGACTACCGCCGCATGACGAGCTACAGCCGCCGCGAGGCACTGGAACTGCAGCGCGACCCGATCCGCGCGGTGCTGGCCCTGCTCGGCAGCGTCATCCTGCTGCTGGTGATCGGCTACGGCATCAACATGGACGTGGAGGATCTGACTTTCGCCGTCCTCGACCGCGATCAGACGGTAACGAGCCACGACTACACGCTCGGCCTCTCCGGCTCCCGGTACTTCATCGAGCGGCCGCCCCTGCGCGGCTACGACGAGCTGGAGCGGCGGATGCGCTCCGGTGAGCTGGGTCTCGCGCTGGAGATTCCGCCCGGCCTGGGGCGCGACATCGCGCGCGGCGATCCGGTGCAGATCGGCGCCTGGATCGATGGCGCCATGCCCACCCGCGCGGAGACCATCCGTGGCTACGTCGCGGGCATACACGGGCACTGGCTGACCGGCATGGCGGCCCGGGAATTCGGCGAGCGTCCCGGCGGGCTGGTCGAGATCGAGTCGCGCTACCGCTACAACCCGGAGCTCGAGAGCATGGTCGCCATGGTGCCCGCGGTGATACCGCTGCTGTTGATGCTGATACCGGCAATGCTGGCGGCCCTCAGCGTGGTGCGCGATAAGGAGCTCGGCTCCATCATCAACTTCTACGTCACACCCACCACGCGGCTGGAGTTCCTGCTCGGCAAGCAGCTCCCGTACATCGTCCTGGCCATGCTCAACTTCCTGCTGCTGGTGCTGGTCTCGGTCACGCTCTTCGACGTGCCCATGACCGGCAGCTTCGCCGCCCTCGCCATCGGCGCGCTGATCTATGTGACCGCCTCCACCGCCATGGGGCTGCTCTTCTCCACCTTTACGCGCAGCCAGATCGCGGCCATGTTCGCCACGGCGGTGCTGACCATCCTGCCGGCAGCCGAGTTCTCCGGCATGCTCGATCCGGTCTCGTCGCTCGAAGGCGCCGCCCGAGTGATCGGCGAGGCCTACCCGACCACGCACTTCCTGATCATCGCCCGCGGCACCTTCTCGAAGGGGCTCGGCTTCGAGGATCTGTACCACTCCTACCTCCCCATGGTGCTGGCCGTTCCGGTGCTGCTGGCACTGTGCCTGGCCCTGTTGCGGAAACAGGAGACCTGAGCGTGCGCGCGGCCAACATCCTGCACCTGGGCGTGAAGGAGCTGCGCAGCCTGGCCCGCGATCCGGTCATGGCCTTTCTGATCGTCTACGCGTTCACCTTCTCGGTGTACGTCGCCGCTACGGCCATGCCGGAGACCCTCAACCGGGCGCCCATCGCCATCATCGACGAGGATCGGTCATCCCTGTCGGCGCGCATCGTGGACGCCTTCCAGCCCCCGTACTTCACCCCACCGGAGCTGATCACTCACGCCGAGATGGACGCGCGCATGGACGCCGGACTGGACACCTTTGCGCTCGACATCCCACCGGACTTTCAGCGCGACCTGCTCGATGGGCGGACGCCCGAGCTGCAGCTCAACATCGACGCCACCCGCATGAGCCAGGCCTTCACGGGCAACGGGTACATCCAGAGCATCATCAACGCCGAGGTGCGGGCGTTCGCGCAGCGGCACCGCGGGGCCGCCGCCCTGCCGGTGGAGCTGGTGCTGCGCAATCGCTTCAATCAGACCCTGAACCAGAGCTGGTTCGGTGCCGTCGTCCAGGTGATCAACAACGTCACCATGCTCTCCATCATCCTCACCGGTGCCGCGCTCATTCGCGAGCGTGAGCACGGCACCGTCGAGCACCTGCTGGTGATGCCGGTGACGCCGTTCGAGATCATGACCGCCAAGGTCTGGGCGATGAGCCTGGTGGTGTTCGCCGCTTCCGGGCTCTCGCTGCTCCTGGTCGTCCAGGGCCTGCTCGCCGTGCCCATCCCCGGATCGGTGGCGCTCTTCATGGCCGGCGCGGTGCTGAACCTCTTCGCCTGCACGTCGCTCGGCATCTTTCTCGGCACCGTGGCCCGATCGATGCCCCAGTTCGGTCTGCTGATCGTCCTGGTGCTACTGCCGCTGCAGATGCTCTCCGGCGGCACCACGCCGCGCGAGAGCATGCCGGAAGTGGTGCAGGCCATCATGACGGCCGCACCCACCACCCATTTCGTCTCGCTGGCCCAGGCGGTCCTGTTCCGGGATGCTGGCCCGGGCGTGGTGTGGCCGCAGTTTCTCGCGCTGACCCTGATCGG
The DNA here is from genome assembly GCA_048621375.1 of Pseudomonadota bacterium. Classification (GTDB taxonomy): domain Bacteria; phylum Pseudomonadota; class Gammaproteobacteria; order Pseudomonadales; family Azotimanducaceae; genus UBA7803. The sequence continues at coordinate 3,981 of JBMCWS010000019.1, read as the reverse complement.
GGCGGCTCTGTTCGGGGGCTCGCTGGTGCAGTTTCGCAGGTCGCTTTCGACCATGGCGTAGCCACTTGGTGTCCGGCGCCGGTTGAGGGAGCGAGTAGGCAATGTTTAACTTGGTTACCCCTTTTTGACGAGGCTCGGAGATGGAACGTCGCACATTGGGCCGGAGCGGTCTGAAAGTCAGCGTGCTGGGCCTCGGTACCGGCCAGTTCGGATCGTTCGGCCAGACGCGTCGGGCCGATTGCGTGCGCATGGCGCATGCCGCCTTCGACGGCGGAATCAATCTGATCGACACCGCCGACTTCTACTCATTCGGCGAAGCAGAGACAATCACGGGTGCCGCCATCGAGGGGCGGCGCGACAAGGTGATCGTCGCCAGCAAATTCGGCATGCCCATGTCGGACGACGTCAACGAGCGCGGCGGATCCCGACGCTGGATCATGGCTTCGGTCGAAGCGAGCCTGAAACGCCTCGGCACCGACTACATCGACATCTATCAGCTTCACGCGCCGGACTACGATACGGACCTCGAGGAAACCCTCGGCGCCATGAGCGATCTGGTTCGCGCTGGCAAGATCCGGTATTTCGGCACGTCGAACTCCACCGGGATGCGGATCGCCGAAGCGGCATTGAAGGCGCGGCTCGCCGGACTGATCGCCCCGCACGCCGAGCAGCAGTCCTATTCGATGTTCGTGCGTGCGCCGGAGGCCGAAGTGCTGCCGGCAGCCCAGGCCTACGGGGCCGGCGTCCTCGCGTATTCGCCCCTCGACGGCGGCTGGCTGTCGGGCAAGTACCGCAAAGGCAAGCGGGTGGAGAAATCGCCCCGCCACCGGCTGCAGCCGGAGAAATTCGATACCGCAACCGAGACGAACCTTCGCCGGCTCGAAAAGGTGGAGGCTCTGGCGTCGGTGGCCGACGAGGCCGGGATCGATCTGCCGCGTATGGCGGTCGGCTTCGTTCTGGCCCATCCGGCGGTGAGCACTGCCCTGATCGGAGGGACCAGGCTCCATCACATCGAGCACCACCTGAACGGGGTGGCCACGCTCTCCGATGACGTGCTCGATCGCATCGACGAGATCGCACCGCCCGGCGAAAGCCTGATGCCGGGCGGTCATGCGTTCTCGGAGCTGCAGGACAAGACCCTGCGGCGACGGCGCACCGACACGACGAGCGCAACCCCAACGGCGGGCGTGGACTATATTCGCCGCACCGTCACCGAAGAGCAGCCCGGTTGACCGCTACTCGGCACCGAAGCGCTTGCACCACGACACGCTCCGCAGGCGCGGTGCCCAAGCCCTCGCGACGGATCACCGCGGCGCGAACCGCAACCCCTGGTTCAGCGTCCAGTTCCCGTCCTCGTCCCGCAGCCAGCCGCTCGCGGCCCAGGTTCCCCCGTCCACGTGCAGGGTTGCGCCGGTGACGTATTCCGACATGCTCGAAGCGAGGAACAGCGCCGCATTGCCGCACTGCTCGATGGTGCCCTCGCTGCCCAGGGGAATGACCCGATTCATCGCCTCGGCCTCCCCAGCCGGCCGCGTCCGCCACTGCGTCTCATCCACCGGACCCTGGCGGTTCCCCATCGCTCCCGGAGTCACGGTATGGTCCGGCGCGATGGCATTGACGCGGATCCCGTGCTCCGAGAGCTCGAGCGCCATGGTCTTCGTGAAGCTGACCATGGCGGCCTTGCAGGCCCCGTACACGGCGAAATACGGAGCGGCCCGAAAACCTTCGATGCTGGTGACGTTGATGATCGCGCCACCACGCTCGCCGGCGATCATGAGCGGGACCGCCGCCGCGGTGGCCGCGAACATGCTGACGAGGTTGATATCCATGTGCCGGCGCCAGCTTCGCTCGCTCTGCTCGAGGAACGGCCGGGCACTGACGCCGCCCGCGTTGTTGACGAGGATGTCCAGGCGGCCGAAATACCCATGCGCCGCATCCACCATGGCGCGCACCTGATCGGTATCCATGACGTCGGTCGGTACCGGCAGAGCGTCTCGCCCCAGACCGCGCACGTCGCCCGCAGCCTGTGCCGCCCGCACGGGCTCGATGTCGGCGATCACGATGTCCGCCCCCGCCCGTGCCAGGGCCATTCCGATACCGTAACCGATACCGCCGCCTCCCCCGGTGACGATCGCGACCCGGCCGGTCAGGTCAGTCGGCTGCTCGTTCATGTCTCCCTCCCCGACACCGCACCGGCCTCGCGCCTGAAATGCGCGATGATGTCCTCGGCGAAGCGTTGGGCCCCGTCACACCATTGCGACACCGTGCTACCGGATACGTGCACGGTGACCCAGCTCACCCCGAGCTCCGAGAGCCCGGCCAGCGCATCGAACGTGTCGGCGTCCGGCGCGCTCGTGAAGCTGTCCAGCGCGATCCGGATCGGCCGCTCGCGACCGAGTTCATCGACACACTCCCTGAGGTAGGCGATTCCCGACCGCAACGCGTCACTGCCGCCCATCGCCGCCGTTCGCGCGGTCTGCGCAACCGGCGATTCGGCGGGCAGATGGAAAGGACACCAGGCGTCGCCGTAGCGCACCGCGCGGCGTATGGCGCGCCGCGAATTGCCCCCCACCCAGATCGGCGGATGCGGCTGCTGAATCGGCCGGGGCAGGATCCGGTTGCCGCGCGCGCTGTAGCCGGTACCTTCGAAGGCAAACTCGTCCTCGGTCCAGGCCGCCGTGAGCGCAGTCAGATATTCGTCGGTGAGCTCGTTGCGGCGGTCGAAATCGGCACCCAACGCCTTGTACTCGCCTTTCAGATAGCCGACCCCTACGCCCAGGATCAGCCGTCCGCCGGAGAACACATCGAGCGAGCTGCCCGCCCGAGCGGTGATGAAGGGGTTGCGGTACGGCATCACCAGGATGCTGGTATGCAACAGCACCCGGCTGGTGGCACCCGCGATGAAACCGAGGGCCGTGAAGGGATCGGGGGCCGTGTGACCGCCCCGGTCCAGCCAGCGGCCGGTCGGGCACGGATGATCGGTGACGCATACGCCGGCGAAGCCCGCGGCTTCGGCAGCGCGCGCCAGAACGACGAGCGCCGGCTCGGAGTTCACCGTCCCGGCCAGCAGGTGATTCGGCAATACCACGGAAAAATTCATAGCGGCAGCGGCGCCCTCCCCACTCATCCATACAGATAAATCATCTATATACTTTGAATGCCCCTCAGGCAAGGGATAAGGGAGACGATCATGTACGACGTAATGGAAGGGATTCGGGTCATCGAGTGCGCCGAGCACACGTTCGTTCCGGTGGCGGCGACCACGCTCGCCGACTGGGGGGCCGACGTGGTGAAGATCGAGCGCACTGCCGGCGGCGGCGACAGTGCCCGGAACATGGCGATCCTGCAGCAGGCCGGACAGAAGCGGAACGGCTATTTCGAAGTGACCAACCGCGGCAAGCTCGCGGGTGCACCGGGCTTCGACCACCCTTCCGCCTGGTGTCGATCGGGCTCCGCCTTCGCCCAGGATCCCCGGGACGGCAATCCGCCCCGGGGCAGCCCGGCTCCGTGGGCGATCTCACCGGGGGCGCCACCCTGGCGGGCGCCATTGCCGCGGCGCTCTTTCGCCGCGAGCGCACCGGGCGGGGCGCGGTGGTGGATCATTCGCCTCCTCCCAGAGCCATTATGGCTCCTAAATCAGGTGTTCACTAAATCCGGGGAAAACCATTCTGGCCGGTTCCGGGAGTAGCCGTCGACCCGGTCAGCGTCCGCACCAGGGCACATAGCGGGCTTCAGCGCCGCTTCTCATAAAAGTACCACCCCGGCTTCATTTGATTCGGTGATTCACCTGCCGCTGCAGATACGACGTCGAGCTCACCGAAGCCAGTAACTTGACGTGGATGCGAATGGCCGCTGATTGAGCATCAGGGGACGCCGGCCTCCCACTTGGCAAAAGCAGCGATGCTTTTGCCACCAGCCGTTCAAGAGCCTGTACCCGTTGCGCCTAAGCGCTGAGCACTCGGTGCCCACGGCACCTTACTC